>NZ_AP027058.1:662259-993388 GCF_027925025.1 Limnohabitans sp. MORI2
CGGTGCGTGCCTCGTGTAAGGCTTGGGTGGCTTGACGCCAGTGTGTCCAGGTTTGCGTGAGGCCTTGCAGGTTCACGCCCGCATAGGCGTCGAGCAAACCACGGACCGCTTCGGGTCGGGTCAGGCTTTGCCATGCGTGCTGACCATGAATATCCAAAACCATATCGCCCAAGGCGCGTAGCTGGGTGGCGGTCGCAGGGCTGCCATTGATCCATGCGCGGCTTTTGCCTTGTGCGTCAATCGTGCGCTTGAGCAGCAGCTGGCCGTCGCTGGCAATGTCGGCAAAGCCTTCGTCATCCAGCCACTTCACGATCTCTGGCGTGGTGTCGAACTCGGCACAAATTTCGGCGCGGGCTGCGCCTTCGCGCACCACGCTGGTTTCAGCGCGTGCACCCAGCACCAATTGCAGGGCGTCTATCAATATCGATTTGCCAGCACCGGTCTCGCCGGTGAGCGCAGAAAAGCCGCTCGACAAGTCGAGGTCCAGTTCACGCACGATCACAAAATCGCGCAAAACGATGTGCTGCAAACTCATGCCA
Source organism: Limnohabitans sp. MORI2 (assembly GCF_027925025.1). NCBI lineage: Bacteria > Pseudomonadati > Pseudomonadota > Betaproteobacteria > Burkholderiales > Comamonadaceae > Limnohabitans > Limnohabitans sp. MORI2. The sequence continues at coordinate 662,799 of NZ_AP027058.1, forward strand.
CGCCCTCGTTCCAGTGCAGTTTTTGACGCAAGGTGTCGTAATAGCTCCAGCCACGGGGGTGCAAGAAAGTGGCGTGGTAGTTGGATCGCTTCACAGTGATGCGGTCACCAATCAAGAGCGACGCGAGCGACTGCATGTCAAAGTTGGCGCTGGCATCGCGGCCCGCCACCAGATCAATGGTTACTTCGCCCGTGTCGGCCAGCACGATGGGGCGGTTTGACAGGGTGTGCGGCGCAATCGGGGCCAGCACCCACGCAGGCAAAGAAGTGTGCAGCAATGGCCCGCCCACAGACAGTGAATAAGCGGTGGAGCCCGTGGGGGTGGCGATGATCAAACCGTCGGCGCGCTGGTTCGCCACAAAGCGGCCGTCCACCGCCACGCGCACTTCCAGCATGCCGCTGGTCGCACCACGGTTGACCACCACGTCGTTCAAGGCCAGTGCGTTGAACACGCAATGCCCATCGCGCCAGACCTTGGCGCGCATCAGGGCGCGACGGTCTTCTTCATAACCGCCTCGCAGCATGGCCGAGAGCGTGTTTTGAACTTCATTGAGGGGGATGTCGGTGATGAAACCCAATCTACCTTGGTTGATGCCAATCAGTGGGACGTTGTGTGGCGCCAGCTGCCTTGCATAACCGAGCATGGTGCCGTCGCCGCCGAGCACAATGGCCAAGTCACACGATTGGCCAATTTCTTCAATGCTCATCACGGTGTAGCCACTCAAGCCTGCGCCTGAGGCTGTGGCGTGTTCAACCACGACATCACAGCCTAGGGTGTGCAAGAACTGCGCAATGCCCTCAAGCGTTTGACGGGAAGAGGCGTTGGAAATCCCGACCGATTGGTGGTATTTCCCGAGCAATGCAATGTGCCGAAATTTCGATTTCATGGGTAAATTACATCATTAAAATTCGCCAAAGATTCAACATGCTAGACGATCGCGCCAAGTTATTGCTCAAAGCGCTGGTAGAGCGCTACATTGCCGACGGGCAACCCGTCGGCTCGCGCACGTTGTCGCGTGCCAATGGCATTGAACTCTCGCCCGCCACCATCCGCAATGTGATGTCTGATTTGGAGGAGTTGGGCCTGATTGCCAGCCCGCACACCTCGGCGGGCCGCATTCCCACTGCCTTGGGCTATCGCTTGTTTGTCGACACCATGTTGACGGCAGAGCGCAGCCAACTCCAGACCCCCACTTTGGCCCCAGATCAACCGCACAAGGTGATTGCCAATGCGGCACACCTCTTGTCGGATTTATCCCAGTTTGTGGGTGTGGTTATTGCGCCTCGTCGCAGCTCGGTGTTTCGCCATATCGAGTTTTTGCGCTTGTCGGACCGCCGCTTGTTGGTGATCATCGTCTCGCCTGAAGGCGACGTGCAAAACCGCGTGCTGTTCACCGAGACCGACTACACCGCATCACAGTTGGTGGAAGCTTCCAACTACCTTAACCAACATTTCGCAGGCATGGCGATTGAGCAAGTGCGCGAAAAGCTTTTGGCAGAAGTCGAGTCATTGCGCGGTGAAATTGCCACCCTCATGCAAGCGGCGGTACAGGTGAGCACCGAGGCTCTCACCCAAGCGCAAGACGATGTGATCATCAGTGGTGAACGCAACTTGTTGTCGGTGAGCGATTTCTCCAGCGATATGGGTAACTTGCGCCGTGCCTTTGATTTGTTTGAACAAAAAGCGCAGTTGGTGCGTTTGCTAGATAGTTCAGCGCAGGCCGAAGGCGTGCGTATCTACATCGGTGGCGAAAGCAAAATTGTGCCTATGGAAGAGCTGTCAGTGGTGAGTGCGCCGTATGAAGTAGACGGGCATGTCGTGGGCACGCTCGGTGTGATTGGTCCCACGCGCATGGCTTACGACCGCATGATTCAAATCGTGGACATCACGTCCAAGCTTGTGAGCAACGCCCTGAGCCACAAGTAAGTGCATCAAGGTTTTGGCAAGCGCACGCCAAACAAAATGCCGCAGGTCACCAAGGCCAGGCCCGCCAGCAAATTCAAGCCCATGGGCTCATTCAAAAACACCACTGCACCCAGCGCAGAAAGACCAGGCACGAGGGCCGTGATCATGGTTGATCGCACAGGGCCGAAGTGGCGAATCATCACATTGAACGTGATGCCTGAAATCACCACCGAACCGACGCCTTGATAGATGGCTTGAAACACCATTTCGCCGACGGGTGCAATCGACAAATGACTAGGCACCCAACCCATGTAGGCTGCCAATGCATAGGCCGGAATGAAGGTGGTGCAAGAAAAGGCCGTGATCGCGATGGTGGCACGCACAGGGTCTAGCGCATGGCGACGCACCAGCACGGTGTAGCAAGCCCAGCAAAACGCGGCACTCATGAAGAGCAAGTCGCCTTTCCAGATGTCACCGCCATCAAAAGCCCTGAGCAAACTGGCACCGCCCACGCACAAGTCGCCCAAGACAATACAGGCCAAGCCGATAGCACGAGCGCGTGTGATGTGATCGTGCAGAACGACCATGGCCAAGAGCGATGTCCACAACGGTAAGCTGCCAGGCATCAGCACAGAGGCGTGCGCTGCAGGTGCAAAGAAAAAGCCAGAGTACGCCAGCATGGCGTAGAGCATGCTGCCAAACAAACCACCCAAAGCTGTGATGCGCCAAGGCAGTGGCGACAAACCCATGAAAGAGCCTGCACGTTCGCCCGATTGACGCTGCGCGCACATCAACCACCAACTCCACGGCAGCAACACGCAGCCCGCGCCGATGATGCGCAAAAAACCAATGTCGAGGGGAAGGAGTGTGTGCGCTGCCGATGCTCTGGCCACCACGATGAAGGATGACCAAATCAACACCGTGAGCACAGCGCAGGTGAGCCCGAGGGCTCTGGGAGAGAGTTTCATACGAGGGATGATAAATCCCTCGCAGAATCAAAGTTGTAGACGTTTAGAAATTGAAGCCGACGTAAAGCGCCGCTGCGCCTTGTTTGAACTTGACGCCTTCCAAGCCAGAGTTGCCATCGGCTTTGCGCTGTGTCCATTCGGCTTGGATGAAGTTTTGGCCGTAAACATAATGCTTCAAACCTACGCCATAGCTCATGCCGCTCAAATTACGAGTGGGGTTGCCGCCCGCTTCGTATCGGCTGGCGTATGTGCCAACTTTGCCGTAGAGCAAAGAGTTGCTGATGAGCAAGATGCCTGGCTCAATGCTCACTTCGGTTGGGCCGCTGACGGCCAAGTATTCTTGTGCGCTCAGTTTTGAGTTCTTCATGTCAAACGTCGCGCTCACGCCCAACTTGGCAGGGTAGGCCAGTGCAAATGTGTAGTTGACCTTGGCAACGCCCAAGCTGGTATTGCCTTTGGTGGTTGTAGAGGCCGACGTGGCTTCGGTTGAGTTTTGCGCAACACCCATGCTGAGGTTCATGCCCTCAAAGTACGCATAGCTTGGTTTGGCGGGTTGAGCAAAGCTTGCATGCACAGTTGTCAGCAAAGCAGCCAATGTGAGGAGTTTTTTCATAGGGCACCGTTCGTTAAAGAGTGTTGTTAAGCCATGTATCGGTTTGTATTTCACAAACTTGATCAGGGCGGAGACCATAGCTCAGCTTTTTTATCAGCAGTGCCAGCGTTGGTGAAATAGTTACCAATGATCAATACCGCACTACTGGTGAGTTTCACGCTTCTGTGCATGGAACGGGCGTAGTTCAGCTTTTTCTGGGCGGAGGGAGAGAATGCACCTCCCGTTGCGGCAGTGTTGTCCACATCGAATAAATCGATCGTGTCTAAATCGGCCAGTGCAATGTTTTTTCCGCCAACTAGCAGTACATCGCCAGAGTCGAGTAATGAGCTGGTGTGGTAGGAGCGTGCCGCAGGCATTGTGATCGCTGTGCCCACCGACCAAGTCGTGGTGGTCACAGCCGCCGTGCTACCGACAGCGGCCGTTGTGATTTTGGTTTCGCGTGTGATGACTTCAGCTTTATCACCCGCTACGCTGCCTGCGCCACCTGTGATCAAGATTTGGAATTTAGACACCACATCGTTCACTGCAGCTGCTGATGTATTGATGGTCGCGTTGATCAGCGATGCCGCATGAGCGCGTCGACCAATGGCCATGGTCGGACCAAGACTCCACGTTGCAGCGACAGGATCGTAAATTTCAGTGCTTTTCGCATCGACCAAGTTGCCGTTACTGTTGTAGGCAGAGCCTTCACTGTCGTTGCGTCCGGCAATCAATACATGACCGTTGGGCAGCAAAGTCGCTGTGTGTTCTTGGCGAGATACGTTCATGCTGCCAGTTGCTGTGATGACGCCAGTCAGCGTGCTTGGGTCAAACAACTCGACCACAGTTCCTCGGCCTGAGCTGACGGCCCCGCCCACGATCAAGACTTTGTCGTTGTTGAGGAGTGTGCTGGTGTGGCCTGTACGAGCTTCGATCAGCGGCGCTCCGGCAGACCAAGATTTGCTGCCTGGGTCATAAATCTCGGTTGTTTTCAAAGCCGTGGTGGCTGCTGTGCCGTCGTAACCGCCGGTGACCAGCACCTTGCCGCTGCGAAGCAGTGATGCGGCATGGCCGCGTCGAGCTGTGGCCATTGGTCTTGCGTTGGTCCATGTGCCAAAGAATGGGTCATACAACTCGCATGAATTCAAGACAGTGCCTGTGCTGCTCACCCCTCCACACACCAGAACTTGACCGTTGTGCAGGGCCGTAGCAGAGAAATCGCTGCGTGCAATGTTCATGTCGGCGGCAATACCCACTTTGCCAGCGCCCGTCGTCACAGTGACAACTTTGCTATTGGTCTTTGTGTAGCGGGGATTAGATGCATCGCGTGTGTCAATGTAGGTCACGCGCAAGGTGTAAGTGGTGTCTGCTTGCAGGTTTGTGCGAGGGATATCAATACCTGATGCACTCACTTGGATGAACGAGGATTCAAGGTTGTTGGTCAAAATGCCCGTGGTGCTCAAGTCAAGTGTCAAACCAGTCGGTACAGTGAATTGGGGCGTCAGCACCACACTGCCACCGGTGAGGATGGCTTGCGTGTCAATGCCCAGTGTGACATCTGGAACGATGTTGGGCAATGTGTTCACTGTGACGGTCAACGACACAGGTGCAGTTTGCAAGATAGAGGTACGTACCGTGGTTGGATCTTGGTAATTCACCACCAGGGTATACGTGGTGGTTGTGCTGGGGTTGACGGTGATCGCTTCACCAGAATTCACGACTCGGCTAGAAATGGAGCCGTCACTGGCCGTCAATCGGCCTGTGCCGTAACTAAAGAGGGGCACAAATGTGGCTTGAAAACCGGGGTTGATGTTGGCGCCACCATCTGTTCTGGTCAGTGTTGGGCTCGGTGCGGAAGGTGCTGTGAATGTCGCAGACGACGTGGCACCCCCGCCACCACCCCCGCCACATGCCACGAGCAAGCAAAGGCCGCCAGCCATCAGCAAATGGCGTGGCCAGCGAATGATGTGGCTCTTGATAGAGCTAAAGATCTCGTAGGTCATGGGGCGTGTGTCAAAAACAGTTCGACGCTGGAATTAGCGCCGTCACAGATGTTTCGACCTCACGGCTGAATACTTGAGGTGAACCTTTTCGTACAAACTACAATGGGAGCTTAGGTTGGGGCGATAGCTCAGTTGGTTAGAGCAGAGGACTCATAATCCTTTGGTCCACGGTTCAAGTCCGTGTCGCCCTACCAAAATGAAAAAGCCACTGATTTCGGTCAGTGGCTTTTTATGGGTTCAGACTCACGCGAGGCGGATCTCAATGCCTGATCATGATTCGCTCCCCTAGCGAAGGGCTCAATCGCAGTATGAACCGAAGTAATGCCGTTGCGCCCACATCAATTTCTGGCTGACCCTTGTGCACCCCTTTGAGAATTTGGGTTGCGGCATCAACTGCACTAATTTTGCCTCGACCACGTCCTCGGGTCATGTCGGTATCGACCAGTGGCGGCAGTGCCTCCTGTATCAGGATGGGCCAACCAGCTTGTCGAATTTGAGCCCGCAGGGATTTTGTGAAAGATCTTAGGGCGGCCTTGCTCGCGCAATAGATCGGGCTGCTCCTCTTTGGCGCTAGGGCTAGACCAGAAGTCACAAAGACTATCTGTGCTTTTTGTTCGCAGGCCAGTCTAGGTAACAACAGCCTTGTGAGCTCTACGGGGCCTACGAAGTTCACTTTCATTTCTTGCTCGGTGTCGAAAATGACGCTGGCATTTTGGTCTGTCCAGTCTCGCAATTGCTGGATGCCAGCGTTATGAATGACCAGTTGTATTCCCCCTGTAGGTAAGGACTGAACGAAGGCCTCACGGCTCGCTGTGTTTGCTTGGTCCAGCACAAGCCAATTCACCTGTGGCAACAGGGTCCGAGCTTCGGTCAACGCACTTTCTGAGGTCCCAGTCGCTGTGACTTTTGCGCCATTGGCTACAAGTTGCGTCACCAGTTGTAAACCAATTCCTCTTGTCCCTCCCGTCACGAGAGCATGTATCTGCTGCCAGTTCATTTGTAGATTCCTTTTCAGATCATGATCTTAGAGTTACCCAACATTCCCTATTGAGAGCGCTTTTCAATGGTCTTATTTATCTAAGGTTAAAAACTGCCTATCCCCCTTGGTTCAAATCCCAACTTCTTGTCGACCTACAAATATCTGTGATATACTTTCGGTTTTCCAGAGCGGCTGTAGCTCAGCTGGATAGAGTACTTGGCTACGAACCAAGGGGTCGTGGGTTCGATTCCTGCCAGCCGCACCAAATTGAACAAGGGTTTACATCTTCGGATGTAAACCCTTTTTCTTTGGCTGCGTTGAATTCTCTTCGCTACATAAAATGTTTCTATGAAAAATCGTCTTCTCGTTTCATTGACTTCTGTTGCAGCTTTGGCGTTGAGCGGTTGCGCGACGCCAGTCGCCAAGCCTGCTTTTTACCCAAACATGCATTACCAGCAAGTTGGCCCCGCGCAAGCGCAGGCTGATGCCCAAGCGTGTGCAAGCTTGGCTGATCAATCTGGCGTTGGCGCTGTCAACAAAATTGATGCAGGGCGTGCTGCAGCCACGGGTGCTGCTGGCGTTGGTGCTGCAGGCGTGGTGGGGTCTTTGCTAAGCGGCCATAAGCCCGATATGCGTGACATTGCTGCAGGTGCTGCTGCCATTGGCGCAGCTGGCGCTGCTGCCACTGCAGCAGGGCAGTCGGTGGGTGGAAGCAATATGCACCGCCAATTCGTGCAGCAATGCTTAGCCGAGCGCGGCTACCAAGTCATTGGCTGGCATTGAGGCTTGAACGGCCATGAGCAAGGCCTTCACCCGCGAACACGACGGGGCGGACGACGATGATGACATCGGCCTACCGCCGCTACCTAAGGGCAGCAAAAACTACATCACGCCACAAGGCTACGCCGTGTTGCGCGATGAACTGCTGGAGCTGATCGACAACGAGCGCCCACGCATCGTAGACATCGTGCACTGGGCTGCCAGCAACGGTGACCGTTCAGAAAACGGTGACTATTTGTATGGCAAAAAACGTTTGCGCGAGATTGACCGCCGCATCCGTTTCCTTACCAAGCGCTTAGAAATCGCTGAGGTTACCGACCCCAGCGTCCATCATGGCCGTGACCAAGTGTTCTTTGGTGCCACAGTGACGTATGTGGATGAGGCAGATGTTGAGCGCACCGTCACCATCATGGGCATTGACGAGGCTGACAGCCTCAAAGGCCAAGTGACTTGGGTGTCGCCTATTGCGCGCGCGCTGCTCAAATCGCGTGAAGGCGATGTGGTGAAGTTGGTCACGCCCGTGGGCGTGCAAGAGGTGGAAGTGGTGGAGGTGCGTTACCCCACACCTGCTGCTGAGAAGGCTTAAGCTTCTCGCCCCACACCCGACACCACACGCTGTGCTTGCAGCACCGAAGGTACGCGGCGTAACGAACCCAATACAGCGTCTAAGTGCGCACGGTCGCGCACAGCAATGACAAAGCGCAAGTCAAACGCTTCTTGGCCGCTCACCTCATCGGCCATGTTGACCAAGGTGATATCTGCTTCAGCGCTGGTGATGGCTGAGGCCACGCGGGCGAGCACACCTTTGCCGTTGCTGGCGGTGACTACCAAGGCCACTTCAAATGTGCGGGTGGGTTCTTCGGCCCATTCCACGGCAATGAAGCGCTCACTGTCTTTGTATTTCAGGCGCTGCGCCACACCGCAGTTGTCGGTGTGAACGACCAAGCCTTCGCCACGGCCCAGGTAGCCCACGATGGTGTCACCCGGCACAGGGCGGCAGCAAGTGGCGTATTGCACCGATGCGTTTTCGCTGCCATCCACCGTCACGCTACCTTGCGACACAGTTTCGTGCGCGGTGAAGCGCTCGCGGCTCAGCAGCAGGGCGTCGGGCTTGTGGCCCAAGTCAGACAACAAGGTTGCCAAGCGTTTGGCCACGATGCTGGCCACGCGTTTGCCAAGGCCAATGTCGGTGAGCAATTCGGCTTTGGTTTTGCTGCCCGTGAAATGCAGTAGTTTTTCCCAAATTTGGGCGTGTTGTTCGTCTTGTGCGGGGAGCGATTCAATGCCTTCGGCACGCAGCGCTTGGGCCAATAGTTTTTTGCCCAAGTCTTGCGACTCAGAGTGCGCCATGGTCTTGAGGTAATGGCGAATTTTTGAGCGGGCGCGACCTGTGCGCACAAAGCCCAACCATGCGGGGTTGGGAGACGCAACAGCAGATGTCACCACCTCAACAATGTCGCCATTGCGCAGCTCGGTACGCAGTGGCACTTGTTCGCCATTGATCTTGCCGGCCATGGTGCGGTCACCCACATCGCTGTGCACGGCATACGCAAAGTCGACGATGGTGGCGCCGCGTGGCATCGCCATGATCTTGCTCTTGGGTGTGAACACATACACCGCATCTGGGAAGAGATCGACTTTGACGTGGTCCCAAAACTCGGTGGCGTCGCGTGTTTCGTCTTGAATGTCGAGCAACGATTGCAGCCACTTGTTGCCCAAGTTTTCGTTGGCCTCGTTGCTAGAGCCTTTGTCTTTGTACAGCCAGTGCGCGGCCACACCCGTTTCAGCCACCAAGTGCATGGCCTCGGTGCGCATCTGAAATTCCACGTTCAAGCCCGATGGCCCGACGATGGTGGTGTGCAGCGATTGGTAGCCGTTGAGCTTGGCAATCGCAATGTGGTCTTTGAACTTGCCTGGCACGGGCTTGTACATCTGGTGCAGCACGCCTAGCGCGGTGTAGCAGTCAATCACATCGGGTAGCACCAAACGGAATCCGTAAATGTCGGTCACCTGCGCAAAGCTCAGATGCTTGCCGTCCATTTTTTTGTAAATCGAATACAGCGTTTTCTCGCGCCCCGAAATGCGCACATTCAGGCCTTGTTTGGCAAAAGCGGCTTCCACCTCTTGCTGCACTTTTTGCATCAAATCGCGGCGGCGGTGGCGGGCTTTTTGAATGGCTTTGCTCAGCACCTTGTGACGCCACGGCCACAGGTATTGAAAGCACAACTCTTGCAGTTCGCGGTAGGTTTGGTTCAGGCCCAAGCGGTGCGCAATGGGTGCGTAAATCTCGAGCGTTTCGTTGGAGATACGACCCCACTTGGCACGGGGCATATCGCCCATGGTGCGCATGTTGTGGCTGCGGTCGGCCAGCTTGATGAGAATGACGCGCACATCGCGCGCCATGGCCAGCAGCATCTTGCGGAATGACTCAGCTTGGCTTTCTTCGCGGGTGTTGAATTCGAGCTTGTCGAGCTTGGTCAGTCCATCCACTAACTCGGCCACTTGAATGCCAAAGCGCTCGATCAAATCGGTCTTGGTGATGCCACAGTCTTCCATCGCGTCGTGCAGCAGCGCGGCCGACAGGGCCTGTGCATCGAGCTTCCATTCCGCGCACTGCGCGGCCACGGCGATGGGGTGGGTGATGTAGGGCTCACCGCTGTTGCGCAGCTGGCCCAAATGGGCTTCGTCGGCATAGCGGTAGGCACGGCGCACCATGTCTAAGCCCTCGGTGTTGAGGTAGCCTAGTTTTTCAGTCAACGCAGCAAAGCTTGCCGCGGCAGCATTGGCTGCGGCAGCGCTTCCGGATAAGGAAGCAGGAGGCTTTAACGTGGATTGGGTGACACTCATACGGCTACTTTACCCGCAATGAAAAAAGCACCGACGTCGCGGTGCTTTTCACTTGGGGTAACCCCGATTTAGCCGGGTACTTTTTTCAGCATCTCGATGCCGATTTGGCCTGCTGCAATTTCGCGCAAGGCGGTGACGCCTGGCTTGTTCTTGCTTTCAACTTTGGGTGTGTGACCTTGGCTCAACATGCGAGCGCGGTATGTGGCGCACAAAACCAATTGAAAACGGTTTGGGATTTTCTCGAGGCAATCTTCAACAGTGATGCGGGCCATGTGGGTACTCCGGAAATTAGGTGATGTTCAGGGCTTGAAAGATCTCAGCCCGAGCCCGGCGCTGTGCCAGGTATTTGAGGCGCTGTGCATGCACGATCGCTTTCAGGTCGAACAAGGCCGTCTCAAACAACTCGTTGATTATAACGTAGTCAAATTCTTTGGCCTGTGCCATCTCTTCGGCGGCATTCTTCAGGCGCAGCTCAATGATGTCGGCAGCGTCTTCGCCACGGTTGTGCAAGCGAGATTTCAGTTCTTCCCAGCTCGGCGGCAAGATGAAGATGAGCACCGCGTTGGCAAACAGCTTTTTTACTTGAATCGCGCCTTGGAAGTCGATTTCCAAAATCACGTCTGCGCCTTGGGCAATGCGGTCTTCAATGGCTTTGCGGGAGGTGCCGTAGCGTTGGCCGTGCACATGAGCCCATTCCAAAAATGCGTTGCCCTCGACCATTTGGTCAAACTCGCCGGGCGACACAAAGAAGTATTCGCGACCATGCTTTTCTTGGCCGCGGGGTGGGCGCGTGGTGTGCGACACCGAGGGGCGCACTTTGGCGTCAAGCTCCATCAAGGCTTTGACGAGGCTCGATTTGCCAGCCCCGCTGGGGGCCGCGACCACAAAGAGGTTGCCGGGGAAGTTGTCCATCATTCGAGGTTCTGTACTTGTTCGCGGAGTTGTTCGATCAACACCTTCATGTCCACGGAGATGCGCGTCATCTCAAGCGTGGAGGACTTGGAGCCGAGGGTGTTGGCCTCGCGGTGCAGTTCTTGAATCAGAAAGTCCAAACGCTTGCCCACGCCTTCGGCCTTGGGGTTGTTCAGCAAGTTGGCAATTTCGTCGAGGTGCGAAGCCAAGCGCGTCAGCTCTTCGGCCACGTCAATGCGAATGGCGAAGGCAGTGGCTTCGGTCAAGGCGCGATCTTGGGCGGCTTCGGGCAGCGTAGCGCCTTCGGCCAAGGCCATGGCATCGCGCCAGCGCTCTAAAAAGCGCAAGCGCTGTTGCTCGACGAGTTGGGGGACCAGCGGCGCAGCTTGGTCGGCCAAAGCGCGGAGTTGACCCACGCGCTCCAACAGGGTTTGGGCTAGACGTGCGCCCTCGCGTTCGCGTGCATCGCTGAGTTGGGTGAGGGTGGTTTGAGCCAGCTTCAACACCGCAGGGCCAATGTCGGCAGGTGCGGCAGATTGGGCCGTAGCCAAGCGCAACACATCAGCCACCGACAGGCCATTGGCCTTGGGTAAGTGAGCGTGTACTATCTCTTGTAGCCCCAGCAGGCGTTGCAGCAGGGTAGGGGTTGGCTCGGCAAAGCTAGTATCGGCCGTGCTCTCAATGTTGGCGCGTACCTCAACCTTGCCGCGTTTGAGGTGCTTGCTCACCAGCTCGCGCATGGCCGCCTCGTGCTGGCGCAGCTCTTCGGGCATCTTGAACGTCAGGTCAAGGAAGCGGCTGTTGACCGAGCGAATTTCCAGCCCCAAGCGCAGGGCTGGGCTGTTGGCGGTGTCTGAAGTCAGCTCGGTTTGCGCGCTGGCATAACCGGTCATGCTGTAAATGGGCATGGTGTGGCGTTGGGTATCAAAGCGGTGATTATCTCAGGCTTGGCAGGGTGTTTAGCTGCAGCGTGGGTGAGGGCTGCGTCTTGGTCGACAATCGCAGTTTTCGAACCAAGACCCACACAAGCCCAACATGACTACCACCTTGCCCGCCTCTCGCCACACCCGTGCTGCCGACCAACTGCGCCCCGTGCGCATCACCCGCAACTACACCATGCATGCCGAAGGCTCGGTGCTGATTGAGTTTGGCCACACCAAAGTGCTGTGCACCGCATCGGTGGAAGAAAAAGTGCCTGGCCACAAAAAAGGCTCGGGCGAAGGCTGGGTCACCGCCGAATACGGCATGCTGCCCCGCGCCACCCACACCCGCAGCGACCGCGAAGCCGCACGCGGCAAGCAATCGGGCCGCACCCAAGAAATTCAGCGCCTCATTGGCCGCTCGATGCGCGCTGTGTTTGATTTGAAAAAACTAGGCGAACGCACCATCCATTTGGACTGCGACGTGTTGCAAGCCGACGGCGGCACACGCACGGCCAGCATCACCGGTGCGTTTGTGGCGGCGCAAGACGCGGTGAACAAACTCATTGCCGCAGGCAAAATTTCTGAGAGCCCCATCACCCAAGGCGTGGCCGCTATTTCGGTGGGCATGTTGGGCGATTTGCCCTTGCTCGATTTGGAATACACCGAAGACTCCGCCTGCGATACCGACATGAACGTGGTCATGACCAGCGCTGGCCACTATGTAGAAGTGCAGGGCACAGCCGAAGGCCTGCCGTTCACCCGCGACCAAATGAATGCCTTGCTGGCCTTGGCCGAAAAAGGTGTGCGTGAACTCATTGCTATGCAGCAAGAAGCCTTGCAGGCTTGATGCGTAGCGTTGGTTTAAACACCATGAAGCGAATCGTTCTGGCCTCTAACAACCAAGGCAAGCTCGCCGAGCTGCAAGCCATGTTTGCGCCGCTGGGTGTCGAGCTGGTGCGCCAAGGTGATTTGCACATTGGCGAAGCCGAAGAGCCGTTTCACACCTTTGTTGAAAACGCCTTGGCCAAAGCCCGCCACGCCGCGCGTGAAAGCGGCTTGCCCGCCGTGGCCGATGATGCGGGCCTGTGTGTGGACGCCTTTGGCGGCCTGCCCGGCGTGCAAACCGCCTACTACGCCACGCACTTTGGTTACGAAAAAAGCGACGACAACAATGTGCGTGCCTTGCTTGAGCAAATGGCCAACATTGACAACCGCCGCGCTGCGCTTGTGAGCACCCTCGTAGCCGTGCGCCACCCTGATGACCCCGAGCCACTCATTGCCGTGGGCCGTGCGGTGGGCGAAATCACCCGTGCGCCTGTGGGCAGCAACGGCTTTGGCTTTGACCCCATCATGTTCATCCCGCGCTTTGGCAAAACTTTTGCCGAGCTGCCCATCGAGGTGAAAAACGCCAACAGCCATCGCGGTCAAGCCGCGCAGCAAATGTTGGCGCTCATGCGTGAGCATTGGTTTTCATGACCCAAGACATCCAACACCTCATGCGCCCCGGCACGCTCAGCTTGGGCAGCTTGCCGCCGCTCTCGCTGTACGTGCATTTGCCGTGGTGTTTGAAGAAGTGCCCGTACTGTGACTTCAACTCGCACGAAGCCCAAAGCAGCGTGGGTGGCGAGTTGCCCGAGCAGCGCTACCTCGACGCCTTGTGTGCCGACCTTGAACACAGCCTGCCACTCATTTGGGGCCGAAGCGTGCACAGCATCTTCATTGGCGGTGGCACGCCCAGCTTGTTTTCGCCTGCGGCGATTGACCGCCTCATCAGCGACATGCGTGCACGTTTGCGCCTAGAAGCCGATTGCGAAATCACGCTGGAGGCCAACCCCGGCACCTTTGAAAAAGACCGCTTTCGCGCCTTTCGCAAAGCGGGCGTTACTCGCCTGTCGGTGGGGGTACAAAGCTTCAACGACCAACACTTGCAGGCGTTAGGCCGCGTACACAACCGCGCCCAAGCCATTGCCGCGGTCGAAGAAGCGCGTGACGCGTTTGACACCTTCAACCTCGACCTGATGTACGCCTTGCCCGGTCAAACGCTGGCGCAGTTGGACGAAGACCTTGATATGGCTTTGTCTTTGCAGCCCCCGCATTTGTCGGTGTATCACCTGACCATTGAGCCCAACACCGTGTTTGCCAAATTCCCGCCGCAAGTGCCGGAAGACGACGACGCCTACGCCATGCTCGACCGCATCACCGAGCGCACTGCCGCTGCGGGCCTGCACCGCTACGAAGTGTCGGCCTACTCCAAAGACAACCACCGCTGCTGGCACAACCTCAACTACTGGCAGTTTGGCGACTACCTAGGCATTGGTGCTGGCGCACATAGCAAACTCAGCTTTGCTCACCGCGTGCTGCGCCAAGTGCGCAACCGCGACCCGCGCCTATTCATGGACCACGCGCTCGACACCAGCCGCGCAGACCGTGCCGTGGCCCAAAGCACCGAAGTGCCCCGCGCTGATTTGCCCTTTGAATTCATGCTCAACGCCTTGCGCTTGCGCCACGGTTTTTCGTTGGCCGACTTCACCGAACGCACTGGTCTGCCCGTGACCGCCATTCAGTCGGCACTGGCCGAGGCCGAAGCCAAAGGCTTTATCAACCGCGACTTTCAGCGCGTGGTGCCCACAGAGAGAGGCTTTGACTTCTTGAGCGATTTGCAATCTTTGTTTTTGTCTGAGGTCTGAAGCAAAAGCAGGCCAAAGACACATTACAATGTCGGCTGAATTCAACTGGAAGCGTGGCAGAGTGGTTGAATGCACCGGTCTTGAAAACCGGCGAAGGTGTGAGCCTTCCGTGAGTTCGAATCTCACCGCTTCCGCCAGACAAAAAACGCACCCTACGAGGTGCGTTTTTTCTTTTTCCCTCCCACACTTCTCCTAAAGCTTGAACATCGGCAACACATTGCCGCTTTAGCTTTGGCACGCCTTATGCATATGTGCCAGAAATTGGACAACCCAATTACCGCAACAAGGAACACACAGAAATGACCTGAACCTTTTGAAGGAGCTTGCTATGGAATCCACAAGCATGATGCGTGTCAACGCCCACCCCGGCAGCTATGGTGGGCACGGCAGTACGCCGCAAGACCGGCAACACCAACGACGTCAAAAAATACTGGCGCTGTTTGATGCGGTCGAGCACGGCCACTTAGACGCTTCCAAGCTCGCCCTCAAGGTGTTGATGAATTTCGACCACGCGCTCAGCACCGATGCGCAGTTTGTGCGTCTGTCCAAAGCGCTAGACGCGGGCAGTGTGTATGTGGCGCAGCAAGTTGTGCGCGAGATGAAGACCAAGTTCATCAATGCCCTACCGTTGTCGACTCATGCGGTGCCTGTGCCGCATCCTGCATCGCGGCATCATCAACCGGATGGCATGCATTTTGTGGATACGCGGGCTTGAGGGTTTGTATTTCAGCGCGTCTTGGCCCTGCAGGCCGCTTGCATATCGCGGTCACGAATAAAGCCGCATTGGCTGCTGCCCCCGCCGGTTTCAGCCCGACACATGGCTTGTAGGTCGCTGTCGCGGATGAAGCCGCACTGGCTCGTTCCGCCGCCCGATGTGGCACGGCAATAGGCTTGCTTGTCTGGGTTTTGAATGAAGCCGCATTGGCTTGAGCTGCCATGCGTGTTGGCGCGGCAAGCAGCTTGCATGTCGTGGTCACGGATGAAGCCGCACTGGCTGCTGCCACCCCCTGTTTCAGCACGGCAACGTGCTTGTAGATCTGGCTCGCGAATAAACCCACAGTGGCTAGACCCACCGCCGCCGATGGCGCGGCAATAGGCTTGGCGGTCGGGGTTTTGAATAAAACCGCAGTCGGCTTGTTGGGCAAGTGCTGGCAAGTTGACCAGCACCCAAGCCAAGAATAGGCCAAGAAATTTCACGTCAATGCGCACGTTGCTGCAACTCATGCACCAACAGCACCACACGCGCATCGGGCTGGTCAAAGCGAATGCCGTGTTGGTATTCGGGTTGGGCACTAGCTTGGTTCGCTTTGTGAACGAGTTCGACGTTTTGAATGGTGCCCATCATTTCGGCGTGTTCAGATTTGCCGGTGGATTGCAGGTCAAAGCGCAGACCGAGTTTGATGCGGCTTTCTACATCGCCCAGCTTGTGCGGCCCTACCACCGATGTGCCGCCACCGCTGATGTCGTGCAGATGAAAGTCACCTAGGTTGTGGCCAGATGTCGATTCCAAAATTTCGACAGGCAGGGAGGTGCGCACACGCAGGTGGGCGCGCATGGGGCTTTCTAGGATGTCTTCTGGGAAGCTCATCAACATGAAGTTGCGTGGGTTGAGCAGCATGGTGTTGATGCGGCTCTTGAACGTAAAGATGGACAAGCCCGAGAACAATCGCACTTCCACATTCATGCCTTCGCGCAGGTGGACGATCCAGCCGTCCTCTTGCGGAATACGAAGCATTAAAAACTCGTTTTCCACCCAACCAATGACACTGGTGTAGTGCTTGTGGGCAGTGGCCGTGTCTTGAATCAGCTGAACCCGCTGACCCACTTGCAAGTTCATATCGGCGAATTTTGCTTTTTTAGGGGCTTGCTCGTGATTTGACATTTGGGCTTGTTAGTTTGTGTTTCAATTCTTATCATAAAGACTGATGCCTTCGATGAGAATTTTATGATTGCCAGAGTTGTTTCTTATCCCATGCACGCTCTGAAATGGATCGCATTTGGCTCGGTTCAATTTTCAGAACAAGAAGAATATTTAGAGTTCCGTTACAAGTTTCTGATCGTGCTGATGCTCACCGCAGCGGCTTTGACGGGCTTGTTCATTTTGGGTTTGGTTAGCCAAATCAACCTCATTGGTTGGGCGCATGGCCGCATGATGATCACTTTTGTCACGGGTACGGTGGTGCTGTGGTTGTTGCTGCGCGGTTCACCCAAACGCTTCAAAACCATCGGCTGGACCTATGAGGTGTTGAGCCTGTTGGAAAGCGCTTCCGCTTTGATGTATGTGCCTGTGGATGAGCTGCGTGTGTTGTGGTTCTACACCAATATTCCCTGCGTGTTCATTTTGCTGGGGCAGCGTCCAGGTTGGGCAGTGACGGTGTTCACGATGGTGGGTTTTGTGGTGGGCAACAGCTATCTTGAGAAACCGTACTCAACCAGCGCCATTGCCACGGGTGTGTTGGCCATGGTGTATTTGGGCGTGTCGTTCCATGCTTATGTGGACCGCTCGATTTCGT
Organism: Limnohabitans sp. MORI2; assembly: GCF_027925025.1. Lineage (NCBI taxonomy): Bacteria > Pseudomonadati > Pseudomonadota > Betaproteobacteria > Burkholderiales > Comamonadaceae > Limnohabitans > Limnohabitans sp. MORI2. The sequence continues at coordinate 679,908 of NZ_AP027058.1, forward strand.
ACTTCAAACGCATGCGCGACTACAACGCGCAGCTGCACGACTTGGCCAGCCATGATCCGCTCACGCGCGTGTTCAACGCAGGTGCCTACTACCGCGCATGCGATCAGCAAATTCATACCAGTCAACGGAGCACCCAGCCATTCGCGGTGCTGTTCATTGACCTAGACCATTTCAAATCTATCAACGACACCTATGGCCATGCCGTAGGCGACGATGTGTTGCGTACTGTGGCGCAGACTCTGCGTGCAACGGTGCGCCGCAGTGACATCGTGGGGCGCATTGGGGGCGAAGAGTTTTCAGTGTTTTTGCCCAACACGCAATTGCAAGGCGCTCAACAGTTGGCTGAAACCTTGCGTGTCGCGATTGAGTCGATTCACATCGAGGTGGATGGCGTGCGCTTGAAAATCACCGCCAGCATTGGCGTGGCTGCAAAGCGTTTTGATCAAGAAACCATGCAGGCAATTCAACAGCACGCCGATCAAGCCATGTACGAAGCCAAGCGCGGCGGACGCAACCGTGTGTCGACGTTTGACTCAGATGGTGACAGTTTGGCTTTGCCTGCTACCTAAGTTGCGTTAGTGGATCGGTTAGCTTACCGACCGAGTGGCCAAATCCACTGCGCATCGAGATAGCGGTACACGTAGCCAGTGTTGCCGCTGTATAGCCCCGATGTTTCGCTGCGGCCTACACGCAGTTTGAAATACGAGCTACCCCGCACTGGGCTGGTGAGTTGCAATTCGGCCAAGCGTGCGGGCGTGCTGCCATCGTTGTTGACGGTTTGGCGACCTTCGCCTAAGCGGGCGTACCACTGCCAGCCGTCGTAGCGGCGACGCCAGCCAATCAGGCCCATGGATTCATTCAAACGGTCGGGGTTGAAGTAGTTGCCGCTGGCTGCACCATTAGCGTCGCCCAGCTGATGTTTGTAGGCCCATTGCAGGGTGATGCCTTGATCAGGCCAAGCGTCCCACACGGCGCGAGCGCGTTGTTGCTGGCGATCTTGACCATCTGAAAAATGGGTTTGCGCGAGCGAGCCCACCACGGTCACGCGTGGGTGCACTTGGTAGTCCACATTGCCACCCACCAGATCGTAGTGAATGCCTTGCTGCAAGGCGTTCATGGATTCCACCCAGTCGCGACTCGCAAACACTCCCCAATGCAGTTGCGCGTTGTAGGCGCGGTTGTAGTTCCACTCGCCAATCGCAGTCGTTTTGTCAGGGCCTTGGTTGACGCCCACTTTCAAGCTGTAGCCCATGCCGGTGAGGGCGTCCAAGTCTTGGGCGGTGTAGTTCACGCCGTGGCCGCTGAGGCTGTTGCCGTTTTGTCGATAGCGTTGTTCTTGCCACTCCACGCCTTGCCATTTGAGCCCGTTGCTGTAGCTGGGCAGCGCAGAAGCAAAGGCTTTGTGAATGGTCAAACCATCGCTGTCGCTTGATTGGCTCCAAGCAGGCGACACAGCCCATGCAGGTTCGGCAGCAAAGGTAGAGGTGGTCATGCCCATGGCGGCGGTGGTACACAGGGCTGCCACGGCCTTGATCTTCAATGTCATTTCGTTCCCCATGTTTTGCGCAAGTTCAACACTTCGCTGATGTAGCCCCACACGCACGCGGGTTGCAAGATGATGCTGTAGACCAAGGTGTACGACAGCAGGCCCAAGCGATTGCGGCGCACTTTCAGGCCCACTTCGTCAAACGTCGCTTTGCTGCGTGCATACATGAGCGAGTTCATCAAAAAGCTGATGGGCAACAAGGCCAAGGTCATGGGGCCCACGATCCAGAAGTGGCCAAACATGGCCAGCACCAAGCCTGGAATAAAACCCAAGCTGTAGGCCAAGTCCATGAATGGAAACAGCGTGTTCCACCAGATGTAAAACACGGGCATGCGGCGTTGCAGCAAGATGTCGGGCGTCATCTTGAACGCTTCAATCAAGCCTCGCGACCAACGCTGGCGCTGACGAATGAACTGCGTCAAGTTGTCGGGGCAGCGGGTGAGTGCAATCGCGTTTTCGGCGTGGCCCACGCGGTAGCCCGCACGCAAAATTTTCCAGGTCAGCACAATGTCTTCGCCCACGGTGTGCGGCCAGCCGCCCACTTCGACCAAGGTTTCTCGGTCGTACAGCGAGAACGCGCCTTGCGCCACCAGCGTGCCTTGAAACAACGACTGAATGCGCTTGATGGCGGCAATGCCCAAGAAGTAGTCCCACTCTTGCGCTTTGGTCAGCCAGTTTTGGCGCGAGTTGCGAATCAAAATTGCACCGGCCACCGCGCGTGTGTTGGGCGGGTCAGCCAAGCGTCGGCCCACCAAGTTTTGAATGCCGTCTTTCCAAATCCAGCAATCGGCATCGACCGTGATGACGTAGGGGGTGTTGCACTGCGCCAAGCCTTGGTTGAGTGCGTTGGCTTTGCCTGCGTTTTGTTTGAGGTCTATGAGGTTGAGGTTGGGGTATTCAAACAACAGATCGCGCACGATGCCTGCGGTGTTGTCTGCCGAACCATCGTTGATGACCGTGACGTGCAGCGCGCCAGGGTAAGTTTGGCGCATGAGGCTGCGCACGGTGTCTTCGATGGACTCTGCTTCGTTGTACGCCGCCACCAGCACGGTGACACTGGGGTAATGGTCGTGCAGCGGCACGCGTGGACGTTTGTCGAGCGCCAAAGCCACCATGATGAAAGCATTCATGAAGCCGGGAATGATGGCGATGAAGCCAATCAAAAACGCAGCAATAGCCGGTGCGGTGTGATGGCTGAGTTGCTCATACCAAGGAATGGAAAGCCAAATAGACAGCAGCATCCACGCGGTGGACACGGCAACGGTGATGATGAATTTCCAACGAATCGTGATGTAGGGCATTCAAGGGGCGGGCGCGTGGCTGGCGATGAGCCAATGCGCCAAGGGCTGAGGTTGAGAGAAATAAAAACCTTGCACCAAGCGGCAGTTCAAGCCCTGCAAGGCTTGGCACTGCTCGGCGGTTTCAACGCCTTCGGCAATCAGCTCAATGCCAAATTCGTCAGCAAAGGCAATCGCGGCTTTGACGATGGCGTGCACCATGGGGTGATCCATTTGTTGCGCAAACTGTTTGTCGAGTTTGATGACATCAAAGGGCAGCATGTGCAAACGGCTCAAGCTCGATTGCCCCGAACCAAAGTCGTCCATGACGATGCGCACGCCGCGCTTGCGTAGGGCGTGCAAACCATCAATCACGGTTTGTGAGATGCGCTGAAAGTAGGTTTCGGTGATTTCAAAATCCAAACGTGTGATGGTGGCGGGTGGCAGCGCGTCGAGCCAGCCGTTGATGAAGGATGAAAAATCCAGCGCAGTGATGTGTCGGATCGACAAATTCACACTCACACGAATATCGGGGTGGGCGGCGAGAAGTTGTGGCAAGTCACGCGCCACTTGCTGAAAAACCAAACGCTCCAGCGGTGCAATCAACCCAATGTGTTCGGCCACAGGAATGAATTGATCGGGCGTCACTTCGCCCCAAGGCCCAGGCGCAATGCGGCACAGCGCTTCCACGCCCACGAGCTTGTGCGAGGGCAAAGCGTTTTGACCTTGGTAGACCAGGTCAATGTGTTGTTGTTCGATCGCGGACAAAAGCGCCTGCTTGATGTGGGGGAGGCGACTTGTCAAAACATCGGGTTCCATGCGGTGATTTTCCTATTCAATGTGGTGCATTTCGGTTCAAGCTGTCTTGAATTGCATAAAAACACGCGATGCGAATTGGCGTTGAGTTCTATCGTTTTAATTTTGAAGAATTTTTGTTGTATCAGTGTCTTGATAATGAGCATGCAAACAGACAGAGAGGTTGGCACATGGTTATGACAGAGCGACGCCGTGCGGACAACGCGCTATTGCGCGAGAAGATTGACCACATTCAACAGACCAGTCAGCAGCTCAAAGACTTGGTCGATCAGGTGCAGGGCCAAGCTGTGGCATGGGCGCGTGAGGGCAAAGTCGTTGACCTGCCCAATGCTGAGTTGGCGCAAGTGCTAACCGTGGCATTTGCGCAGCAAGGCCAAGCGATGACACACATTCAGCAACACATCAAGGGGGTGGCTGTGCGTGAGGTTGCTGCAGCTGCTGCGCTGATCAGTGATGAAGAATTGGCCGCCTTGTTGAAGTGAAGCGGCTGGGTGAGTGCGCAGGTCGCACGCTAAAATCGAAACAACGTACAAAGCCAACTCTTGCGGTTGGCTTTTTTATTGCGGCACATGCCGGTGAGTAAAGGTAACTCGTGTTTAAAAATGTGATGGTGTATCGCGTGGCTGAGGGATGGAGCCCTAGTCTTGAGCAACTGGAGCAGGCGCTAGATGCTGAGCGTTTTGTGCCCTGTGGGGCCAGTCAAGAAAAGTCAGTGGGTTGGGTAGAGCCGCGCGGTGAAGCGTTTGGCCCGCTGGTGGAAGCGGTGAGTGGTCAACGCATTTTGAAGCTCAAAATTGAAACCCGTGGCGTGCCTGGCTCGGTGGTGACGCGTAAAACCAAAGAGCGCTGCGCCCACATTGAAGCCACTGAAGGCCGCAAGCCCGGCAAGAAAGAAACGCAAGAAATCAAAGAAGACGTGAAGTTGTCTTTGATGCCGATGGCGTTCAGCAAAGAGTCGTCCGTGTGGGTGTGGTTCGACCCAGCGACGAATTTGTTGGTGCTCGATGCAGGCAGCCAAGCGAAAGCGGATGAAGTGGTGACGATGTTGGTCAAGTCGTTGGCAGGACTTAGCCTGACGCTCATCAACACCGAGATGTCCCCTCAATCAGCAATGGCTCAATGGCTGATCAGCCAAGAGCCACCTGCTGGCTTTAGCGTAGACCGTGAATGTGAACTCAAAGCTGCCGATGAATCCAAATCGGTGGTGCGCTATGTACGTCACCCGCTCGACACGGACGAGGTCAAGCAACATGTGCAAGACGGTAAGTTGCCCACACGCTTGGCCATGACGTGGGACGCGCGCGTGTCGTTCTCGCTCACCGAGGGGATGCAGCTCAAGAAGGTGACGTTCTTGGATGTGGTGTTTGAAGGTGCGTCTGAGCAAGACGGTGGTTTTGATGCCGATGTGGCCATTGCAACGGGCGAACTACGCAAATTGCTGCCAGACTTGCTAGAGGCCTTAGGCGGTGAAATGGCGCTTGGCTAAACGCCCGCAGCGCCCAGCGTTTAGTCGCTGATGAGTTCAGCGTTCAAACGACGTGCGCGGTGGTCCACATAGTAGCCACCAAACTCGGTGTAACGCAGCACATGCTGTTGACATTGGCTGCACGCGTGTACATCGCAACGGTTGTACGGGAAAAATTTCAAAGCCACGGGCGCATCAGTTGATTCATACCGAGTGCCGTTGGGATGCTGTTCCTCAAACGTGGGTTCGTAAGCCTCAGGGTCACGCAGCGTGGCCACCAAGCTCATTTGCTGCGCAGGCCATGCGGTGTCGTTGATGCTCTCCCAGCCTGTGCAGTGTTGTAGGCTGCATTGGCAAGGCGTGTGTGGGTGATCGGTCAGTTGACGCAGGGCTTCGGGTGTGCTGATGAATGGTGCAGAACTCATAGGGGCAGAGCCTACCACTGCGCTGTCTTGCAAACGCCCCAAAAACAAAAAAGCCCTGCAGTGCAGGGCTTTTTGCTGTCGCGCACGAGTCGCAACTGTGGCAGTTACTTGCGTTTGGCCAATGGCTCAACGTTGCGGTGTGCATGTCCAGTGAACAACTGACGTGGACGGCCGATTTTGTACTCGGGGTCGCCAATCATTTCGTTCAATTGAGCAATCCAGCCCACAGTACGTGCCAAGGCGAAGATGCCGGTGAACAGGTTCACTGGAATGCCGATGGCGCGTTGCACGATGCCAGAGTAGAAGTCGACGTTGGGGTAGAGCTTGCGGCTGACGAAGTATTCGTCTTCCAAAGCGATCTTTTCCAATGCCTTGGCCAGTTTGAACAAGGGGTCGTTCTCGAGGCCGAGTTCTTTCAACACTTCGTCGCAAGTCTCTTGCATCAACTTGGCGCGTGGGTCGTAGTTTTTGTAAACGCGGTGACCGAAGCCCATGAGCTTGACGCCGGAGTTCTTGTCTTTGACCTTCTCCATGAACTCGCCCACTTTAGAGACGCCGCCCATGGCTTGGATTTCTTCCAGCATGTTCAAGCAAGCTTCGTTCGCGCCGCCGTGTGCTGGGCCCCACAAGCAAGCCACGCCTGCAGCGATGGCTGCGAAGGGGTTGGTGCCTGATGAACCGCACAAACGTACAGTCGATGTCGAAGCGTTTTGCTCGTGGTCTGCGTGCAAGGTGAAGATGCGGTCCATGGCGCGCTCGAGCACGGGGTTGACCACGTACTCTTCGCAAGGTGTACCGAACATCATGCGCAAGAAGTTGCCTGCGTACGACAAGTCGTTGCGTGGGTACATGTAAGGCTGGCCCACGCCGTATTTGTAGGCCATTGCGACCAAGGTTGGCATCTTGGCGATCAAGCGGATCGCGGCGATTTCGCGATGCTCTGGGTTGTTGATGTCTGTGCTGTCGTGGTAGAACGCAGACAAAGCGCCGACCAAGCCAGTCAACACGGCCATGGGGTGAGCGTCACGGCGGAAGCCGCGCAAGAAGAATTGCATTTGCTCGTTGACCATGGTGTGGTTGGTCACGGTCTTTTCGAATTCAGCTTTTTGTGCTGCGTTAGGCAATTCGCCTTTCAACAACAAGTAGCAAGTCTCGAGGTAGTCGCAGTTGGTGGCCAATTGCTCGATGGGGTAGCCACGGTACAGCAATTCGCCCTTGTCACCGTCGATGTAGGTGATGCCAGATTGGCAAGATGCGGTGGACAGGAAACCAGGGTCGTAAGTGAACATGCCAGTTTGGCCGTACAACTTACGGATGTCGATGACGTCAGGACCGACGCTGCCGCTGTAAACGGGCATTTCGATGCTGGGGCTGCCGTTGCTGAACGACAGGGTGGCTTTGTTGTCTGCAAGTTTCATGGTGGTTCCTAAATGTCTTTTTAAAAGCGGTACTCGGTTCAGTGTCTCAACATACGCAGCACTTCGACTGCTTCTTCGGTCAGCGGCTTTTCGGGCAACTGTTTGCGTTCCAAGAGGAGGTCCAGCAAATCGTTGTCAGATAAGTCCATCAATTCATACATGCCTCGTGCATGACCCACGGTTAAGCGAGATTCATGCCGCTCGAAAAATTTTTGAATGAACAAATCGTTTTCGAGCAGGCCGCGCCGGCTGCGCCAGTGCAGTTTGCTCAGGGCTCTTTCGTCCAGCGCAAGCTTTCCGTCCAAGCCGTCGAGCAACGGATCACCAACCGAGGTGTCGCGAAATGGTGCGGCCACGTCCATGTTGGTGCTCCGTGTGATGCTTTGTCGTGCCTTAGATGGCGCGACGTACCATCAATTCTTTGATTTTGCCGATGGCCTTGGTGGGGTTCAAACCCTTGGGGCACACGTCAACGCAGTTCATGATGGTGTGGCAACGGAAGAGGCGGTAAGGGTCTTCCAAGTTGTCCAAACGCTCGCCAGTGGCTTGGTCGCGGCTATCAGCAATGAAGCGATAGGCTTGCAACAAACCAGCAGGGCCCACGAACTTGTCGGGGTTCCACCAGAACGAGGGGCAGCTGGTGGAGCAGCTGGCGCACAAAATACATTCGTACAAGCCGTTCAACTCTTCGCGCTCTTCAGGCGACTGCAAACGCTCGCGCTCAGGCGCAGGCGTGTTGTTGATGAGGTAGGGCTTGATGGAGTGGTATTGCTTGAAGAACTGGGTCATGTCCACGATCAAGTCGCGGATGACGGGCAGACCTGGCAGGGGCTTCAACACGATGTCGCCGCTGAGAGATTTCAAGTTGGTCAAGCAAGCCAAACCGTTTTTGCCGTTGATGTTCATGGCGTCAGAGCCACACACACCTTCGCGGCAAGAGCGACGGAAAGACAAAGTGGGGTCAACCGCTTTGAGTTTGACCAAGGCGTCAAGCAACATGCGCTCTGAACCGTCGAGTTCGATCTCGATGGATTGCATGTACGGTTTCGCGTCGGTGTCAGGGTCGTAGCGGTAGATCTTGAAAGTACGTTTTGCCATTTTTCAAATTCCTTTAATCGTGCGATGCGACGCTTAGAACGTACGGGGCTTGGGTGGCACGGTTTCAGCCGTCAAAGGCTTCATGCGCACGGGCTTGTAAGTCAAGCTGTTGTTGGCGCTGTGCCACAAGGTGTGCTTCATCCACTCAGCATCGTTGCGGCCCAGAGGGCAGGTGGGGTGAGTCACATCGTGTTCGTAGTCGCGGACCAAGTGGGCGCCACGGCACTCTTTACGAGCAGCGGCAGACTCCATGGTGGCCTGGGCGGCTTCCATGAGGTTGTCCACTTCCAAGGCTTCGATGCGTGCGGTGTTGAAGACTTTGGAGTTGTCTTTGAGGCCAATGTTGGCCACGCGAGCACGCAACTCAGCGATCTTGCGCACGCCTTCGTCCATGGACTCTTGGCTACGGAACACGCCAGCATGCGTTTGCATGATGGCGCGCATGTCGTTGGCGATGTCTTGGGCGTATTCGCCGTTCTTGTTGTTTTCCAAGCGGGCCAAACGTGCCAAGGTGAAGTCAGATGCGTTCGCTGGCAAGTCGGCTTGTGTAGCGCCGGCCACTGTGTTGGCAATGATGTGGTCGCCAGCAGCTTTGCCGAATACCAACAAATCGAGCAAGGAGTTAGTACCCAAGCGGTTGGCGCCGTGCACCGACACACATGAACACTCGCCCACAGCGTAGAGGCCCTTGACGGGTTTGTCTTCGCCGTTGACTTGTTCCACCACTTGACCGTGGATGTTGGTTGGAATGCCACCCATTTGATAGTGGATGGTAGGCACCACAGGAATAGGCTCTTTGGTGATGTCGACGTTGGCAAAGTTGTGGCCAATTTCTTCCACCGAAGGCAAACGCTTGCGGATGGTGTCGGCGCCCAAGTGGTCCAACTTCATGTGGATGTAGTCTTTGTTAGGACCGCAGCCGCGACCTTCCAAAATTTCTTGGCCCATGCAGCGTGACACGAAGTCGCGGGGTGCCAAGTCTTTCAGTGTGGGCGCATAGCGCTCCATGAAGCGCTCGCCTTCGCTGTTGAGCAAAATCGCGCCTTCGCCGCGGCAGCCTTCGGTCAACAACACGCCAGCACCGGCCACGCCAGTGGGGTGGAATTGCCAGAATTCCATGTCTTGCAAAGCAATGCCTGCGCGAGCAGCCATGCCCAAGCCGTCACCGGTGTTGATGAACGCGTTGGTGGACGATTGGAAGATACGGCCAGCGCCGCCTGTGGCGAACAACACGGTTTGCGCTTGCAACTCGTACACGTCGCCAGTTTCCATTTCAAGCGCGGTCACGCCCACCACATCGCCGTCGGCGTTGCGGATCAAATCAAGCGCCATCCACTCCACAAAGAAAGTGGTGCGGGCTGCCACGTTGGCTTGGTACAAGGTGTGCAGCATGGCGTGGCCTGTACGGTCAGCCGCAGCACAAGCACGTTGCACAGGCTTTTCACCAAAGTTGGCGGTGTGGCCGCCGAAAGGACGTTGGTAAATGGTGCCGTCGGCGTTGCGGTCGAAAGGCATGCCCATGTGTTCGAGTTCGTACACGACTTTGGGCGCTTCACGACACATGTATTCGATCGCGTCTTGGTCGCCGAGCCAGTCGGAGCCTTTGACGGTGTCGTAGAAGTGATATTCCCAGTTGTCTTCAGACATGTTGCCCAAAGAGGCAGACACGCCGCCTTGCGCTGCCACGGTGTGCGAGCGAGTGGGGAACACTTTAGACAAAACAGCAACGTTCAAACCTGCGCGAGCAAGTTGCAACGATGCACGCATGCCAGAGCCACCGGCACCGACGATGACCACATCAAACTTGCGACGTGGGATAGAGCTTTTAACGGTCATGACTTAGAGCCTCCAGAGAACCTGAATGGCCCAGCCGAGACAAGACACCAGCCAGACCAAAGTGAATACTTGCAGAACCAAACGCAGGCCAACGGCCTTGACGTAGTCCATCCAAATGTCGCGAACACCCACCCACACGTGGATGGCCAAAGCGATAAAGACTGAGAAGGTCAAAGCCTTCATGAATTGGGTGCTGAAAATGCCAGCCCATTTGTCGTAGCTGATTTCGCCGCTGGTCAAGAGCACTTGGCCCAACACGGCCAAGGTGAACAACACCATCAAAACACCAGTGACGCGCTGGGCGAGCCAGTCACGCAGACCGTAGTGAGCGCCGACAACGACGCGCTTGGAACCGTAATTCACGGACATGTTGTAACTCCTCGAGAATTAGTAAAGGCCAAACAGCTTGGCGCCCAATGCGGCGGTCAAACCAAGGCTCACCACCAGGGTGAACACGGCAGATGATTTGCCGAACTCTTTGCTCACAGCATGGCAAACGTCCATGTAGACGTGACGCACGCCAGCGATCAAGTGGTGCAAGTAAGCCCAGATCAGGCCCAACACCACCACTTTCACCAACACAGCAGGCACAAAGCCCAGACCGACGTTGAACGCGGCGCTGAATTTGGCGAAGGAGATTTCAGATGACACAGAGGTGTCAAACATCCAAACGAGCAAGGGCAACAACAAGAACATGATCAAACCGCTGATGCGGTGCAAGATCGACACGATGCCGGCCGCTGGAAGGCGATAAGAAGGCAGATCGGTGAGGGCGTTGATGTTGCGGAACTCAGGCCGCTTTTTGGCAAGCTGGGTCATGTGGGGTCTTTCTTCAGGGTTATCTGCAAGTCAAAACAACTTTTCATTCTATTTCACTTCATCAAACTGACGTGAGGGTTTCAAGCCTGTCAGCTCAAAGCATTACGGTAATGGTGCGTGTCGGTTCGGTAGAGTCCGCGGCGCAGCTCCATGGGGGTGTCGTTGTAGGTGTAGGCCACCCGTTCTACGCTCAGCAAAGGCGCTGTGGTGGTCACTTTGAGCAACTCAGCTTGCTCTGCATCGGGGTTGACGGCTCGAATGTTTTCGTCGGCGCGCACCATGCGCACGCCGAACTCGGTTTCGAACAAAGCGTACATCGGGCCGTTGTAATTACTTAAGCGTTCGGCCGTGAGGCCTTTGAACGGTGTGCCAGGGAGCCACAGCTCTTCCAAAATGGTGGGCACCCCTGCATAAGCCAACACGCGGCGCACTTGCAGCACAGGGTCGCCGCTGCGTAGGCTGAGGGCGCGGGCCACATCGGCACTGGCACGAAGACGTTTGCAGTCGATGATGGTGCGCTCGGCCGGGCCTTCGCTTTGGGTGTCACCGTTGTCGGGTTGTAGCTTCAAAAAGCGGTATTGCACATGCTGTTCGGCGTGTGTGGCGACAAATGTGCCTTTGCCTTGACGGCGCACCACCAAGTTTTCTGCGGCCAACTCGTCAATGGCTTTGCGAACCGTGCCTTGGCTGACGCGAAAACGCGCCGCCAAATCCATTTCGCTGGGGATGGCTTCGCCCGGTTTCCATTCCCCCGATTGCAAGCTTTGCAGGATGAGGCCTTTGATCTGCTGGTACAGCGGGCTGAATGCAGGGCCGGGCGCGCCCAAGGCGCTGCCACCCGCGGTTGGCGGGGGGGCGCTGAAGGTAAAAGCGGGCGCGGAGGAGGTGGCCATGTTTAGATTGAAAACGCGTGGGCGTCAGTTCTTTGTCAAGCTCATATCATATCTTCTATAAGACATAAGACAGCTCATTTGCTCGAATTCGCGGGTAAACTCTGTCGATTCTCTTTTTTTCATCACTTATTTGGAGTTCTCCCATGAGCAAGAAGCCTGTTCGCGTGGCCGTCACTGGTGCCGCTGGTCAAATTGGTTACGCCCTGTTGTTCCGTATCGCCTCTGGCGAAATGTTGGGCAAAGATCAACCTGTGATCTTGCAATTGTTGGAAATCCCTGACGAGAAAGCACAAAAAGCGCTCAAGGGCGTGATGATGGAACTCGAAGACTGCGCGTTCCCATTGTTGGTGGGTATGGAAGCTCACGCTGACCCCATGACTGCATTCAAAGATACTGACTACGCTTTGTTGGTCGGTTCACGTCCACGCGGCCCTGGCATGGAGCGCGCTGAATTGCTCGCCATCAACGGCGCCATCTTCACGGCTCAAGGCAAGGCTTTGAACGCTGTGGCTTCACGCGACGTGAAAGTTTTGGTGGTCGGCAACCCAGCCAACACCAACGCCTACATCGCCATGAAAGCTGCACCTGACCTCAAGCCAGGCAACTTCACCGCCATGCTGCGTTTGGACCACAACCGCGCTTTGTCGCAAATCGCTGCCAAGACTGGCAAAGCCGTGGCCGACATCGAGAAATTGTGCGTGTGGGGCAACCACTCGCCCACCATGTACGCTGACTACCGCTTCGCCACCATCAAGGGCGAGTCTGTCAAGGCCATGATCAACGACCAAGAGTGGAACGCCAACGTGTTCTTGCCAACCGTGGGCAAGCGCGGCGCTGCCATCATTGACGCACGTGGTTTGTCTTCTGCCGCTTCTGCTGCCAACGCTGCCATCGACCACATGCGCGATTGGGCTTTGGGCACCAACGGCAAGTGGGTGACCATGGGTATCCCATCACAAGGCTGGTACGGCATTCCTAAAGACGTCATGTTCGGTTTCCCCGTGACCTGCGAAAACGGCCAATACAAAGTGGTCGAAGGTTTGGAAATCGACGCATTCAGCCAAGGCTGCATCGACAAGACTCTGAAAGAGTTGACCGACGAGCAAGCTGGCGTTGCCCACTTGATCTAATTCTCAACAGAGAACTAGAGTGAGCCATCCGCGCGACGTTCTGCTGGGGGCACAGGCTTCGGGGGTATCCATCCCCGTCTGTGACCACTACAGCGGTGTCGAAGCGCGGATGCGCAAAAGCTTGCAGCTGCAAGCAGAGATGACGCAAGAGTTTGGTACCTGCGTCTTTGATGTGACCCTTGATTGTGAAGACGGTGCCCCCGTGGGCGGCGAGGCAGAACATGCCGCGCTGGTCACCGAGTTGGCATTGAGTGCCGCACCCGAAGCCCGCGTGGCTGTGCGTGTGCACCCCGTGGATCACCCCAGTTTTCAAGCAGACATGGCCACCATTGCGGGCCAAGCTGCGAACCGCTTGACGCACATCATGGTGCCCAAGGTCGAGTCAGTGGCCGATGTGCAACTGGCCGAGCAAGCCTTGATTCAAGCCGGTGCCAAAGATTTGGCATTGCACGTATTGATTGAGTCGCCCGCTGCAGTGCACCGCGCGTTTGACATTGCGGCTCACCCTCGCGTGCAGTCGCTCAGTTTTGGTTTGATGGACTTTGTGTCAGCCCATGGCGGTGCAATTCCTGCGCACGGCATGAGTGGTCAAGGTCAGTTCACCCATCCCTTGGTGGTGCGTGCCAAGCTTGACATTGCGAGCGCCTGCCATGCCCATGGCAAAGTACCGTCGCATTGCGTGGTGACCGAGTTCAATGACACCGTGGCCATGCGTGCCGCAGCCCAGCGTGCCGCCCACGAGTTTGGCTACACACGCATGTGGAGCATCCACCCTGCGCAAATTCGCCCCATCCTCGAGGCGATGGCTCCTGATGCGGCGGCCATTGAAGTAGCCAGCGAGATTGTGCTGGCGGCGCGTGCCGCCCAGTGGGCGCCCATCAGTCACAAAGGTCAGTTGCATGACCGAGCCAGCTACCGCTTCTTTTGGCAAGTGTTGGAACGTGCGCACAGCACGGGCTGTAGCTTGCCAGCGGAAGTCCAGTTATTCTTCAAGGATTGACCGGAGATGAGCATGCGCAAAATGATAGTGATGTGGATGTTGACCTTGTCGACTGCAGCTTGGGCCGCTGAGCCTGTCAAAGCTCAATCGGGCAAGCCTGTGGCTGCCAAGCCAGCTGTCGCCAAGCACAAGCCTGCGGCTCCCAAATACTATTACGTCAGAGCCACACCCATGGTGGCTGCGCCTGTTGCCGCAGCGGCAGTGGTCAACGCGGCAAACCCAGTGCAGACTGCGGAGCCAGCGGTGGGCGAGGTGCATACCGGACGCATTGTGTGCGAGCTAGGCAACTCAGTCACTGTCACGCCAGATCCGCAGCAAGCTCAAACTTTCATCGTGCAGATGAAAAAGAACACATACCGCATGAGCCCTGTGGCAACCACCACGGGCGCTGTGCGTTTAGAGGATGCCCAAGCCGGCGCGATGTGGCTGCAGCTGCCGCACAAATCCATGCTGATGAACAGCAAACTCGGTCAGCGCATGGCCGATGAATGCCAAAGCGAACACCAAACGGCTGTCGCTCACCGCATGAAACTAGATCCACCGCCGAGCTTGCTCGACGCACCTGCGTTGGCTAAGAAATAAACCCGCGATTTTTTGATTTGATAGACAGGAGAAAACCATGTTGAAAGCCTACCGTGAACACGTAGCCGAGCGCGCAGCGCTGGGCATCCCCCCACTGGCCTTGGATGCCAAGCAAGTGGCTGACTTGATCGAGTTGATCAAGAACCCACCCAAAGGGGAAGAAGAGTTCTTGATGGACTTGTTGACCCACCGCGTGCCACCCGGCGTGGACGATGCGGCCAAAGTCAAAGCCTCTTTCTTGGCCGCTGTGGCTCACGGCGATGTCAAAGTGGCCTTGATCTCCAAAGCCAAAGCGACTGAGTTGTTGGGCACCATGGTCGGTGGCTACAACGTCAAGCCTTTGATCGACTTGCTCGACGACGCCGAAGTGGCTGCTGTGGCCGCCGAAGGTCTGAAGAAAACTTTGTTGATGTTCGACGCCTTCCATGACGTGACCGACAAAGCCAAAGCGGGCAACGCCAAAGCCAAAGAAGTGATTCAAAGCTGGGCCGACGCCGAGTGGTTCACCAGCCGTCCCGAAGTGCCCAAGAGCATCACCGTGACCGTGTTCAAAGTGCCAGGCGAAACCAACACCGACGACTTGTCGCCAGCACCCGACGCGACCACACGTCCTGACATCCCCATGCACTACTTGGCGATGTTGAAAAACACCCGCCCAGACGCAGCGTTCAAGCCCGAAAAAGACGGCGTGCGCGGCCCCATGCAGTTCATCGACGACCTGAAGAAAAAAGGCCATTTGGTGGCCTACGTCGGCGACGTGGTGGGTACAGGTTCCAGCCGTAAATCGGCCACCAACAGCGTGATCTGGGCTACTGGCCAAGACATCCCCTTCGTGCCCAACAAGCGTTTTGGTGGCGTGACTTTGGGCGGCAAGATTGCCCCCATCTTCTTCAACACCCAAGAGGACTCTGGCTCTTTGCCCATCGAAGTGGACGTGTCCAAACTCGAAATGGGTGACGTGATCGAAGTTTTGCCCTACGACGGCAAAGTCACCAAAGGTGGCGCCACTGTGGCCGAGTTCTCGCTCAAGAGTGATGTGTTGTTGGACGAAGTCCGCGCTGGCGGCCGTATCAACCTCATCATCGGTCGTTCATTGACTGGTAAGGCCCGTGAATTCTTGGGCTTGCCTGCTTCCACCTTGTTCCGCTTGCCCCAAGCGCCTGTGGACAGCGGCAAAGGTTTCACCTTGGCTCAAAAAATGGTCGGTCGCGCATGCGGTTTGCCAGAAGGCAAGGGCGTTCGCCCCGGCACTTACTGCGAACCCAAGATGACCACCGTGGGTTCACAAGACACCACTGGCCCCATGACCCGCGACGAGTTGAAAGACTTGGCTTGCTTGGGCTTCAGCGCTGACTTGGTGATGCAATCGTTCTGCCACACCGCGGCTTATCCCAAGCCCGTGGACGTGAAGATGCACCGCGAACTGCCTAGCTTCATCAGCAACCGTGGCGGCGTGGCCCTGCGTCCTGGTGACGGCGTGATTCACTCTTGGTTGAACCGTTTGCTGTTGCCTGACACCGTCGGTACAGGCGGCGACAGCCACACACGGTTCCCCATCGGTATCAGCTTCCCCGCGGGTTCTGGTTTGGTGGCCTTCGGTGCAGCTACTGGCGTGATGCCTTTGGACATGCCTGAGTCTGTGTTGGTGCGTTTCAAAGGCAAGATGCAAGCGGGCATCACCTTGCGCGACTTGGTGCACGCGATTCCTTTGTACGCCATCAAAGCCGGTTTGTTGACCGTTGAGAAAAAGGGCAAGAAAAACGTGTTCTCTGGCCGCGTGCTCGAGATCGAAGGCTTGCCAGATCTCAAAGTGGAACAAGCGTTTGAATTGTCTGACGCCGCTGCCGAACGTTCTGCTGCAGCTTGCGCGATTCAGTTGAACCCTGAACCTATCGCCGAGTACCTGCGTTCGAACATCGTGTTGATGAAAAACATGATTGCCAACGGCTACCAAGATGCACGCACTTTGGAGCGCCGCATCAAGTCTGTCGAAGCTTGGTTGGCTAACCCCCAATTGCTCAAGGCCGACAAAGACGCCGAGTACGCTGCCGTCATCGAAATCGATTTGGCCGACATCAAAGAGCCGATCGTGTGCTGCCCCAACGACCCCGATGACGCCAAGTTCATGTCTGAAGTGTCTGGCACCAAGATCGATGAAACTTTCATCGGTTCTTGCATGACCAACATCGGCCACTTCCGTGCTGCAGGCAAGTTGCTCGAAGGCAAGAAGGACATCCCTGTTCGCATGTGGATCGCACCTCCTACCAAGATGGATGCTGCCGAGTTGACCAAAGAAGGCTACTACGCCACTTTGGGCGGCGCTGGCGCCCGCATGGAAATGCCTGGCTGCTCGTTGTGCATGGGTAACCAAGCGCAGATCAAAGAAGGCGCTACTGCCATCTCGACTTCCACACGTAACTTCCCCAACCGCTTGGGCAAGAACACCAACGTGTTCTTGGGCTCTGCCGAACTCGTGGCTGTATGCTCCAAGTTGGGCCGCATCCCCACCGTGGAAGAGTACATGGGCGAAATCGGCGTGGTCACCAAAGACGCTGACAAGATCTACAAGTACATGAACTTCGACCAAATCGAAGAGTACGCAGAGACTGCGAAAACTGTGAAGGCCTAAACCTTCTCAGCCAATCCCTCAGCACCTCGGTGCTGAGGCGATAAAAAACCCGCAAAGCGTGAGCCTTGCGGGTTTTTTATTTTGTGTGCTGATGTCGCTTAGAACATCCGAGCCAACAAACCGCCCTCGGCGGGGCCGTCCACAGGAATCCACACATGCGTGGGGCTGCCTGCGGCCACATCAATGGCTTTGCCATCTTTGTCTTTCATTTGCTCCAGCTTGACGATGCGGTTGCCGCTGGGGTGAATGATTTCAATGCGGTCGCCAACTGAGAATTTGTTTTTCGTTTCAATCTCAGCCCAGCCATCGTTCACGCCACGCACTTCGCCCACAAACTGGCTGCGGTGCGCGATGGAGTGGCCGGTTTCATAGTTTTGGTAGTCGTTGGCGGGACGGCGATCCATCAGGCCAGCGGTGTAGCCACGGTTGGCCAAGCCTTCGAGTTCGGTGATGAGCTCGGGGTTGAACGGGCGGCCTGCCACGGCATCGTCAATCGCGCGGCGGTAGACCTGTGCGGTACGTGCCACGTAGTACAAGCTCTTGGTGCGGCCTTCGATCTTGAGTGAGTCCACGCCAATTTGCGTGAGGCGCTCTACATACTCCACCGCGCGCAAGTCCTTGCTGTTCATGATGTAGGTGCCGTGCTCGTCTTCCATGATAGGCATGAGCTGGCCGGGGCGGCCTTTTTCTTCGAGCAAGTAAATGTTGTCGGCAGCGGGGTGACGCTCGCCGTTGCCGCAGGACGAGAAGCTGGCCTCGGCTTCCTGTTGCGACTTGGCAAAGTCAAAATCGCCGTCCATGGGGATGGCCATGGCTTCGCCCGTGTTGGGGTCAGTAGCGCTGGGTTGGGTGCCGTAGCTCCAGCGGCAAGCGTTGGTGCAGGTGCCTTGGTTGGGGTCGCGGCGGTTGAAGTAGCCCGACAGCAAACAACGGCCTGAGTAGGCAATGCACAGCGCGCCGTGCACAAACACTTCGAGCTCCATATCGGGGCACTCTTGGCGAATTTTTTCAATCTCGTCAAAGCTGAGTTCGCGACTCAAGATGATGCGGCGCACGCCCACCTTTTGCCAGAACTTCACCGTCGCCCAGTTGGTCGTGTTCGCCTGAACGGAGAGGTGAATGTCAACTTCAGGCCACTTCTCGCGAACCATGGTGATGAGCCCAGGGTCTGCCATGATGAGCGCATCGGGCTTCATGGCGATGATGGGTTCGATGTCGCGCAGGTAGGTGCGCACTTTGTCGTTGTGCGGAATCAGGTTGCTGGTGACAAAGAACTTTTTGCCACGCGCATGGGCTTCGGCAATGCCGATGCCAATTTGTTCAAGGCGGAATTCGTTGTTGCGCGCACGCAGGCTGTAGCGGGGTTGGCCTGCGTAGATGGCGTCCGCGCCGAAGTCATAAGCGGCGCGCATTTTGTCGAGCGAACCTGCGGGTAGCAGGAGCTCGGGAGCTTTGAGTGTGGTCATAAGAGTGTGCTGCTTACAGGGCAGCTAGAAAATCATTCAGGGTCGATTTTCGCATCTCGCACAACTTTTGCCCAACGTGGGGCTTCTGCCTTGATGAGGGCTGCAAATTGCTCAGGCGTGCCGCCACCCACTTCATTGCCTTGGCTCAAGATTTTTTCTTTCACCTCGGCGGTTTGCAGGGCTTGGTTGCACACCGCATTGAGCTGCTTGACCAATTCTGTTGCCATGCCTTTGGGGCCAATCAAGCCTTGCCAGTTGAGGACTTCGACCTCAGGAAAGCCCTGTTCTGCCATTGTTGGGATGTTGGGCAACAAGGGCGAGCGCTTTTTTGTGGTGATGGCCAGCGCGCGCATGCGGCCGCCTTGGATGGCAGGCATGGCGGCGTACATCTGTTCAAACATCATGTGCACTTGCCCCCCCATCAAGTCGGTGGCTGCTGCTGAGCCGCTTTTGTAAGGGGCATGAATCATGTCAATGCCAGCTGAGTGCTCAAACAAGGCACCGCTCAAATGGTGTGAGCCACCAATGCCGCCCGAGCCATAGCTGAGTTTGCCGGGGGAAGCTTTGGCAGCGGCCACGAGGTCTTTGACTGTTTTGTAAGGCGAGTCGTTGCGCACCATCAAGATGAGTGGGCCACGCTCAATCAAGCAAATGGGAACGAGGTCGTTGAGCGGATCGAAATTGAGCTTCTTGAAGAGAGCTTGGTTGACGGCCAAGGGGGCAAAGTTGCCCATACCCAAGGTGTAGCCGTCGGGTTTGCCGCGCGCGATGGCTTCAGTGCCGATGTTGCCGCCAGCGCCCGCTTTGTTGTCAATGATGATGGGCTGGCCCAGGAGGGTACCCATGGCTTTGGCCACTTGGCGTGAGCGGCTGTCAGCATTGCCACCTGCAGCGTAGGGGCAAATCCACATGATGGTTTTTGCAGGGTTGGGGTATTTGTCTTGGGCTTGTGCAAACAATGGCAGCAAGCTGGTGCTGGCAGCGGCTTGAATCAGGGCGCGTCGTTTCATGGTGGGCGTCTCCGTTTTTGTATCAGGCAAATCATAGGCGTGCTGTTGTGTTTTTTCAGTGAGGCAGACATAGCACAATCACGTATATGAATCGAAATGTGTTGATTGCGGGTGGTGGCATTGCAGGCATGGCAGCAGGCTTTGCGCTGGCGCGTGCAGGCTGGCAAGCCACGGTGTTTGAACGGGCGGCCGAGTTCTCTGAAGTAGGTGCAGGTGTGCAGCTCGGCCCCAATGTGATGCGCATTTTGCAAGCGTGGGGTCTACACGATGCGCTGGCGCAAGTGGCCGCATTCCCTTCAGGCTTGCATGCGCGCAGCATGAACACGGGTGAGGTTTTAGCAACCTTGCCTTTGAATGCTGCGAGCTCGGTCTATGGCGCACCGTATGTGACGATTCATCGTGCAGATTTGCATGGCTTGTTGTTGCAAGCCGCGGTGCGTGAAGGTGTGCAAGTGCAGAGCGATGCGGTGGTGCAACGCACCAGTCAAACGCCCGATGCTGTGACGCTTGAAGTCATGCAACATGGATCGACTCAACAACACCGTGCGGCCATGACGGTTGCCGCCGATGGCGTGTGGAGCCCTTTGCGTCAGCAATTGCTAGGTGATGGGTTACCCAAGTTCACAGGGCATATCGCTTATCGTGCACTGGTGGCGCAAGCTGATTTGCCAGCGCATTTGCGTAGCCAAGATGTGTCGGTCTGGATGGGCGAACAAGCCCATGTGGTTAGCTACCCTGTGCGTGGCGGCGAGTACCTCAATGTGGTGTGTTTGGCTGAAGGTCGTTTGTTGGACGACGAAGCGCACAACTTGCAGGCATTGCAAACATGGAATGCACATAAGTCAGAGGCACAAACGTTGGCCGAGCTGCACCATGCTTTGCGTGGTGCCTGCGCGTCGTTGACCGACTTGATGTCAGCTTGCAGCGATTGGCGCTTGTGGCCTTTGTGCGGCAGGCCCGCGATGCAAGGGGCACACCAACATGTGCAAGGGCGTATCGCGTTGGTGGGTGATGCTGCACACCCCATGCTGCCGTACTTGGCGCAAGGTGCAGGCATGGCGATAGAAGATGCCGCTGAGTTGGCGCTGCAGTTGAACCAAGCCACTGCCGCTGATGTGCCGCAGCGCTTGCAACAGTTTGCGCAAGCCCGCTGGCAACGCAATGCGCGTGTGCAGGCGAGGGCGGTGCGCAATGGCCAAATTTTTCATGCCACAGGGCCGATGCGTGTGGGCCGGGACATGGGCTTGCGCCTGATGGGGTCAAAGCTGATGGATGTGCCGTGGCTGTACGGCTATCAACGTAGCTGAGGTAGGTTAGTCGAGCGCAGGCAAGCCGTGGCGCATGCGCGCACGTTGGCACGCATCGCTGCCTTCTTCAAACTCGCGGCAAGGGGAGGGGCGCCATTCGTAAATGCCGCATGTGGCTTTCTCGCCCACTTTGCCACTCAGCGCTGCGCAGCGGGGGGGCGAGTAGTCGGTGCCGCGCATGCGGCACATCGTGGCCGTGAGTTCTTGGCCCAAGCCTGTGGGCACAGAGCCACCATGCGTGTCCATTTCTTCCACGCTGAAGTCCACCCGAAAACTGGCGCAGCATGCGCCGCAGCTGGTGCAAGCCGACATCACTGGCGTCCGAGCAGCAGGTACTCCATGAGCGCTTTTTGCACGTGCATGCGGTTTTCGGCTTCATCCCACACCACGCTTTGCGGCCCGTCAATCACCTCGGCGGTGACTTCTTCGCCACGGTGCGCAGGCAAGCAGTGCATGAACAAGGCGTCGGGCTTGGCAGCAGCCATCATCTCGGTGTTGACGCACCACTTGGCAAACGCCGCTTTGCGGGCTTCGTTTTCGGCTTCAAAGCCCATGCTGGTCCAGACGTCGGTGGTCACCAAGTCGGCACCTTTGCAGGCTTCGAGCGGATCGGCAAACACTTTGTAGCAAGCCGTGTTTTTGAGGCCCGCCACTTCGGGGTTGACTTCGTAGCCGCTGGGTGTGCTCACGTGCACTGTAAAGCCCAGCATGTCAGCGGCTTGAAGCCAAGTGTTGGCCATGTTGTTGCCGTCGCCCACCCAGGCCACCACTTTGCCTTTGAGGCATTCGAGCGGATGCACGGTCAAACCACGGTGCTCGATGAGGGTGAACAAGTCCGCCATGATTTGGCAGGGGTGGAATTCGTTGGTCAGGCCGTTGATCACGGGCACGCGCGAGTTGGCAGCGAAGCGCTCGATCTTGTCTTGGCCGTAGGTGCGAATCATCACCAAGTCGGTCATGCGGCTGATGACCTTGGCGCTGTCTTCAATCGGCTCAGAGCGACCCAGTTGGCTGTCGCCCGTGGTCAAGTGGACCACCGAGCCGCCCAACTGATACATACCGGCTTCAAAGCTCACGCGGGTGCGGGTGGAGGCTTTTTCGAAAATCATGGCCAACGTGCGGTCAGCCAAGGTGTGGTGCTTTTCGTAGGCTTTGAATTTCTTTTTGATCAGCGCCGCACGCTGAAACACATAGGCGTACTCATCCACCGACAAGTCGGTGAACTGCAGGTAATGTTTGATCGTCATGCTTTTTCAGCCAAGAAGGTTTTGATCAGGGGCACCAAGATGCCAATCAGCTCATCGCACTCAGCTTGGGTGATGATGAGCGGCGGCAGCAAGCGCACCACGGTGTCGGCGGTGACGCTGAGCAACAAGCCCGCATCCAACGCGCGGTTCATGATGGCGCCGCAAGCGCGGTCGAGCTCAATGCCAATCATCAAGCCTTGGCCGCGAATGTCTTTGACACCTGGCTCATTCGCGAATTCGCGCTTGAACGCATCGGTGAGGTACTGCCCCATGCGTGCGGCGTTGCCCATGAGGTCGTCTTGTTCCATGATGCGGATGGTTTCTAAACCTGCACGCACGGCCAGTGGGTTGCCACCAAACGTGGAGCCATGGGTGCCAGCGGTCAACACGCCTGCGGCTTTGGGGCCTGCCACCACCGCGCCAATCGGCACACCAGAGGCCAAGCCTTTGGCCAAGGGCATCACATCAGGCACCACGCCAGCCCATTGGTGGGCAAACCATTTGCCGGTACGGCCCATGCCGCTTTGCACTTCATCGACCATCATCAACCAATCGCGTTGGTTGCACAGCTCGCGCACTTGGCGCAGGTAGTCCATGTGCATGGCGTTGATGCCGCCTTCGCCTTGGATGGTTTCGAAGAACACGGCCACCACATTGGGGTTGCCTTCGGTGGCTTGTTTCAATGCGTCGATGTCGTTCAGGGGCACGCGGATGAAGCCTTCGACCAAAGGCTCAAAGCCTTTTTGAATTTTGGGGTTGCCCGTGGCGCTGAGCGTGGCAATGCTGCGGCCATGGAAGGCCTTTTCGTACACCACGATTTGTGGGTTGCTGATGCCTTTGTCGTGGCCGTATTTGCGGGCGAGTTTGATGGCTGCTTCGTTGGCCTCTAAGCCGCTGTTGCAATAAAACACATTGGTCATGCCTGAGAACTCGACCAGTTTGGCGGCCAGCTTTTCGGCATTGGGTGTGTAGTAGTAGTTGCAACAGTGAATCACTTCAGTCATTTGCTGCTGCAGTGCGGCCACAAACTCAGCGTGGTTGTGGCCCAAGGTGTTGACTGCAATGCCTGCCAACGCATCTAAGTATTGGCGACCCTCGGTGTCCCACACGCGGCAACCCTGACCGCGTGCGATGGCGATGGGCAAGCGCCCAAAAGTCGGCATGACATGAGGTTCGGTTGGTACGGTGCGTGTAGCAGCTGACATTTCTGAGGTTCTCCAAAAGAAAACGACCCAACGAAGGTTGAGCCGTTGAAGCGTGATTTTAGAGGCTATGGTGTGACAAAACGATGGCGAATTCATGTTCATGAAAATGCCACAAGTCTTATATAAGATAGAATACAAGCTTCACAGCGAGCTAGGGTGATCCCTTAGTCGTTTCTTCCCGATTTCCGCCTCTACCCGATGGTCTCTCACTCCGCCAAAGAAGTTTTCATCATGGGCGTCACCCAAGATGGACGCACGTTTCGCCCCAGCGATTGGGCAGAGCGTTTGGCGGGCGTGATGAGCCAGTTCCGCCCCGGCGGCGCCACCCCTGGCAGCCATTTGAGCTATTCGCCTTGGTGTGTGCCCAATGTGTTGGATGGCAAAAAATGCGTGATCGTTCACACCGACCTGCGCGACGAAGAACCCATGGCCTGGAACTTCGTGATGAACTTCGCCAAAGACAACAACTTGCAAGTCGTGGAAGCTTGCTTGTTGCCTGAGCACCCACCTGCGGCCTTCAAAAACGAATAGACAACAAAAAACCCGCCGAGGCGGGTTTTTGCTTTTTCTTTGCTTGACAGCGCACCCGTTACAAACGGCGGGCTGAACATTCAGCCCGGGCTGGTTGCTTAATTTATTAAGCGGCGAGGGCCAAGGCTTTCACCTTAGCAGACAAGCGGCTCTTGTCGCGAGCAGCTTTGTTTTTGTGGAAGATGCCTTTGTCAGCAATCGAGTCCACCACAGCTTGCATCTTGGCAAACAGTTCGGTAGCTTTGGTCTTGTCGCCAGCCAAAACAGCTTTCTCGACGTTCTTCACCACAGTGCGGTACTTCGAGCGCAACGAGGTGTTGGCAGCGTTGATTTTGATGTCCTGACGGACGCGTTTACGGCCTGATGCCAGGCGTGGGTTCTTTTTCTTGGGTTTGGCTGAAGCCATGATTAAATTCCTTAAGTGTCTGAGGATGATGTCAGCAAAGCCGACGATTGTAGCAAATCCCAAAACCAGGGCCAAAGCCCAGCCAGAAGGTCTGTCAAGGCCTCGCTACACTCCAAACGTGTCATTGTTCAAATCTGCTTCCATTGTTTCGGGCTTGACCCTGGTTTCGCGCATCACTGGCCTGATGCGCGAACTGCTGATTGCCTCGACGTTCGGGGCCAGTGCCCTGACCGACGCCTTCAATGTGGCGTTTCGTATCCCCAATTTGTTCCGCCGCCTGTTTGCCGAAGGCGCGTTCAGCCAAGCCTTTGTTCCGGTACTGGCCGCCAGCCGCCAACAGCACGGCGATGAAGCCACCCATGTGCTGATCAACCAAGTGGCCACCTTGCTGATTTGGGCCTTGTTCATCACTTCAGTGCTCGGGGTTTTGGCTGCGCCTTGGCTGGTGTGGGTCATGGCGAGTGGTTTGCAGCAGTCGCCCGAAGGTTTTGATGTGGCGGTGGTGATGACGCGCTTCATGTTTCCGTACATTGCCTTCATGTCGCTGGTGGCTTTGGCGGCTGGCGTGCTCAACACTTGGAAGCGCTTTGCCGTGCCCGCGGCCACGCCCGTGTTGTTGAATGTGTCGATGATTGCCGCTGCTTGGTGGGGCGGGCCTTGGTTTGGCAGCTTGGGCGTGCCACCCATTTATGCCTTGGCTGTGGGTGTGATGCTGGGTGGTGTGGCCCAACTCAGTGTGCAGCTGTTGGCCTTGCGACGTTTGGGGCTACTGCCCCACGTGGGCCTGAGCTGGCGTGCAGTGCGCGAGGCGTGGGGTGGCGAAGGCCCTAAGCGCATCTTGCAGCTCATGGCGCCTGCCTTGTTGGGGGTGAGCGTGGCGCAGATTTCTTTGCTCATCAACACCCAAATTGCTTCGCAGCTCACACCGGGCAGCGTGAGTTGGCTGAGCTATGCCGACCGCTTGATGGAGTTCCCCACGGCCTTGTTGGGCGTGGCTTTGGGCGTGGTGCTGATGCCGCAGCTCTCGGCTGCCAAAGCGGCCAACGACACTGCCAAATATTCAGAAATGCTCGACTGGGGGCTACGCTTGGTGTTGTTGCTCGCGCTGCCCTGTGCATTGGCGTTATTGGTGTTCTCCAAAGCCTTGGTGGCCGTGCTTTACAACTACGGCGCATTCAGCGCCCACGATGTGCAACAAACCACACTGGCGCTGATGGGGTATGGCGTGGGCTTGCTTGGCCTGGTCGCCATCAAGGTGCTGGCGCCTGGTTATTACGCCAGCCAAGACATTCGCACGCCGGTGCGCATTGCCGTGGTGGTCCTCATCATCACGCAGGTGTTTAACGTGGTCTTGGTGCCTTATTTGGCCCACGTGGGTTTGGCTTTGTCGATTGGCTTGGGGGCCTTGGTCAACGCCGCTTGGTTGCTGTGGGGCCTACGTCACAACGGCACCTATGTGATGAACGGTGGTTGGCTGCGGTTTGTGCTGCAAGTCTTGCTGGCGTGTGCGGTGCTT
Organism: Limnohabitans sp. MORI2; assembly: GCF_027925025.1. Lineage (NCBI taxonomy): Bacteria > Pseudomonadati > Pseudomonadota > Betaproteobacteria > Burkholderiales > Comamonadaceae > Limnohabitans > Limnohabitans sp. MORI2. Next base: position 705,530 of record NZ_AP027058.1, read on the forward strand.
GGCACTTGGCTGTGGTGGGCTGCGCAATACTGGGATTGGACCGCCTTGCACGCGACACCGCTGTTGCGTGTAGGCTTGATGACAAGCGTGTTGGCCGTGAGTGCCGTGCTGTACTTTGCGACACTCGCCGCGGTTGGTTTGAAGTTGCGTGCGCTGTTGCGCCGATAACTGGTGTGGTTCACTTCAATAAAGAAAGGCTGCTATGGATTTCAAACTCGAAGTACCCACGGCCTTGGAATACTTTGCGTCGCTGGTGCAAAGTGACGAACACTTTCCTTTGTTGGAAGCAGCAGCCAGCTTAGGTCAAGACGAATACCCAGACCTCGATATTCAAGAGGTGTTGGACTTGGTTGACCAACTCAGCAGCCGTCTCAAGCGCCGCTTGCCTGCCGATGCAGGCGCTTTGCAAAAACTGCGCATGCTCAATAAGTTTTTCTTTGATGAGCAAGGCTTCAGTGGCAACCTCAACAACTATTACGACCCCGACAACAGTTATTTGTCAGTGGTGTTGCGCACGCGCCGTGGCATCCCCATCAGCCTGGCAGTCTTGTGGCTAGAAATTGCCCAAAACATTGGGCTGCGTGCCCAAGGCGTGGGTTTTCCGGGGCACTTCTTGGTGAAGGTGCGTTTGCCTTATCCGCACGAAGGGCAGGTGGTGATTGATCCGTTCACGGGCGAATCGCTCGGCAAAGAAGACTTGTCGGAGCGTTTGGTCCCACTGCATGCCGAGTCTGGTTTGCTCAGCAGCGGGCAAGTGTCAGACGAGTTGCTCAAACACTATTTGCGTGCCGCCACGCCTCGTGAAATTGTGGCGCGCATGTTGCGCAACTTGGAAGAGGTGTACACCTCACACCAAGACGCAGAGCGCTTGGCGATGGTGCGGCAACGCTTGGCGGTGTTGCTGCCGCAAGTGCAAGCAGATGCATAAAAAAAGCACCTGAAGGTGCTTTTTTTGATTGAGGGTCAGAGTTAAGCCACCACGACCGCCGCGCCTTCACCACGCTCGGCAATCACACCGATGGTGTACACCTGTTCGCCTTGTGCACGCAGCGTGGCGGCGCAAGCTTCGGCATGGGCGGCGTCGATGACGACGACCATGCCAATGCCGTTGTTGAAGGTGCGGTTCATTTCGATGTCGTCAATGCCCGCTGTGTTCTGCAACCAGGCAAACAGCTCGGTTTGAGGCCAACTGCCTTTTTTCAGATGAGCGGCAGTGCCTTCGGGCAACACGCGTGGGATGTTTTCTAGCAAACCACCGCCGGTGATGTGGGCGAGGGCCTTGATGGGTGTCTCGGCCAAAGCGGTCAACACGCTCTTCACATACAAGCGGGTGGGGGCCATGATGGCTTCTTTGAACGGCTTGCCGTCCAAGGTGGCAGGGGCGTTTGCACCTGCGCGGTCAATCACTTTGCGCACCAGCGAGAAGCCGTTGGAGTGCACGCCGTTGGAGGCCAAGCCCAGCACCACGTCACCGGGCTTCACGTTTTGGCCAGTCAAGATTTTGGATTTTTCTACCGCACCCACGGCAAAGCCCGCGAGGTCGTACTCGCCATCGGGGTACATGCCGGGCATTTCGGCGGTTTCGCCGCCAATCAGGGCACAGCCTGAAAGCTCGCAGCCTTTGGCAATGCCGCCAACCACCGCAGCGGCGGTGTCCACATGCAGCTTGCCGCAGGCAAAGTAGTCGAGGAAGAACAGGGGCTCAGCGCCTTGCACCAGCACGTCGTTGACGCTCATGGCCACCAAGTCGATGCCCACGGTGTCGTGCATATTCCACTCAAACGCCAGCTTGAGCTTGGTGCCCACGCCGTCGGTGCCGCTGACCAAGACAGGTTCTTTGTAGCGCTTGGGCACTTCAAACAAAGCGCCAAAGCCGCCGATACCGGCCAACACGCCTTCGCGCATGGTTTTCTTGGCTAGGGGTTTGATGCGTTCGACCAAGGCATCGCCTGCGTCAATGTCAACGCCAGCGTCTTTGTAGGAAAGGGGTTTGTTCATGGTGAAGAGGTGCTGAGGCGCAGCAGAAGGTGTGCGCCGATAGAATCAAGCGGTAATTTTAAAGCCTCCCCCGTTTCACGCTGTATGCAATTCACCCCCGCACAACAACACGCCTTGGCTTGGACAGGCCTTGCAGGCGTGTCTGCGCTTGTGTTGTGGCTCTTGGGGCCTGTGCTGATGCCGTTTGTGGTGGCTGCTGTGCTGGCTTATGTGCTGAGCCCATTGGTGCGTGGCTTGCAACGTCTGTGCGGCCGTCGCGTGCCTCGCTTGGTGGTGGTGGTGCTGGTGGAGGTTTTGTTTTTGCTGCTGCTGGTGGCTTTGTTGACCTTGCTCGTTCCCATTTTGGCGCACGAGCTGCCCCGCATGCGAGACCAAGTGCCGGTGTTGATTGAGCGTTTACAAAACGACATCGCGCCATGGCTGCAAGCCAAAGGCATTCCGGTCATGTTGGACAGTGCCAGCATCAAAGCCTTTGTGCTGCAAACCTTCAGTACCTCATTTGACGATGGTTTCAAACAAGCCCTAACCTCACTGCGCATTGGCGGCAGCGTGGCCTTGGCGGTGGTGGGTAACTTGGTGCTCATTCCCGTGGTGCTGTTTTATTTGTTGGTCGATTGGCATCGGTTTGTGCGCCACATCGAGGCTTTGGTTCCTATGCCAGCTCGCAGCACCTACGACAGTTTTGTCAACGAATGCGACGAAGTGTTGGGTCAATACCTGCGCGGTCAGCTGTCAGTGATGGCCTTGTTGGCGGTGTACTACAGCGCGGCTTTGTGGGCTTTTGGTTTGGAGCTGGCTTTCCCAATTGGGGTGTTCACAGGTCTTGCTGTGTTCGTGCCTTATGTGGGTTATGGCTTGGGGCTGGCGTTGGCTGTGTTGGCGGGCGTGTTGCAGTTTTCGCCCAGCGAAGCGTTGTTGATGGTGGGGGTGGTCTATGGCTTGGGCCAGCTCATTGAGAGCTTTGTGCTGACGCCCCGCTTGGTGGGCGAGCGCATTGGCTTGCACCCGCTACATGTGATTTTTGCTTTGATGGCTTTTGGCCAATTGTTTGGTTTTGTGGGTGTGCTGGTAGCACTGCCTGCCAGTGCGGTGTTGTTGGTGGCGATTCGCCGTTTGCGTGCACAGTACCAAGCCAGCGCTTTGTACCGTGGTGTTTGAGTGCAGATGAAGCAGATCGCACTCGATATTGGTTTGGCCCCAGGCCCTACGCTCAAGAACTTTTTTGCAGGCCCCAACCTTGCCGCGCTGCAGCACTTGCAGCTCTGGGCTGGCAACGACAAGCGTTCACCCGTGCCTACCTATGTGTGGGGTGAGGGCGGCAGCGGAAAAACCCATTTGCTGCGTGCTGTGCAAGCCGCTTTGCGCGAGCAAGGATGCCCTGTGGGCTGGCTCGATGCGTCGGTGGCTGAGCCCACGGCATTTGATGAGTCGTGGCGAGTGGTCATCTTGGACGATGTGCACCTCTACACCGCCGTGCAGCAACATGCTGCTTTCAATTGGTTTGTCAACGCCACCACGCCCAGCGATGGCCAGCAGCGCTGGGTGTTGGCTGCAGGCAATGTGCCGCCCAGCGACTTGGCCTTGCGCGAAGATTTGCGCACGCGCCTAGGCTGGGGGCATATTTTTCAATTGCAGGTGCTCAGCGAAACCGAGCGCCGTGCCGTGCTGCGCCAACAGGCCGATGACCGAGGCGTGTTCTTGAGCGACGAGGTGATGGACTTCATGCTCAACCGCTTCAGCCGTGACCTCAGCAGCCTCATTCAACTTCTTGATCAACTCGATGGTTACGCTCTGCAAACGCAACGCGCCATCACCATCCCGTTGATCAAAGCCATGCTGGAAACCATGTGATGAAACTCGCCTTATTCGACCTTGACCACACCTTGCTACCGATCGACTCTGACCAGTCGTGGGGCGAGTTCACTGTGCGTTTGGGCTGGCATGAGCGGGATGCATTCATCAAGCGCAATGACCAGTTTTATGCCGACTACCAAGCCGGTACTTTGGATATTCACGAATACGTGCGCTTTGCCTCTGAGGCGTTTTGCCAGCGCGGGCCAGAGGTGGCAGCCGAGGCCCATGCGCAATTCATGCGTGAGGTGATTGAACCTGCCATCCGTCCCGAGGCCTTGGCCTTGGTGCAAAAGCACCGTGAAGCGGGCGAGCGCGTCATCATCATCACCGCTACCAACGAGTTTGTGACCCGCCCAATTGCCAAAGCCTTTGGCGTGGACGACCTCATTGCGGTCGAGCTGGTACGTGATGCGAATGGCTGGTTCACCAACGAAATCAGCGGTGTGCCCACCCTGCGCGAAGGAAAAGTGCAACGTCTGCAACAATGGCTCACACGCGAAGGTTTGGACTGGGCCGATGTAGAGACCACCTTCTACAGCGATTCCCGCAACGATTTGCCCCTGTTGGAACGCGTCAACCACCCCGTGGCGACCAACCCCGACAACACACTGCGCGCCGTGGCCCTCGAAAAAGGCTGGCCGATTTTGGAACTCTTTCCCAAACAATGATCAAACACTTCATCAACAAGCTGATGGGCAAAACGTCCAGCAGCCACAAGCCAGACTTGGGCAAGCGCCATGTGGTGCCAGCCAAAGTGCATGGCATCAATGTCGACTGGGTCGACGAGCGCGCCCTGAACGTGGTGCGCACCCTGCAAGACCGAGGCTTTGAGGCCTACATCGTGGGCGGAGCCGTGCGCGATTTGTTGCTTGGCTTGAAGCCCAAAGACTTTGACGTGGCCACCAACGCCACGCCCGAGCAAGTCAAAGCGGCATTCCGCCGTGCTTTCATCATTGGCCGCCGTTTCCGTATCGTGCATGTGGTGTATGGCCGAGGCCGTGAGCATGAAGTGATTGAGGTGTCTACCTTCCGTGCACACCTCGATAACGCAGACGCCGAAAAAGTCAAAGGCAACGAGCGCACCAGCAAGCGCCAACTTGAAGGCATTCAACACGCGGTAGACGCCAGCGGCCGAGTGCTGCGTGACAACGTGTGGGGGCCGCAAGACCAAGACGCGGCACGCCGCGACTTCACCATCAACGCCATGTATTACGACCCCGAAACGGGCAACGTGATTGACTACCACGGCGGCATTGCCGACGCGAAGAAAAAAGTCATCCGCATGATTGGCGACCCCGCCGCCCGCTACCGCGAAGACCCCGTGCGCGTGATTCGTGCTGTGCGTTTTGCGGCCAAGCTCTCGGGTTTAGGTTTCAAGATGGAAGCCAAAACAGCCGCGCCGTTGAAGAAAGCCGCCAAGCTCTTGGCCGATGTGCCGCAGAGCCGCTTGTTTGACGAAATGCTCAAGCTCTTGCAAACGGGGCACGCGCTGGCCAGTATTGCGCAGCTCAAGCAGCACGGTTTAGCCAAAGGCATCTACCCGCTGCTCGACATCGTGGTGGACCGCTCAGACGAACAATTTGTGCAAACCGCTTTGAACGATACCGACCGTCGCGTGAGCGAAGGCAAGCCCGTGGCGCCCAGCTTCTTGCTGGCTTGTGTGCTGTGGTCGGATGTGCGCGAAGTGTGGGCGCAACGCCGCGCCAAGCAGCCGTCTTTCCCTGCCTTGCAAGATGCGATTGACGAAGTGTTTGATTCGCGCATTGGTGATGTGTCGGGACGCGGCAAGCTCGGTGCCGATATGCGCGAAATTTGGATGATGCAGCCGCGCTTTGAAAAGCGCACCGGCAGCGGCCCTTGGACTTTGGTGGACCAATCGCGCTTCCGTGCTGGCTTTGACTTCATGCGTCTGCGTGCCGATGTGGGCGAGGTCGATGAATCCTTGTCGGATTGGTGGCAAGAGTTCAGCACAGCCAGCGACAGCGTGCGCGAAGACCTGTTGCAGCAAGTGCGCCAAGAACAACAAAAAGCCCAACGCGCACCCCGCGTGCATTCGGTGCGTCGTGCCCCTAAGCCCGAAGCTGAAGATCCCCGCTTTCGTGAGCTGGCACCCGAAGGTGAAGAGGGCGCAGTCGCACCTGCCAGAAAACGCCGCCGTCGCCGTCGTAAGCCCACAGGTGAAGCAGGCGGCGCACCCGCCGCCGAGTAAAAGACCTCGCCGTGTCAGCAGCTCCCGTCATGGCATGTGTGGCTCTGGGCGCCAATTTGGGCGATCCTGTGGCCACTGTGCAGCAAGCCTTGCGCGATGTGGCGGCTTTGCCTGAGACGCAGTTGTTCAAAGCGTCGTCGCTGTACTGCAGTGCACCCTACGAGGCGCAAGGCCCAGACTTCATCAATGCAGTGGTCCTCGTCCAGACTCAGCTTAGTCCACTGGCTTTGCTGCATGCGTTGCAAGCGCTCGAGCTGCAAAGTGGGCGTGAACGACCATTTAAAAATGCGCCGCGCACGCTCGACCTTGACATCATTTTTTATGGTGACACTGAGCTGCTCACACCAGAGCTGACTTTGCCGCATCCACGTTGGCACGAGCGAGCCTTTGTGTTGCTGCCCTTGGCTGAGGTATGGCCGGAGCGGGTGAGTGCAGAGCAATTGTCTGCAGTGCAGACTCAAGCTATTCAGGTGATCTGATTGCCCGAGCCTTCAGATAGGTATGACGCAGCGCGGGATGTTCATAGAATTCTTATGAACATTTTTTCTGCGTATTTGCGGTTTGAATCGCTTCGTATTCTCCCTTCAAGCGAGAGAGTTCAGCTTCTTGTTGCTTAGTTCCGCCCAGTGCGAACCATGCTGGAAAAAATAATATGCCTCCTGCCGCGATGGCCTTGTCATTGCTTGCAGCTTCATCTAAACGTCCTGTCAATTGATTGACTCGGCCGCTCAGGCGAGCCATTTCACTTCTTAATTGGTCGCAATCTAAGTTCGAGAACTGTGTTGGGGAAACGTAAGACGCAGTGATATCTTTTCCAGCGGTTGCGCATCCAGCTAACAACGAAATAACAGACACGGTAGTCAGGAACACATTTATTTTGTTTTTCATCAGGGCCTCTACAAATTGGTAAGTTGAATTGCACCTCGCATTTATGAATTAAGGTGTCATTTAATTGTACTTATAAAGTATCAATTTAATTCCTACTCAGGTCTGGTTTGAATTGACCAGAAAGCTTGATGATGTGAATAAAGAGAGCTTATGGTTTTTAGAATTGGCTATGAACTTTTCTACCATTCCACTTGCTGTTCAAGCCGTGTTGCTGTTGGTTGCGGCCAATGTGTTCATGACCTTCGCTTGGTACGGCCACCTCAAGAGCTTGGCTAATTCGCCTTGGTATACCGCTGCGTTGGTGAGTTGGGGTATTGCATTGATGGAGTATTTGCTGCAAGTGCCGGCCAATCGCATTGGTTTTCATGAGGCGGGTTTGCAAGTGGGGCAGCTCAAAATCATGCAAGAAGTGATCACTTTGGCGGTGTTCGTGCCGTTTTCGGTGTTTTTCTTGAACGAACCCCTCAAGCTTGACTACTTGTGGGCAGGTTTGTGCATGGTGGGTGCGGTGTATTTCATCTTCCGAACTTGAGCCCGTTTACACTTTCACACAGTTTCATAGGAGTTACCCCATGCTGTTTGGGAAGTTGCTGCCCACCGAGGGCAATTTTTTCGTCATGTTCAACCAGCACGCTGACCGCATTGTCGAAGCTGCGCACGCGTTCTCAAACTTGGTGGCCAACTATGGCGACACCATGCTGCGCGAGAAGTACAACACCGATGTCGACAACGCCGAGCGCGGCGCCGACCGTGTGACACACGAGTGCAACGTCGCTATTCACAAAACTTTCATCACGCCCATTGACCGTGAGCAAATTCACTCGCTCATCAACACCATGGACGATGTGGCTGACCTGATTCAAGACACAGCCGAGACCATGGCCTTGTACGACGTGCGCGTGATGAACGAAGAAATCACACGTTTGACCGACTTGAGCGTGAAGTGCTGCGAGCGCTTGCGTGATGCCGTGTACATGCTCGAAAAAATCTCCGACCACGCCACTGCTGAAGCCGCTTTGAAGACGTGCGAAGAAATCGACAAACTTGAATCTGATGCCGACCGTGTGATGCGCAGCGCCATGAGCAAGTTGTTCCGCGAAGAACCCGATGTGCGTGAAGTGCTCAAGCTCAAAGCCATTTATCAGCTGTTGGAAACTATCACTGACAAATGCGAAGACGTGGCCAACTTGATCGAGGGCATCGTCCTCGAGAACTCTTGATCACGGGCTGACCATGGAAACCGTACAAACCGCCTTTTGGGTGGTCGCTTTGTTGGTGGCATTGGCTTTGCTGTTCGACTTCATGAACGGCTTTCATGATGCGGCCAATTCCATTGCCACCGTGGTGTCGACGGGTGTTTTGAAGCCAGCGCAAGCGGTGTTGTTTGCTGCGTTTTTCAACTTCGTGGCGATCTTCATCTTTCATCTGAGCGTGGCCGCCACAGTGGGCAAGGGCATTGTGATGCCTGGCGTTGTGGACACCCATGTGGTGTTTGGTGCTTTGACTGGAGCGATCACTTGGAACGTGATCACTTGGTATTACGGCATCCCCAGCAGCTCGTCGCATGCGTTGATCGGTGGTATTTCTGGGGCTGTGATTGCCAAGGCGGGCACCAGTGCTTTGTTGGCGGCTGGCATTTTGAAAACCGTGGCCTTTATTTTTGTTTCACCTTTGTTGGGCTTTTTGTTGGGCTCATTGATGATGGTGGCCGTGGCTTGGATCTTCCGCAGCTTTCGCCCCTCTCGGGTGGATAAGTGGTTCCGCCGTTTGCAGTTGGTGTCTGCTGGCGCCTACAGCTTGGGTCACGGCGGTAACGATGCCCAAAAAACCATTGGCATCATTTGGATGCTGCTTTTGGCGACAGGCTACGCCTCGGCTGAAGACAAGTCGCCTCCGAGCTGGGCCATCGTTAGCTGTTATATGGCCATTGGCTTGGGCACCATGTTTGGTGGCTGGCGCATTGTGAAAACCATGGGCCAAAAAATCACCAAGCTCAAGCCGGTGGGTGGCTTTTGTGCCGAAACGGGCGGTGCCATGACCTTGTTCTTGGCAACGGCCTTGGGCATTCCAGTCTCCACCACACACACCATCACCGGCGCCATCGTGGGCGTGGGTTCGACGCAACGCGCCAGTGCGGTGCGTTGGGGTGTGGCCGGTGGCATTGTCTGGGCTTGGATTTTGACCATTCCCGCCAGTGCTTTTGTGGCAGGCGTGGCTTACTGGGTGAGCTTGCAGCTGTTCTGAGCTACTTTTTAGGCCTTGTCATGACGCACCGTTTGGGACACCAGCGGTGCGTTTTGTTTTGGGCGCTATAATGGCAGGCTTTTCAGCGTGTCGCAGGCCGGGTGGCTTAGCGCGTGTCTCAAACGTTGAAAGAATTTTCCACCCGAAGGATTCATCATGGTCGTTATCCGACTCTCACGCGGCGGTTCTAAAGCCCGTCCGTTTTTTAACATTGTTGTGGCTGACAAGCGCGATCGTCGCGATGGTCGCTTCATCGAGCGCATTGGTTTTTACAACCCAATCGCCAAAGGCCAAGCTGAAAGCTTGCGCGTTGCACAAGACCGCTTGAACCACTGGACCAGCGTGGGTGCTCAATGCTCTCCCACTGTGATCCGTTTGGTCAAGCAAGCTGCTAAAGCTGCTGCTTAATTGAACAAAGGCACCGCGATGACGCTGGGCTTAGAGTCCGCAGAACTTCCTGCGGACGCTATCGAAGTCGGGCGCATCGCAGATGCTTGGGGCATCAAAGGCTGGTTCAAGGTCTTGCCCTATAGCGCTTCTCCGGAAGCGCTTTTTTCTTCCAAGCGTTGGTTTTTACAACCCGCTGAACGAGGTGCCAAAACCTTCTCTGGCACCGTGCTTCTGAAAGTCAAAGAAGCCAAAGAACACTCTGATTCTGTGGTGGCCACATCGGCCGAAGTGCCTGACCGCAACGCCGCAGAACTACTCAAAGGCGCACGCATTTTTGTCTCGCGTGCCAGCTTTCCTACCCCCGAAACCGACGAGTACTACTGGGTTGACCTGATTGGCTTGGATGTGGTCAACCGCGAAGGCGTGGCGCTCGGTGCTGTGCGCGAGCTGTTGCATACAGGTCCGCAAACCGTGTTAGTGCTTGCTTACGAGGAAGACGGCAAGGCCAAAGAGCGCATGATTCCGTTTGTATCGGCCTATATCGATACGGTCGACTTGCCCGGTCGCCGCATCATTGCCGATTGGCAACCCGATTACTGAATCCACTCGTCCAAGGCCATGGCCATGCGCTTTGACATCATCACTTTATTTCCAGAATTGTTTGAGCCGTTTCTCAAAACAGGCGTGACGCGTCGTGCCTATGAGTCGGGGCAAGTCGAGGTGCGTTTGTGGAATCCGCGCGACTACGCCGAGGGCAACTACCGCCGTGTCGATGACCGTCCCTTTGGCGGCGGTCCTGGCATGGTGATGCTGGCTGAGCCTTTGGCTGCATGTTTACATGCCATTCGCGCCCAGCGTGGGCAAGACCGCGATGTGGCTCCGTTGGTGTTGTTTTCACCCATTGGTGAGACCCTGCACCATGCCGCGGTGCAACGTTGGTCGGACAGCCAGGGGGCTGTGTTGTTGTGCGGTCGTTATGAAGGCATTGATCAACGCTTCATCGATACCTATGTCGACGCTCAAATCAGCCTTGGTGACTTTGTGTTGTCAGGTGGCGAAATCGCAGCCATGACGCTGCTGGATGCTGTGGCCCGTTTGCAGCCAGGTGTGCTCAATGACGAAGGCAGCCACCAGCTCGATAGCTTCAACCCCGCCTTGGATGGCTTGCTGGACTGCCCGCACTACACCCGTCCCGAGCAGTGGGAAGGGCAGGGTGTGCCGCCCGCGCTGGTGTCAGGCCACCACATCAACATCGAGCGCTGGCGCCGTGACCAGCGCTTGCTGCTGACCGCCCGTCTGAGGCCTGAGCTGATTGAGGCGGCCCGCGCCGCATCCAAGTTGACCCCGCAAGACGAGGCTGTTTTAAAGGCCTAAAACTCGCTATAATGGTGGGCTTTTCGATCCTCTGGTCGGCCGCTTCGCGCCTTTGTTGCAAGAAGCCTTTTGTGTAGCGCGATCAAGATCTTTAGAGGAAAACATGAACCTGATCCAAACTCTCGAGGCAGAAGAAATTGCCCGCCTCGGCAAATCTATCCCTGAATTCGCACCTGGCGACACAGTCATTGTGAACGTCAACGTGGTTGAAGGTACACGCAAGCGTGTGCAGGCCTACGAAGGTGTGGTGATCGCTAAGCGTAACCGTGGCCTCAACAGCGGCTTCACCGTTCGCAAGATCTCTAGCGGCGAAGGCGTGGAGCGTACGTTCCAAACTTACAGCCCATTGATTGCTAGCATCGAAGTCAAGCGTCGTGGTGATGTGCGTCGTGCCAAGTTGTACTACTTGCGTGACCGCAGCGGTAAATCGGCTCGTATCAAAGAAAAATTGGTCACCAAGTCGGCCGCAGCTTCTAAAGCCGCAGCAGCCGCTCAATAAGCAGGTTAGCCCTTGCTTAGAAGCCACCCCAAGTGAAACTTGCGGTGGCTTTTTCTATGTCCAAACTTCCTGCTTTCGATCCCCAACAAGTACCCGTGTTCCAAGTGGACACGCATCTGGATGCCGTGCCTGCCCACCACCTCACGCCGCAGGCTTTGCAAGCGCGTTTTGCCAATCCACCGCAGTGGCAGCCCGAACTGGTACGCGAGCGAAAGTTCATGGATCGTCAGCCTGCCCAAGCTGCCGTGTTGTTGGGCATAGTGATGCGTGACGAGCCCACCGTGCTCTTGACCCAACGTCCCTCACACATGTCCACGCATGCAGGGCAGATTGCTTTTGCAGGTGGCAAGTGCGACGAGGCGGATGTGGATGTCGCTGCCACTGCCTTACGTGAAGCGCAAGAGGAGGTCGGACTAGACGCTCATCATGTGCAGGTGCTGGGCACCTTGCCCGAATACGTCACCGGTTCGGCTTTTTATGTGACGCCCGTGGTGGCTCTGATTTCACCGGCTATGACGCTACAACTCAACACCCACGAGGTGTCGGATGCCTTTGAAGTGCCATTGGCTTTTTTGATGAATCCCGCGCATCACCGCTGGCACCGCTACGACTTTGAGGGTGTGACGCGCGAATGGTTGTCTATGCCTTACCAAGACGGCGATCAGATGCGCTTTGTGTGGGGCGCGACCGCGGGGATGTTGCGTAACTTTTACCGATTCCTGTCTGCTTAAGCTGACTGAAGTCAGCAAAATTGAAAGATCTGACAGCTATCATTCAGACATGAGTTTTCTTTCCCTGCTCCTTGCGTTGTTGATTGAACAAGCCCGCCCCTTGGCGCGAGGCAATTGGGTGCACGGCACCATTCGCACATGGGTCATGTGGATTAGCCAAACCTTGGATGCAGGCCACCCTCGGTTGGCGTGGACCACATGGTCCTTGGCTGTTGGTTTGCCTGCGCTCATCGCTACGGTGGTTCACTGGGTGTTGATCGGCATTTTTGGATGGCCTGTGGCGATGGTTTGGAGCGTGGCGGTTTTGTATGTCACGCTCGGTTTTCGGCAGTTCAGCCACCACTTCACAGACATTCGCGATGCCTTGGATGTGGGCGACGAACGCTTGGCGCGTGAGTTGTTTGCGCAGTGGCAGCATGTGGAGGTGAGCACCTTGCCTCGTAGCGAGTTTTTGCGGCATGTGATTGAGCATTCGGTGCTGTCTGCGCATCACCATGTGTTTGGTGTGCTCACATGGTTCTCTGTGTTGGCTGCTTTGGGATTGGGGCCAGCAGGCGCTGTGATTTACCGCATGAGCCAAACGGTGTCACGCACTTGGCAAGCCACGCCCAAGGCCACCAAAGGTTGGGTGAGCGACACCTTGCAAAATGCCGCACGCCAAGCTTGGCGGCGCGTCGACTGGCTACCTGCACGGCTGACTGCCATAGCGTTTGCCGTGATGGGAAATTTCGAAGAAGCCATTGATTGCTGGCGCACCCATGCCCAACGATTCCCAGATGACAACGATGGTGTGGTGTTGGCCGCTACGGCTGGTGCACTGAATGTCCGCTTGGGCGGTGAGGCACTGCATGCGACTGAAGATGACCTCAGCCAAGACAGCGAAAGCACACCGGGTCGTGCGCCTGAGATGGCCCATTTGCCCAGTGTGGTGGGCCTGATTTGGCGCAGCGTGGTCATGTGGATGGTGTTGCTGGCCCTATTGACCTTGGCGCGTTTGCTGGGCTAATCAGTAGTTCGCAGGCTGCGTGAGTTCGGCAAACAACATGCCGTACAGCTTGTAACGCGATGGGCTGATAGCCCCAGCTTCTACCGCGTCTTGCACCCCGCACGAAGGCTCGTGCAAATGCGTGCAGTTGTAAAACTTGCAGTTCGCCACATGCGGTTTGAAGTCGGGCATGTAGGCTGCCAACTGCATGGCATCGATGTGATGCACGCCAAATTCTTGAAAGCCTGGCGAGTCAATCAAACCCGTTGTGCGCTCGGCATCCACCCAATGCCAGGTGGTCGATGTGGTGGTGTGTTTGCCTGAGTTGAGCGCCTGCGAAATCTCTGCGGTCGCGACATTGGCGTTGGGTACCAACGCATTGATGAGTGTGCTTTTTCCTGTGCCTGAAGGGCCGAGTACCAGCGTGGTTTTGTGCTTCAAGCGCTCAGGCAAGTCGGCCAAATCGCCGGTTTTAAACGCCCCCTGCAGCACGGTGTAGCCCATTTTGACGTAGGGCTCAAGTCGGTTGAGGGCGCGCGTAAAAGGCTCTTTCAAATCACTTTTGTTGAGCGCGATGATGGGCGTGATGTGCTCTGCCTCGGCTGCAATGAGGGCACGCGTGAGCTGCATTTCAGAAAACTCAGGCTCGGCGGCAAGCAGGATCAAGACTTGGTCTAAGTTGGCCGCAAACGATTTGGTGCGAATCTCGTCTTGTCGGTAAAACAAGTTGTGACGTGGCTCTACTTTTTCAATCGTGCCTTCGTCGCTGCTGGCTAACCACTGCACGTGGTCGCCCACCACCACTTGGCTTTTTTTGCCACGCGGGTGGCAAATGCGGCGCTCACCATCAGGTGTTTCCACCACGCAGTGTCGTCCGTGGCTGGCCACCACCAAGCCGGCTTGCTTCATGCGGCCATGCGCGCCAAGCGCTGTGAGGCGGGCGGGTGCGAGTAGTAAAACGCCACATACCAAGGGTCTGGCGTGAGAGTGGAGGCGTTGTCTTGATAGAGCTTGAGCAGTGCGTTGGCGAGGGCTTTGCCATCGCTGTTGGCCACGGCATAGGCATCGGCTTCAAACTCAAATTTGCGTGAGCGACGCGCCGACAAGGGGGACACAAAAAACGTGAACAAAGGCAGCACCAACATGAACAGCAGCAAGGCCAAGGCACTGTTGTTGCCATTGAGGTTAGGCATCACGCCCAAGCCTGTGTAAAACCATACTTGCTGCGATAACCAACCCAACAAAGCTAGACCAGCCAAACTTGTGGCAAAGCTGGTGGCCATCATTTTCAAAATGTGGCGGTGTTTGAAGTGGCCGAGTTCGTGGGCCAACACGGCTTCCATTTCATCGCCATTCAATTTGGCGAGCAGCGTGTCGAAAAAGACCACGCGCTTGGCGGCTCCAAAGCCAGTGAAGAAGGCGTTGGAGTGGGCAGAGCGGCGGCTACCGTCCATCACGAAAAAACCTTTGGCGGTAAAGCCTGAACGGGTCATCAGCGCTGTAACGCGATCTTTGAGCGTGGCGTCTTCCAGGGGGGTGAACTTGTTGAACAAGGGCATGATGACGTTGGGCGCAATCCACATCACAAACAGTTGGTAGGCCACCAAGGCTGCCCAGGTGTAGAGCCACCACAAGGTGCCGCCCGCTTGCATGAGCCACAGTACCAACCAGAGAATAGGCAAGCCCAACACCATGCCCACCAACAAGCCTTTGAGTAGGTCGCTCACCCACAGCTTGGGCGTGGTGTTGTTAAAGCCAAAGCGCTGCTCGATGCCAAAGGTTTGAAACAGGGACAAAGGCAAGCCAATCAAACCACCAATCAAACTGAAGCTCACCACCAATGCAATTTGCTGGCCCATGCCCGCACCCAACAAGTCGAGTGTGATTTGGTTAAGTAAGTCCAAACCACCGAGCAATGTCCACGCCACCAAGGTGAGGGCATCTAGCCCCATATCGGCCACACCCACGCGCGCTTTGGCCATGGTGTAGTCGGCTGCTTTTTGGTGAGCCTCTAAGCTGATGGTGTGCGCAAAAGCTGCTGGCACTTGGTCGCGGTGTTGTGCCACGTGACGCACTTGACGGCTCATGAGCCAGAGTTTGGTGAGCAAGTTGGCGACCAGCAAAACTGCCAGCGTCAAGGTCATCGCGAGAGAGGGATTCATCATGGGGGAGGAGTTTAGATGATGGGCGACAATCTGGCTTATGTCTGAAGTTGCTACCTCTCCTGTTGCCCCCCAAAAACTCGCCAAGTCGGACTTGAACTTGGTTTGGCTCGATTGCGAAATGACGGGGCTGGACCCCGAGCGTGAGCGCTTGCTGGAAATTGCGGTCATTGTCACCAGCCCTGATTTGTCGGTGCGCATCGAAGGGCCCGTGTTTGTGATTCATCAAAGCGATGAACTGCTCAACAAAATGGACGCATGGAACAAGGGCACGCACGGTAAGAGCGGCTTGATCGACAAAGTCAAAGCCTCGACTGTGACCGAGGCTGAGGCTGAAGCGCAGCTGATTGCCTTCATGAAGCAATACGTGACCAAAGGTGTGTCACCCATGTGCGGCAATACCATTGGTCAGGACCGCCGCTTTTTGAACAAGTACATGCCCAAGCTCGAAGCGTGGTTCCACTACCGCAACGTGGATGTGAGCACTTTGAAAGAGCTGTCACGCCGCTGGAAGCCCGAGGTGTTGAACGCCTTCAAAAAGGCACAGAAACACACAGCGCTGGCCGATGTGCATGAGTCCATCGACGAGATGATTCACTACCGTGAACACTTTTTGAAACTGTGATTAGGTAAAAACCCGAATCCGTGTCATAATCACCTTCTTCGCTACCAAGACGTAGCGAATTTGTACATCTCCCTTCATTCACCGGGCTCGCGAAATGAGCCCCATGCACTGATAGCCCCGTTGCGGGTCAGAGCAAGTTCCGTTTGATGGTTGATGTTTTTTAACCATGAACGGAGCAGCCGCACAACTTGCGGCGCTCACGTGCGAGAGAAAAAATCATGACTGACACTTTGAACGTGACAGGCGAATTTGCGCCTGCCGAAACTATTTCTATGCCTGAGCAAGAAGCACAACAGACCAACGGCTTTGTTGAATTGGGTCTGGCCCGCGAATTGGTGCAAGCTGTGGCCGACCTCGGCTACACCCAACCCACCACGGTCCAACAAAAAACCATTCCATTGGCATTGCCTAATGAAAGCAGCCAAGGCTTCATCGACTTGATGGTGTCTAGCCAAACAGGCAGCGGCAAAACCGCAGCCTTCTTGTTGCCTGTGTTGCACACCTTGATCCAGCAACAAGCCCAAGCTGAAGCCGCAGACAAAGCTGCTTGGGACAAGCTCGTGGCCGATGCTGCTGCCAAAGGCGAAGAGCCACCTAAGCGCCCCAAGCGCAAAGACCCCACCAATGTGCGCAACTTCAAAGCCCCCACACCCGGCGCTTTGATCGTGTGCCCTACACGTGAATTGGCCCAGCAAGTGGCGCATGACGCGATCGACTTGGTTAAGCACTGCCGTGGCTTGCGCGTGGCCAACGTGGTGGGCGGTATGCCTTATCAGTTGCAAATTGCCAAGCTGCAAAACGCCAACCTTGTGGTGGCTACGCCTGGTCGCTTGCTCGACTTGCAACGCTCCATGCAAATCAAGCTGGAAAAAGTGCAGTTCTTGGTGGTGGACGAAGCCGACCGCATGCTCGACTTGGGTTTTGCCGATGACTTGGCTGAAATCAACCAACTCACCATCGGCCGCAAACAAACCATGATGTTCAGCGCCACGTTTGCGCCGCGCATTCAGCAATTGGCCGCACGTGTGATGCGTGAACCTCAACGCGTGCAAATCGACTCACCTCAAGAGAAGCACAACAACATTCGTCAAGTGCTGCACTGGGCAGACAACGCACAACACAAGCGCCGCTTGTTGGATCACCTCTTGCGCGATACCACCATCAACCAAGCGGTGGTGTTTGCCAGTACCCAAATTGAGTGCGATGGCCTAGCCAATGACTTGCAGCAAGAAGGCTTCTCGGCTGTCGCTTTGCACGGCGCTTTGAGCCAAGGTTTGCGTAACCGCCGCTTGATGGCTTTGCGCAATGGTCAAGTGCAGTTTTTGGTGGCCACCGATGTGGCCGCACGCGGCATTGACGTGCCCACCATCACCCACGTGTTCAACTTTGGCTTGCCCATGAAGTCAGAGGACTACACCCACCGCATTGGCCGTACAGGCCGCGCGGGTCGTGATGGCTTGGCTGTGACGTTGGCTGAATTCCGCGACAAGCGCAAAATTTTCGACATCGAAGCCTACACACGCCAACAGTTCACAGCTGAAGTGATTCCAGGTTTGGAACCCACACAACGCCTCGAACAACGTGGCGGTGGTCGTGACTACGATCGCAAAGGTGGCGGCAAGTTTGGTGGCGGTGGCCGTGGCTTTGGTGGTAAAAAATTCGGTGGCCGTTCAGAAGGTCAAGGTTATGGCCGTTTCGAGCCGCGCTTTGATGACCGTCGTTCGTCCGGTAACCGTTTTGAAGGTCGCTCAGACAACCGCTTCGAAGGCCGCCAAGACGCTCCGCGTTTTGAAGATCGCCGCGGTGGCAACTTTGAGCCACGCAGCCATGAATCACGTGGTCACTTTGGCGAAGGCCGTGGCGCACCTCGCGGTAACTTCGGTGCACCTCGTAGCTTCGAAGATCGTGCACCATCACGCGGCCCTCGTGCCCCGTTTGAAGCCGGCCGCACGCCATTTGACAAGCCTGCACGCCCTGCCGGTAAATCGTTCGGTGGTGGCTTTGATGCGAAGAAACGCACGCCTAAGCCACGCGTGGCGCGTTAATTAGGCTTTCACCGCTTGGGCCACAAAGTCCAAGCGGTCTTGTCCCCAAAACATCTCGCCATTCACCATGTAGGTAGGTGCGCCAAACACCTGCGTGTCGATGGCGCTTTGGGTGTAGGCGTCGTAGCGAGCTTGCACCTCGGGCGTGTCAGACAGCGCCATACAGGCCGCATCCAATTGATGCGCGCTCAGCAAGGCCGCTAAGGTGGCCGCATCGGCAATGTCGCGTTCTTCCTGCCACACCGCTGACAACACTGCACCGGTGATGGTCAACGCGGCATCCGTGCCGTGGTGCATGTCCACCGCAATGATGAGTTTGGCTGCTGGGTCCCCTGCGACAGGGAAAAACTTCGGGTGCAAGTTGATTGGCAAGTTCAGCGCTTTGCCAAAGCGTGCCAATTCCACCAGTCGATAGGCTTGACGCTGTGGTGCACGTTTACCCAAGGGTAGGCCTCCTGAAATAGGGAACACTTTTCCCAAATCCATGGGCATCACACGCACGGTAGCGCCTGCTGCCTTGGCGATGTTCACAAAGCGTTGGTGGCCCAGATATGTCCAAGGGCTTTGAGGGGCTAAGTAGTAATCCACGGTTTTGCTCATGTCTGTCTCCTGTGTGTTTAATAGTGCGGGGGCAATTCATCGCGTAGGCTACGAAAGCCGCCTGTGCCTCCATCGGGTGCTTGCTGGCGCAGCTGGCTCACTTCGCGAATGAGCGCATCAATTTGCTGTTGTTGCTGAAAGATGGTTTGGTTGAGTTGCTCCACCAAGTCTTCGGTGAAGCTGGCCTTGATTTCAAGGTCCATCAAACGTTTGTCAATCTCGGTGTTGGGCATGGGTTGTTTATTCGTGTGTTTTATCGAGCTTGTTCAGTTCTGTGCGCAATGCTTCGAGCTCTCGCTTGTAGCTTTCGGCGTCGCCAAAATCAACAAAGCCTGTGTAGTAGGGGTGGGCTGCCATGATTTTGCGTGCGTGTTTGATGGGGCACCAATACTGTTCGGTGCGTGCCACCACTTCGCGTGCGTAGGCCATCAAGCCATTGCCGTATGAGCAATACGCACAGTTGAATTTTTCCAGCAAGTTCAAATACGCCAAGTGTGAGCGGTCAAACACAAAATAATCTGAGCGTTTGACACGTGCGATGCCATACACCGGAAAGCAAATGGCTTGGTACAAGGTCACAGCCACATCCAGCAACACCATGGGGAAGAACACGGCATAAATGACGGGGGCGGTCAGTGCAGTGAGCAAACTGCCTGAGAGGATGTAGGCCAGTAGCCCCGTTTTGAAGCGGCGTTGTTGTTCTAGCACCTCATGTTCAAAGCGCACACGGGTTTCTTCAAAGTCGGCCTGCAATTCAGCGCGTTTGCGCTTCATTTCGAGCTCGATTTCTGCTTCCATGTGCTGGATACGAGCCAGCAATTCACTGATTTTTGGATTCATAAATCACCTTGTTTCGCTAGATTATGGGTGGTTACGTGCGAAAATGCGCTGTACTTGTGGCCTAATTAGGGGCTGTAACTTTTTTTACTTGGAAATTTCATGGGAAACAAAATCGTCACTGAAGCCGACCGCAAACGCGCACCAAAACCAATTCCACTGCCAGGCACTGTGCTGCGCACAGGCGGTCGTGGCCAACGCGTGAGCCTTGAGCGCGGTGTTGCGACACGTAGCAAAAAGAACCCTGGCAAGCGCACCAACAAAGGCGGTTAATCCGCTTTTGTCCTTGTGACAGCCAAACAAAAAGCGACCCTTGGGTCGCTTTTTTGTTGGCTGGGCATGAAGCCCATCACTCGGGTAGTTCGATTTTGACTTCGAGCACTTCGAGGTTGTCGTGACGCTCCAGATTCACCTTGATGTCATCTGGATTGATCTTCACGTATTTGGAGAGCACGGCCACCAAATCGCGCTGCAAATCAGGCAGGTAGTCGGGCTGTGGGTTGCGGCCTGTGCGCTCGTGGGTAAGGATGAACTGCAAACGCTCTTTGGCAACGTTCGCTGTTTTTTTCTTCTCACCGAGTAAGAGAGAGAGCAACGACATGGTTTACTTCCCGCCAAAAATACGTTTGAGCAAACTAGGCTTGACGTTCTCGGTGAAGCGCATGGGCAAGTCTTCGCCCAAGAAGCGGCTGATCACGTCTTTGTAGGCTTCTGATACATCTGTTTTTTCCAAATGCACAGCGGGCAAGCCTTGGTTAGAAGCGGTGAGCACGGTTTCAGATTCGGGAATCACACCGATCAAAGGAATGCGCAAGATGTCTTGGATGTCCTCGAGCGACAGCATGTGACCATCTTCTACGCGGCTAGGGTTGTAGCGCGTGATGAGCAAGTGTTCTTTGATGGGTGTGTCGCCTTCGATGGCACGCTTGGTTTTGCTGCTGAGCATGCCCAAGATGCGGTCAGAGTCACGCACCGAAGACACTTCGGGGTTGGTCACCACCAAGGCTTCATCGGCAAAGTGCATGGCCATCATGGCGCCTACTTCGATACCGGCGGGGGAGTCGCACACGATGTAGTCGAACTTCATTTCTTTGAGTTCGTTCAACACGCGCTCTACGCCGTCTTGTGACAGCGCATCTTTGTCACGCGTTTGCGAAGCCGCCAACACGTACAAGTTGTCGCATTGCTTGTCTTTGATCAAGGCTTGGTTCAGCGTGGCTTCACCATTGATGACGTTGATGAAGTCATACACCACGCGACGCTCGCAGCCCATGATCAGGTCGAGGTTACGCAAGCCCACGTCAAAGTCGATGACGACCGTTTTGAAGCCGCGCAAGGCGAGGCCAGAGGAAAAACTGGCGCTGGTTGTGGTCTTGCCCACACCGCCTTTGCCAGAGGTCACCACCACGATTTTTGTCATGAATAAAGCCCTAGTTGTTTCTGATAATTAATTGATGAATTTTACAGTGCTTGCATCACCAACTTATCGCCTTGCAGGCTGATTTGCGCAGGCTTACCCGCCACGTCTGAAGGCAGCGGTGCATCACCGCTGGTGCGGTAGGTGCCAGCGATCGAAATGAGCTCAGCCTCAAGGCTGGAGGTGAAGATGCGTGCTTGTTCGTCACCACGCGCACCGGCAATCGCTTTGCCACGCAGCGGAGCGTACACATGGATGTGGCCATCGGCCATGATTTCAGCGCCGGGGTTCACCATGGCCAGCACGATCAAGTCGCGGCCTTTGGCGTACACGTGCTGGCCTGAGCGCAATGGCTTGTCGATGACCATGGCTGCGCTGTTGCCGGTTTGTACTTCGCGCACCACTTCCACTTCGCGAATCACCTCTTGCACCACGGTTTCCACGCGAGGCGCAGCAGGCGCTTGAATGCTCAAGTCGCGCGCTTCAAACAAACCGGCTTGGTGAGCGTTAGCTAATTGGTGTTCATTCGCGCCGCGTACGGCCACAGGCAGCATTTGGTGGGTGCGCAACATCAAGCACACCGAAGGGAGATCCAGCAGGTTGTCAGGGTCTTCTAGGACGCTCAGATCGATCACCACGGGGTCGTTGTCAAAGAAGCCAGGGGTAGCCCCCAAACGGCGTGCCATGTCGGCTTGCAGGGCTGATATGTCTGGGGTTTTGAGGAGGAAAGACACCAAGGGCAACGAGGCACTTTTGATTTCGTAGGCGTGTGGCGCGGAGGCTTGGCTCATAAGACTTGCAAAAATTGGAAAACCTGAACTTTACACGGCAAGGGTATTGATACCTAGGTAAACTTTTTCAAATGCACACCCATTACCTTGCCCGTTCCATTTTTGTGCCTTTTGCACTCAGTGCTACCGCGGTCTTGGCGCAGCAAGCCACAGCGCCTGCTGCTGCCCCTTCGGACATGGGGCGCATCGAAATTACCAGCGGCCGTGACAACGACACACAGCAGCGCCGTGAATCCACCGCCAGCAAAATTGTGATTGGTCGTGAAGAGATTGAGCGCCAAGGTGATTCCAACTTGGGCGAAATTTTGAAGCGCATGCCTGGCATCACCTTGGGCGGTGCGCCTGGGCGAGGCGGCGGTATTCGCATGCGTGGCTTGAGCCAAGGCTACACACAAATCTTGCTTGATGGTCAGCGTGTGCCGCCCGGCTTTAACGTCGAGTCACTCACGCCCGAGATGATTGAGCGCGTTGAAATTTACCGCGCGCCCACGGCGGAGACCGGTGCACAGGCCATTGCAGGCACCGTCAACATCATCACCCGCGAAGGCCGCAAAGGCATGCCCACCGAGCTGAAAGTGGGCTCGTCGTTTCAAGGGGGCTATGCGTCGCCGACCGCTTCAGTGGTCAAGTACCACGATGCGGATCAATGGACCGCCAACTACACACTGTCTGTGAACCGATACGCAGCGCCGGACCACAGTGAGAACGATTTAACGCGCACAGAAACCGTGGGTGCGAATTCGTACAAAACAGACCGTCAACGCGTGAGCGATAGCCATTACGCTCGCGAAGGTCTGCATGCGACGGCCCGTTTGCAGCTCAAGGGCGATCCAGGTGAAACCTTCACACTGATGCCATTCATCGCCCTGTCACAAGGCACAACGCCCGGAACGATTTTGGCGACGCAAACATCGACCAACCCGACCACCGCGGTTGGCTCAGCCACGGCCACCAACGAAAACCAAAATCATTTTGCGGTGATGCGCTTGAATGGCCAATGGCGACGCAAGCTCTCGGCCGACAGCAGCATGGAATGGAAGTTCAATGTCGGTGGGTGGAACAGCCACAACGAATACCAACAAACATCGACAGCACCTCGCTTATTGCCCGCCCTGTCTGAAAACTCACATGTTCAAGATCGCTCAGCAAGTCTCAGCGGCAAGTACACCAACGTGAGGGGTGGAGGACATCAGTGGGTGAGTGGAGCCGAGGCCGAATCGGTGCGACGCACACAGACCGTGGTGGGTGCTTACCAAAGCGTGGCGGGCAGTGCGGACTACCAAGCCAGCTCCATGCGCTACGCCGTGTATTCGCAAGACGAGTGGCAACTCACACCTCACTGGGCCACGCACCTAGGCGCGCGCTACGAGGGCTTGACCACCGAAGGCAACACCTCAGCAGGTGATGTGACCAACCGTAACAGCGTGTTCACCCCTTTGTTGCATGCCATGTGGCGACCTGATCCTGACAGCCGTGATCAAGTGCGCATGAGCCTCACGCGCAGCTTCAAAACGCCCACCATGCCCACGCTGTTGGCGCGTCGCGCCTACACGCGTGATGACAACACCGCGACCAACCCCGATGTCTCTGGCAACCCCAATCTCAAACCTGAGATTGCGACAGGCCTAGATGTGGCCGTCGAGCGTTATTTGCCTCAAGGTGGCGTGTTGAGTGCCAGTGCTTTTCATCGCAAGGTGCAAAACCTGATTCGCAATGTGACCACGCAAGAGTCGAGTGGGCGCTGGCTGTCTAGCCCGCAAAACATCAGTGAAGCCGTCACCGAGGGTGTTGAGCTGGAAGCGAAGTTCCGCATGGACCAATGGATCGCCGATGCACCGCACATTGACCTGCGTAACAACCTGAGCTTTTACCGCTCCCGCGTGCTCAGCATCATGGGGCCAGACAACCGTCTCGACCAACAACCGAGTATGACGGCCAACTTCGGTGCGGATTACAAACTCAAGTCGGCGCCGCTCACGGTCGGCGGCAACATCAGCTACAACCCCGGCTACAGCACGCGCTTGAGTGCAGAGCAGTTGAGTCTCATTTCGCAAAAACGTGTCATGGATGTGTACGGTTTGTGGCGTGTCGATGGCACGACCGCTTGGCGTGTCACCCTCAGCAACCTCAATCCGCTCAACTACAACACGGGTAGCATCTACAGCGGCAACGGCGTGGTTGAAAACAGCCACACCACCAACCGCAGCTGGACCAATGTGCAAATCCTCTTGGAGAAAAAACTATGACGCAACGTGACGGCGCTTGGTACGACCGCATGTACAACAACCGCGCGCTTGTCCCCGAGTTCGCTGAGCACTTTGCATACTGGCGCAACACTTCGGCGCAAGTGCGAGCCACGCATCGTTGCTTTCAAGACGTGGCCTATGGCCGTGGTTTGAATGAAACCTTGGATATTTTCCCGAGTGACACAACAGCTGACAAAGCCCCTGTGGTGGTGTTCATTCATGGCGGTTATTGGCGCTCGCTCGACAAAGCGGATCACTCATTCATTGCACCCACCTTCACCGCACAAGGCGCGCATGTGGTGGTGCCCAACTATGCCTTGTGCCCCGCAGTGACGGTGTCTGACATCACATTGCAAATGGTCAAAGCTGTGGCATGGGTGTGGCGCAACATCCACCGTTTTGGCGGTGACCCGAGTCGCATCACCCTCGTGGGGCACTCAGCGGGTGGTCATTTGGCAGCCATGTTGCTGGCGTGCGATTGGCCTGCCTTCGCCGCTGATTTGCCAGCGCATTTGGTTACCAAAGCGTTGTCGATTTCAGGTTTGTACGAGCTGCAGTCTGTGCAAGCTGCGCCTTACCTCAAAGACAGTTTGCGCCTCACCGATGACGTGGTGTTGCGCAACAGCCCAGCATGGATGCCCGCACCTAAGAAAGGCATGCTTTACAGCGTGGCCGGTGGCATCGAGAGCGAAGAGTTCATTCGTCACAACCTGCTCATTCAGCAGTCTTGGGGCAAAGGCTGCGTGCCTGTGGCTGAGACCTTGGAAGGCTTGCAACACTTCAGCATCGTTGAGGCGTTGACTCAACCAGGCCATCGTTTGAACACCTTGGCCATTGAGCTGCTGAACAAGTAAATACACCAAGCTGAACCAGCGCAATAAAAAAGCCTGTCATGCGTAAAGCAGACAGGCTTTTTGTTAAGGGCCAAGCGCGAGGTTTACATCAACAGATGTTCGCCCGCGTTATCGCCGCCCAAGATGACGTAGTTCACCTTGCGCACATCCATCAACTTGGTGCCGCCGGCATAGCTGATCGAGCTTTGCACGTCTTGCTCCATTTCGATGAGTGTGTTGGCCAACTTGCCTTTGACGGGCTCGAGGATGCGTTTGCCTTCCACGTGCTTGTATTCGCCTTTGTTGAAGTCAGAGGCTGAGCCGTAATACTCTTTGAACAACTCGCCGTTGACTTCCACCGTCTTGCCTGGCGACTCTTCGTGGCCTGCAAACAGCGAGCCAATCATCACCATGCTGGCGCCAAAGCGAATGCTCTTGGCAATGTCGCCGTGACTGCGAATGCCGCCGTCCGCAATGATGGGCTTGGTCGCCACGCGGGCGCACCACTTGAGCGCTGACAACTGCCAGCCGCCTGTGCCAAAACCAGTTTTGAGTTTGGTGATACACACCTTGCCTGGACCCACACCCACTTTGGTCGCGTCAGCGCCCCAGTTTTCGAGGTCGATCACAGCTTCAGGTGTGGCCACGTTGCCCGCAATGATGAAGCTCTTTGGCAACTTGGCCTTGATGTAGCCAATCATGTCGCGCACGCTGTCGGCGTGGCCATGGGCAATGTCGATGGTGATGTATTCAGGTGTCAAACCAGCAGCGGCCAGTGTGTCCACTGTTTCGCGATCTGGGGCTTTGACGCCCAAAGAGATGGAGGCAAACACGCCCTTGGCATGCATGTCTTTCACGAATTGGACGTTGTCCAAATCGAAACGATGCATCACATAGAAGTAGTTGTTTTGCGCCATCCACAAGCAGATGTTTTCATCCACCACGGTTTTCATGTTGGCGGGCACAACTGGCAAGCGAAACTTGCGGCCACCGAGTTCAACACCTGCATCGCATTCAGAGCGGCTTTCCACGCGGCACTTGCGTGGCAGCAACAAGATGTTGTCGTAATCAAAAATTTCCATTTCCCAAGCTCCAGAAAATAACGTTCGAAGATTGAGCGCTTGGCTTGGCCGGTTTTTTCAGGCGCAAAAGGCAGGCCAAAAAAAACCGAGCACAAGAATCTTGGGCCCGGTGGCTGATTCTAAACCTAAAATCTTTCGATGCATTTTTCACCCGATACCTCGCCCTTGCTCCAAGGCCTCAACAACGAGCAAGCTGCCGCAGTCACGCTGCCGCAGGCACATGCGCTCATCTTGGCGGGCGCGGGTTCGGGCAAGACGCGGGTGCTGACCACGCGCATTGCGTGGCTCATGCAAACGGGGCAGGTGTCGCCGGGGGGCATCTTGGCGGTTACGTTTACCAACAAGGCTGCCAAAGAAATGCTCACGCGTTTGTCGGCCATGTTGCCGGTGAATGTGCGTGGCATGTGGGTGGGCACGTTTCACGGGCTGTGCAACCGTTTTTTGCGCGCCCACTGGAAGCTGGCCAATTTGCCACAGACCTTTCAAATTTTGGACACGCAAGACCAGCTCAGCGCCATCAAGCGTTTGAGCAAACAGTTCAACGTGGATGACGAGCGTTTTCCCCCCAAAGAAACCATGCGCTTCATAGCCGGTTGCAAAGAAGACGGCTTGCGCCCCAAAGATGTGGTGGCCCGCGACCCCGATGATCGCAAACGTGTGGAACTGTACGAGCTGTACGAAGCCCAATGCCAACGCGAAGGCGTGGTGGACTTTGGTGAGCTCATGCTTCGCTCCTACGAGCTGCTGCGCGACAACGAAGCCGTGCGCGAGCACTACCGTCGCCGCTTTCAGCACATCTTGGTGGACGAGTTTCAAGACACCAACAAGCTGCAATACGCTTGGCTCAAGCAACTCGCTGGGCCAGTGGGCCAAGGCGGCGGAGCCATCTTGGCCGTGGGTGACGATGACCAAAGCATTTACGCCTTCCGTGGCGCACGCGTGGGCAATATGGCTGACTTTGTGCGCGAGTACCAAGTGACGCACCAAATCAAACTGGAGCAAAACTACCGCAGCTACAGCAATATTTTGGACAGTGCCAACCACCTCATCAGTCACAACAAAGGCCGCTTGGGTAAAAACCTGCACACCACGCAGGGCGCAGGTGAGCCCGTGCGTGTGTATGAATCGCCCAGCGACTTTGCCGAAGCGCAATGGATGGTGGAAGAGATGAAGCAACTCTTGCGCGATGGTCAAAACGGCGATGGCAGCAACGGCGTGCAACACCGCGCCGAAATCGCGGTGCTCTACCGCAGCAACGCGCAAAGCCGCGTGATTGAAACTGCGCTCTTTAATGCCGCCATGCCTTACCGCGTGTATGGTGGTTTGCGCTTCTTTGAACGCGCTGAAATCAAACACGCCTTGGCCTATTTGCGCTTGCTAGAAAACCCACGCGACGACACCAGCTTTTTGCGTGTGGTCAACTTCCCGCCGCGCGGCATTGGCGCTCGCAGCATTGAGCAGCTGCAAGACGCCGCCCGCGCCATGGGTTGTGCCATGAGCGATGCCGTCACTGCGGTGGCGGGCAAAGCAGGTGCCAACCTCAGTGCCTTTGTCGCCAAGATTGATGTGTTGCGCGAGCAAACGCAAGGCCAAAACCTGCGCCAAATCATTGAGCTGTTGCTCGACCACTCAGGCCTCATCACGCATTACCAAGGCGAACGCGAAGGCCAAGACCGCATTGAGAACTTGCAGGAATTGGTCAACGCCGCTGAAAGCTTTGTCACGCAAGAAGGTTTTGGCCGCGATGCCGTGGCCTTGCCCATTGATGAGCATGGGGCCTCTGCCTTGAGTGACAACGCTGCCTCCAACAATGCCGTAAACCAAGCGACAGCGCAAACCATGATCAACGCCGACACGGGTGAAACCTTGTCGCCTTTGGCGGCCTTTTTGACGCACGCTGCTTTGGAAGCTGGCGACAACCAAGCCCAAGCAGGTCAAGACGCGATTCAGCTGATGACGGTGCATGCCTCAAAGGGCTTGGAGTTTGATTGCGTGTTCATCACGGGCATGGAAGAGGGCTTGTTCCCTCACGAGAACTCGATGAACGACTTTGACGGTCTTGAAGAAGAACGCCGCCTGATGTACGTGGCCATTACGCGTGCGCGCAAGCGTTTGTACCTCAGCCATTCGCAAACCCGCATGTTGCATGGCCAAACGCGCTACAACTTGAAGAGCCGTTTCTTTGAAGAGTTGCCCGAGCACACGCTCAAGTGGATCACGCCTGCGCGTTCAGCGTTTGCAGATGCGATGCCCACCCGACGCGATGCCTGGCAGAACAACAACGGCTGGCAAAACAACGCATGGGGTGGCGGTGCAGCCACAGCCGTGGCGCCTAAGCCTGTGCCTCAGCGCGCAGCCCCTGTGACCAGTGGCCCGAATGCGTGGGTGCGCAGCGGTGTGCAAGTGTTCCACGCCAAGTTTGGCGAGGGAGCGGTGATCAGCATTGAAGGTGTGGGCGACGATGCCCGTGCGCAAGTGAATTTCCCACGTCACGGCACCAAGTGGTTGGCGCTGAGTGTGGCTAAGCTCACACAGGTGTGATCAAGCGTACAGCGTGTCTGACGTGAAGCAGTCTTTGAAGCTGTAATACGTCGAGCAAAAAAACATCGACGCCAACATCAGCATGGCGGGCAGCATGGCCATCGCGGCAAATTCACCATCGCCCAAAGCGCTGCCAATGAGCGTGATTGCAAACATGGTGGCCACGAAGATCAATGCCCACATCAGGCCAAACACCAAAAACGCACGCCAATTGCTCAGGCACGCCACGGTGCTGAAAAACAAGCTTTTGGCCACAGGCACGCCATGCCAGTGGGTGAGTGCGGGCGCATGCCAAAATACCAGCGACAAGGGCAAGTACAGCATCATCGACAACCACATCGCGTTTTGAAACTCGGGCTTCATCAAGGTGTCCATCTCTAAGGACCCACCGCCCAGATACAAATTGGCAAAGTCACCCCCATCCACCAAGGTGGACAGACCCATCACGCCCACAAAACACAGTGCGTAAATAAGACCCAACACCAGCATGTTGCGCTTGCCATCTGCGCCCGTTCTAAAACCTGCGGCCAAGATGAAAGGCATGGGGAACTTGCCCAACTCCACCTCGCGAGTAGCGGCCATCAGGCCCAATGTGATCGCTGGCAACAACATGAGCGCCAAAAACTCGCCCAGCATTGGCACGAGTGAGAGGATGGACATGCTCGCCATGAACATGAAGAACAAGCCGGTGAGGGCGAGCGGTTGCTTCCAAAAAGCACGAATGCCTTGGCGCACCCAGAGCGAGCCAGTTTTTGCGGGGACGACGTTGAGTTTCATGGCTCAGAGTGTCACAGGATTGGCAATGCGTTGCTGCAACACACGCTCAAAGTGTGTAGGGTCGTGGGGTTGCAACATGCTGGCTTCGCGTGGCAGGTAGAAGTCCCACAGGCGAGACGTCCAAAAACGCAAGGCGCCTGCACGCAACATAGGGTTGAGCAGCTGGCGCTCAGCCGCGGTGAACGGGCGTACCGCTTGGTACGCATCGATAAAGGCCTTTGCCTTGACTGCATCGTGCGTGCCATCAGCATGGGTAATGCACCAGTCGTTCAAACACACAGCCACATCAAACAACCAAGTGTCGACGCCTGCAAAGTAAAAGTCGAAGAAGCCTGTGAGTTCGGGTAATTCGGCTGTGCCATCAAACATCACGTTGTCGCGGAACAAATCGGCATGCACAGGGCCACGGGGCAGGGCGGTGTACGCCGATGACGCAGCAATGTGGTTTTGGTAGGCCAGCTCGGTTTGAATGAGCGCTGCTTGTGATTCGTTCAGATGTGGCAACACCACAGGCACGGTCTCGTTCCACCAAGGCAGGCCGCGCAAGTTGGGTTGTTGACGGTTGTAGTCGCGGCCAGCCAAGTGCATACGGGCCAGCATGTCACCCACCGCAGCGCAATGCGCATGTGTGGGGGCGAGTTCGCTTTTGCCACGCAAGCGGTTGACCACCGCCGCAGGCTTGCCTTCGACCGTGAGCAAGATGTCGCCATCTTGGTTAGACATCGGGTCGGGCACAGGAATACCGCCTTGTGCCAAGTGTTTCATCAGGTACAGATAAAACGGCAGTTGCTCGTGGGTGAGGCGCTCAAACAGCGTGAGCACGTATTGGCCTTCGCTGCTGGTGAGGAAGTAATTGGTGTTCTCAATGCCACCTTGGATGCCTTTGAGTTCGACCAACTCGCCAAGCTTGAGTTGGGTCAGCAGTTCTTGTGCGGAGGACTCTGAAACTTCGGTGAAAACTGCCATGACTGCCAAGGTATTAAAAGTTGTCAGCATTGTAGTTGGCTTGTTTTGCTGGGCTCGCTTGTGGGTTGAGGGATGAGCGGGTTCCTCATGCTGGGGTACCAGAAATCGTCACCCGCTCATCCCTCAACCCACAAGACTACGGCCCGCATTTGGGCGACTTCACCGTAGGCGTGCCAAAACCTATGCCGCAGACTGGGCGTGACTGGTGGGCGTCGCCATGATTTCTGGTACTCCAGCATGAAGCAGCGACGCCTACCAGTCGCGCTCAGCGAGCCCAGCAACAAAAACACACAAGGCACAATCACAACCTATGAGTGAATCCAAAACCTTGCTGCTGGTCGACGGCTCCAGCTACCTCTATCGCGCCTTTCATGCCATGCCCGATTTGCGAGCCGTTCCTGGCGACCCAACGAGCGCAGCCACAGGTGCTATTCGCGGCATGATCAACATGATGCAAGCCTTGCGCAAAGAGGTGCCCACCGATTACGCCGCTTGCGTGTTTGACGCCAAAGGCCCGACCTTTCGCGACGAGATGTACCCCGAGTACAAAGCCAACCGCTCACCTATGCCCGATGATTTGCGCTCGCAAATCGAACCCATTCACCAAATGGTGCGCTTGCTCGGCTGGACCGTGCTCGATGTGCCTGGTGTAGAGGCCGACGACGTGATTGCCACCTTGGCCGTCACCGCAGCCAAGCAAGGCGTGAACGTGGTGGTGTCGAGTGGCGACAAAGACTTGAGCCAACTGGTGAACGAGCACATCACCATCATGGACACCATGAATGGCAAGAAGCGCGACGTGGCTGGCGTGACCGCCGAGTTTGGCGTGCCTCCGCATTTGATGATCGACTACCAAACCTTGGTGGGCGACACCGTGGACAACGTGCCCGGCGTGGCCAAGGTAGGCCCCAAGACCGCGGCCAAGTGGCTGGCCGAATATGGCTCGCTCGACAACCTCATTCAACACGCTGACCAAATCAAAGGCGTGGCGGGCGAGAACCTGCGCCAAGCACTGAGTTGGCTACCTATGGGTCGTCAGCTGGTGACCATGAAAACCGATTGCGACTTGTCGGCCTACGTGGCGGGCTTGCCCGCGCTCGACGCGCTGCATTTAGCCGAGCCCAACAAGCATGAGCTGAAAAACTTTTACGAGACCTATGGCTTCAAAGGCTTGGCACGCGCTATCAGCGAGGGCACAGATGCAGGTGTCGGTGGTGCAGCCCCCGCTGCTGCGAAAGCCAAGTTTGAACCCACGCCCGGTTTGTTTGACGAGCTCGAGCCCATCGTGTCTGCTGTGACCGATAAGGCTTACGACTGCGTGCTCACGTGGGAAGCCTTTGACGCTTGGCACGCCAAGCTGCAAGCCGCTGAGCTGGTGGCGTTTGACACCGAAACCTCGTCGCTCAGCGAAATGTTGGCCGAGGTGGTGGGCCTGAGCTTTTCGGTCAAGCCGGGCGAGGCTTGCTACATCCCGCTCGCGCACAGCTATGGCGATGCGCCCGAGCAACTGCCGCGCGACGAAGTGCTGGCAAAACTCAAGCCGTGGTTTGAAAACCCCAACGCCAAAAAACTGGGCCAACACATCAAGTACGACCGCCACGTCATGGCCAACCACGGCATTGAGGTGCAGGGCTATGCGCACGACACCATGCTGCAAAGCTATGTGCTCGAAGTGCACAAGCCACACGGCCTGGCCAGCTTGGCCGAGCGCCATGTGGGCCGCAAGGGCTTGAGCTACGAAGACCTATGTGGCAAAGGCGCACACCAAATTCCGTTCTCGCAAGTCGACGTGGCGCGTGCCACCGAGTACTCGTGCGAAGACTCCGACATGACGCTGGAAGTGCACCAAGCCCTTTGGCCGCGCTTGCAAGCCGACGAGAAATTGCAATTCATCTATCAGCTAGAGATGGACAGCAGCGAAGCGCTGTACCGCATCGAGCGCAACGGCGTGTTGATTGACGCGCCCACACTCGCCGCACAAAGCCATGCGCTGGGCCAGCGCATTTTGCAGCTCGAAAACGAGGCGTACGAGATTGCAGGCCAGCCGTTTAATTTGGCGTCGCCCAAACAGTTGGGCGAAATCTTCTTTGACAAACTCGGCTTGCCCGTCATCAAAAAAACCGCCACCGGCGCACGCAGCACCGACGAAGAGGTGTTGGAGAAGTTGGCCGAAGACTACCCACTGCCCGCCAAAATTTTGGAGCACCGCAGTCTTAGCAAACTCAAAGGCACCTACACCGACAAACTAGCTCTTATGGCCCACCCCCGCACTGGCCGCGTGCACACGCACTACGCGCAAGCCGTGGCGGTGACAGGCCGCTTGTCCAGCAACGACCCTAACTTGCAGAACATTCCCATTCGCACTGCCGAAGGTCGCAAAGTGCGCGAAGCCTTTGTAGCCCCCGCAGGCTGCGTGATAGCCAGTGCCGACTACAGCCAGATCGAGCTGCGCATCATGGCGCACATCAGTGGCGACGAGGCGTTGGTGAAGGCCTTTCACGAAGGGCTTGACGTGCACCGCGCCACCGCTGCTGAAGTGTTTGGCGTGAGCGTGGACGCCGTGAGCACCGAGCAACGCCGCTACGCCAAGGTCATCAACTTTGGCCTCATCTACGGCATGAGCGCGTTTGGTTTGGCCAAGGCGCTGGGCATCGATAACGGTGCTGCCAAAAACTACATCACCCGCTACTTTGAACGCTTCGCGGGCGTCAAGCGCTACATGGACGACACACGCGAACAAGCCAAAGCCCAAGGCTTTGTGCAAACCGTGTTTGGCCGCCGCTTGTACTTGCCCGAAATCAACAGCCCCAACGGCCCACGCCGCGCAGGCGCAGAGCGCGCTGCCATCAACGCGCCCATGCAAGGCACGGCAGCCGACCTCATCAAGATGAGCATGGTCGCCGTGCAAAAAGCCATTGACGATCAACAACGCCAAACCAAAGTCATCATGCAAGTGCACGATGAACTGGTGTTTGAAGTGCCCGAGTCAGAAGTGGAATGGGTCCGCACCGAAGTGCCACGCCTGATGGCTGAAGTGGCGCAGCTGAAAGTGCCGTTGTTAGCTGAGGTGGGAGTGGGGTTGAACTGGGATGAGGCGCATTGAGGGCTAACTTGCCGTTGCCACATTCAAGAAATGCACACAAGTGCATGCAATAAAGTAATTATTGAGTTCGAATCCAAGATGAAAACTCGTTTTGTCATTGATGT
Organism: Limnohabitans sp. MORI2; assembly: GCF_027925025.1. NCBI lineage: Bacteria > Pseudomonadati > Pseudomonadota > Betaproteobacteria > Burkholderiales > Comamonadaceae > Limnohabitans > Limnohabitans sp. MORI2. The sequence continues at coordinate 738,831 of NZ_AP027058.1, forward strand.
GGAAGGTTCACCTCGAACTGTGTTCGCCGTGCATGAAACACGGGGCGGTGATTTGAATATTCACATCACCAGCGGAGGCAGAGCCTATTCTTCCGCTACGTTTGGCGAACTGGTGGCGGTTTGTGATGAGTCTAAATTTGAAGCTTGCGAAAAGCACATTTCTGTTCACGCAAGCAAGAAAAGCCCAGCGGTCAATGTCATCAAACGGACCCAAACGTTCCCTGATAGGACCGAGGACATATGCCAATACACGACCGGCATTAAGCTAGACAATTTGTTCGTCCCTGTCCTGTTTCGTATTTGTGGTGATCTATCTCGCGACAGATACCAATTGCCTGTCAAGTGCGTTGACCGGCTAGAGTCATTGGGAGTTTATGAACCAAACCAAGGGCAGCTGAGGTTCATGGCTGTTTGCAGTCGGCGCGGAACTTCGTTTCCAAAGGACGAAGAACACCCATCAAACGTGAAACAAGTGGACTTTGAGAACTTCACGCTTACGGTGATTTGGTCTTATCTGAACAAGCCATCCCATCCGCAGGCAATTGATTTCTTTCTTTCAACTAAGGCGGAGACTGGGCCTATTCGCGGTTTGCACTGGTTTGAGATTTACAACCTCTATACCGATCTGTACATGACCCACGCTCAAGAGTATTTCAAGATGTACGGCGATGATTAAGCGCATCAAAATCTATCAATAAGTGTGTTTATTCACAATGCTTCTGTCATCTTCGTTGTATTTTCGATTAGGTCGGTTACCAAGATACAAAGCTGCGTAATCTGCGACTCCTCAATTTCCAAATAGCCTTCGTACTCAGCCAGGTTGCGTTTTTGGTGGGCCATGTCCAACGCACGCCATTGGTGTGCGGGCCAGTTCAGTGTGTGGGTGAGGCACTGAAACACGGTGTAGCGGTTTTCGCTTCGGTAGCCATGCCAGCGCAGTGCGGCCAGGGCGGCGGCGTGTGCCGCGTTGTACGCGCTGGTAAATCGCCCTTCGGCTGATAGGCTGCCAATTTGCGCATCTGCCAATCGGATGCGTGCCATGTCGAGCATGCGTCGCACCTCGGCATCGTTGCGTGGTTCAACTTTCAGTTGACCTATTCGAGCCAAGTTCTCCAGAGCGTTGGGTGGCATGCACATCTCCAATCAAGGGCAGCGTGGGCTGCGCCAAGATGCGGTTCACAAAAGAGTCCGGCTCTGCCAAACGCTTGGCATATTCGCCAGGCGTGTAGCAGGTCGGATTGATTTTGCGACCCAACGAGGTTTCGATTGGAAGTAGCAGTTGAAGAATGTCACTCAGCACCAAGCCTTTACCCACCAGCAACACGTCCACATCGCTGTTGGCGGTGTCGTTACCTTTCGCCACGGAACCAAAAATAAAGGCAGTGTCAATGCGCTGCGCCATGGGCTGCAAGGCTTGTAGCAGCAGTGGGGCTGCGCCCATGGTTTTGCGGATGATTGCAACCAGCTCTGCAAACACAGGGCTTTGTGCATTGGCTTGAAAACACCGCAAGTTTCCCACGCGTGTCGAGAGCACGAGCTGCGAGTCGACCAAGCGGTTGAGCTCGCGTTGCAGTGTGGCGCTGCCCAAGGATGTGAGGCGGCGCAGCTCACTCAGGTGATAGCTGCGCTCGGGCTGGCCAAATAGCCAGGGCAACAGCCTAACTTGGCTATTACTGAACAGACACGATGCGATAGACATTGCTGGATATTAGCACGATCATGCTATTTATTAGCATGATCTGGGAGTGGTCTCTTTTAGAATGAACCTCACCATGCTCACCCTCGACCAACTCCTTGCCTTCTTGCTGGCCGCCAGCCTGCTCACCATCTCCCCCGGCCCCGACAACCTCATGGTGTTGAGCTTGGGCATGTCGCGTGGGCGCAAGCAGGGTATGGCGTTTGGGTTGGGATGTGCGATGGGCTGCTTGAGCCACACCACCTTGGCGGCGATTGGGGTGAGCTCGCTGTTGTTGGCTTCGCCCATGGCGTTTGCGGCCTTGCGTGTGGCGGGCGGTTTGTATTTGTTTTGGCTCGGCGTGCAGGCCTTGCGCAGCCGCGGTGGCGCAAGCGTGCCGAGTGACGCGCCTGACCAAACAGCCATGCAGCTTTTTTGGCGCGGTGTGTTGGCCAATGCCATCAACCCCAAGGTGATGTTGTTTTTCTTGGCTTTCTTGCCGCAGTTTGTGCGGGCCGAGCGTGGCGATGTGCCTTGGCAGTTGGCGGCGCTGGGCGTGGCGTTTACGTTGCAGGCTGCGTTGCTGTTTGGCACGCTGGGTTACTTTGCAGGCACGGTGGGGCAGTGGTTTGCGCGTTGGCCAAAAGTGGCGTTGTGGTTTGACCGATTGGCAGGCCTGATTTTTTGTGGCCTCGGTTTGCGCTTGATTAACTTGGATTTGTGATGCGGCGACAATAGCGCGAGCCTGTTAGCAAGAAGTCACCACCATGTCAGAACCCAAGCAATTCAAATTGGCCGGCATCATCGGGATGCCGGTTTTTCAATCTCGTTCACCCATCATTTACAACCACTGGATCAAAAAGCACGGTATTTTGGGTGCTTACGGGCATTTCCCTGTGCAGATTGAAAACATCGAAGCCGCCATTCGTGGCATGCGGGCTTTGGGTATTGCAGGTGGCAACATCACGCAGCCGCATAAATTGCTGGCCATGCCGTTGATGGATTCAATCGATCCGATGGCCGAAAAAATTGGGGCCATCAACTGCATCGTGCGCAGAGCCGATGGCAGCTTGCATGGCTTTAACAGCGATTGGATTGGCTACATCACCAGTTTGAAAGTCGCCAAGCCCGGCTGGCGTGCAGACGAAGGTCCCATCGTCGTGTTGGGTGCAGGTGGCGCAGCGCGTGCGGTGCTGTTTGGTTTGATTCACGAAGGGGCCAAAGAAATTCGACTGCTCAACCGCACACTGGCCACTGCGCAAGAACTGGCCAGCATTGCGCCGCACATTGTCAAAGCCTATGACTGGGATGAGCGCCACAGCGCTTTGGATGGTTGTGCGATGTTGATCAACTCCACCAACCAAGGCATGTACGGTCAGCCGCCTTTGGACATTCATCTGGATGCCTTGCCCAAAACAGCGATCGTGTCTGATTTGATTTACATCCCTCTGGAAACTCCATTGCTCGAAGCTGTACGTCTGCGTGGCAACTTGACCGTGAATGGTTTAGAGATGTTGTTGCATCAAGCCGTGCCCGCTTTTGAGTCTTGGTTTGACATCAAGCCCGAGGTGACACCAGAGCTGCGCCAAGAGGTGTTGAACACGTTCAAGTGATTGGGACGTGTCTTAACGGATGTAAATTTTTTGCAGCAAACGCGTGAGCGTTTTGCGCTCAGCCGCTGTGAGGTGGGCGGTGCCTTGTGCGTCGGCATCGCTCGCAGCTTTTTCGGCTTTCTTCATCAAGGCTTTGCCGCTGGTACTGAGCGACAAGCCCATGGCACGGCCATCGGTGGGGTGAGGGGTGCGTTCAATCAAACCACGCTTGTCCAAGTCGCGCAGCAGCACCACCATATTGGGTGGCAACACATTGAGCAGTTGGCACAGTTGGCGCGACGTGACGCCTGGCTGATGCGCCATGATGGAGAGCACAGAAAAATCAACCGTGCGCAAATCAAACTGGTTCACCCCACGCATGAAGTGCGACACCATGGTTTGCGAGGCACGGCTGGCGTTGTAGCCCATCAGTGTTTCCAAATACGCTGTGCCGTTGTCAGACACCACAGCCTCAGCGGCTGCGGCTTTCTTAACGGTTTTGCGTGGGGTGGTGCTGGCGCGGGGCGATGGGGTCATGGTCAGGCTTTGAGCTGGGCCTCAATGATGCCAGAGCGCATGCCAAACTCAGGCAGCACCCACGCACGCAGCGCGGCCGCAGGGGTTTGCCAACGCGGTGCTTGGCTACCTTCTGCAGCTTCAATGCGTGTCCAGCTCCAAGCCAACAGGGCCAGTGTGGCCATGCGCAAGTAGTCGCCCGCAATCCAGCTCAAGCGTACTTGGCCGTCTGGCTGTTGTGCCGCTTGCAAGCAGGTGTGCGTGGTGGCCTTGAGTTGGTCAAAGAGTTGCAACACTTGGGCTTCGTGAGCCTTGCTCGCAGACAAGCCGCTGCTCAGTGCGTCGAGCATGGCGGTCATGGCAGCACCACCGTCGCTCACCACTTTGCGCATGAGCAAGTCGATGGCTTGAATTTCATTGGTGCCTTCGTAAATCATGGCGATGCGTGCGTCGCGCACGTTTTGCTCGATGCCCCATTCGCTCACATAGCCGTGGCCGCCAAAGACTTGCAGGCACTCGCTCGCGCCATGAAAGCCTTGGTCGGTGCACGACGCTTTGAGGATGGGGGTGATGAGCGCGCACCAACGCTGCGCGGCTTCGCGCTGTGCAGCGTCGGGGTGGTGTTTGGCTTCGTCCAGAGCCAAGCCGGTTTCGTAGGCCAACACGCGTGAGCCATCGACCCACGCACGTTGCGTGTCCAAGATGCGGCGCATGGCGGGGTGTTCGATGATGAGGTCGGCGGGGGCCGAGCCTTTTTCGCCCGCAACGCGTGGGGCGCGCATTTGGCGGCGCTCATGCGCATACGCATCGGCCTTTTGCAAAGCGGCATCGAGCAAACCCACGCCTTGCAAGGCGACGTGCAAGCGGGCGGCGTTCATCATCACAAACATAGCGTTCAAGCCACGGCCAATGTCGCCCACCAACCAAGCGCGTGCTTCGTCAAAGCGCATGACGCAAGTGGGGCTGCCGTGGATGCCCATTTTTTCTTCAATGCGTTCGCAGTGCACGGCACTGCGTGTGCCATCGGCATAAAACTTGGGCACGAGGAACAGCGACAAACCTTTGGGGCCAGCCGGTGCATCGGGCAAGCGGGCCAGCACCAAGTGAACGATGTTGTCGGTCAGGTCGTGTTCGCCACCGCTGATGAAAATTTTGGTGCCCGAAATCAAATACGCGCCATCGGGTTGCGGCACGGCTTTGGTCGATGCCAAGCCTAAGTCGCTGCCTGCATGTGGCTCGGTCAAGCACATGGTGGCCAGCCATTCGCCGGTGCCCACTTTGCTGAGGTACTGCGCTTTGAGTTCGTCACTGGCGTGGTGCTTGATGCACTCATACGCGCCGTGCAACAAACCGGGGGCCATGGTCCAGCCGTGGTTGGCGGCAGACAGCCATTCGTACAGCACGCTCTCCAACACCGCAGGCAAGCCTTGGCCACCGTCATCGGTGGCGGTACACAGCGACGCCCAGCCCGCTTGCCAAAACGCTTGGTACGCGTCCTTGAAGCCGGGGGGCATGGTCACGTTGCCGTCTTTCCATTGCGCGCCCACATGGTCGCCCACAGGGTTGAGCGGTGCAATTTGTTCAGCAATGAACTTGCCGCTTTCTTCCAAAATTTGGTTCATCAAGTCGGCGTCCACTTCGCCGTAGGGGGCGAGGGCTGCAATGCGTTCTGGCGCGTGCAGCACGTTGTGCAGCACAAACTGAACATCGTCTAAACGGGGTTGGTAGTCGGCCATTTTTTAATCCTTGCGTGCTGCGCCAAGGTAGGTGTCAATCACGCGGCTGTCTTGGGCCAGCTCAGAGGCTACGCCGTGCAAGCTGACTTCGCCCATTTCCAGTACGTAGCCGTAGTCGGCCACGGCCAATGCGGCGCGTGCGTTTTGTTCGACCAACACAATGGTCACGCCAGTTTTGCGCAGGGTTTCGATGATGGTGAAAATTTCTTTGACGATGAGTGGCGCCAAGCCGAGGCTGGGCTCGTCCAGCATGAGCACATCAGGGCGCGACATCATGGCGCGACCCACGGCCAACATTTGACGCTCGCCACCCGAGAGTGTGCCCGCTTGTTGCAAGCGGCGTTCTTTGAGGCGGGGGAAGATGTCATACACATCGTCCATGCGCTGACGCCATTGCAGGTTGCCCATGCGCATTTGGCGAAAGCCGCCCAGCTCCAAGTTGTCTTCCACCGTCATCGTGCTGAACAACTCGCGCTTTTCAGGCACCAAGGCAATGCCCATCATCACGCGTTCTTCGAGGGTGAAGTCGCTGATGTCTTCGCCACGGTAAAACATTTGGCCACGCGTGGGCAGCAAGCCCATGAGGGTGTTGAGTAGGGTGGTTTTGCCTGCGCCGTTGGGGCCAATGACGGTGATCACTTGGCCTTTGTCGGCGTGCAGGTCGATGCCGTGCAGCACTTCGGCTTTGCCGTAGCCTGCATGGAGGTCTCGGATGTCGAGAAGAGGCGTTGTCATGGCCGGTCCTTAGTGTTCGGTGCCCAAGTAGGCGGCGCGCACCACGGGGCTTTCTTGAATTTCTTTGGGCGTGCCTTCGAGCAACAACGTGCCGAATTCCATCACCACCAATTTGTCACAGACTTGCATCACCAAGTCCATGTCGTGTTCCACCAGCAAGATGCTCACGCCTTCGCTTTGCAGCTGACGGAGCACATCGGCCAAGGCTTGTTTTTCTTTGTGGCGCAAACCGGCTGCAGGCTCGTCAAGCAGCAGCAGGGCAGGGTCGGCACACAAGGCACGCGCAATTTCCATCAGGCGTTGTTGGCCCATGGCCAAGTTGCCTGCGGTCTCGTGCATCGTGTGACCAATGCCCACGCGCTCGAGTTGTTGTTGTGCCAATTTGAAGAGGCGTTTTTCTTCTTCGTGGTTGGTGCCCAACATGCCCGAGAGCACGCCGGTGTGACCACGGCTGTAGCCACCAATCGCCACGTTCTCCAGCACGGTCATGTCGGGGATCATCTTCACGTGCTGGAAGGTGCGTGCCATGCCGCTGCGCAAAATTTCACGCGAAGGCAAACCGCTGATGGTTTCGCCACGGAACTTCACTGCGCCGGATGTGAGAGGTAACACGCCGGTGATGAGGTTGAATGTGGTTGACTTGCCCGCACCGTTCGGACCAATGAGGCCGACGATTTGACCTGCATTGATTTGGAAGCGAATGTCGTTGACCGCCACCAAGCCACCAAACTGTTTGCGAATGTCTTGCACGTCGAGCAACAGCTCACCGCGTTGGGGCTTGTGTGTTTCAGGCAAGTGGCCGGCATTGGCCCAGTTCACCTCACGGTCACGGCGAGGCATATAGCGCGCCACCAAAGACCAAATGCCATCGGGCAAGTACTTGAGTACGAGCACCAACAACACACCAAACACAATCACTTCGTAGCTGCCGCTGGTGCCAATGAGTTTGGGCAACAGCACTTGCAAGTAGTCGTCCATCAGCTTGATGAGGCCCGCGCCGACGATGGCGCCCCAGATGTAGCCCACACCCCCGACCACGGCCATGAACAAATATTCAATGCCCATCTTGAGGCCAAAGGCCGATGGGTTGACCGTGCGCTGAAAGTGCGCCAACAACCAGCCCGCCACCGAAGCCAATAATGCCGCCATGACGAAGGCGGTGACTTTGTAGCGGAAGGTGTTGATGCCCATGGCTTCGGCCATTTGTGTGCCGTTCTTGAGTGAGCGAATGGCGCGGCCTGCACGCGAGTCGAGCAGTTGCGTCATGCACATCGCCGAGGCAAAAAGAATGAGCCACGTCAACACAAAGAAGGGGCGGCCTTGGCCAATGTCAAAGCCAAACACATTGAGGCTTTGTAAGCCGAGCAAACCGTCGTACTTGCCCAAGGCATCCATATTGCCCATGAGGTAGTACAGCGACAGCCCCCACGCAATGGTGGCCAATGGCAGGTAGTGACCCGACATGCGCAGCGTGATGACGCCCACCACGAGTGCACTCACAAACGTGAGGCCCAAGCCCACCCACAAAGTGAGCCAAGGCGACCAACCGAGGTTGAGCGTCATCCAAGCGGTGGTGTAGGCACCAATGCCGACAAACGCGGCTTGACCAAACGACGTCAAGCCCGACACCCCAGTGAGCAACACCAAACCCATGCAAGTCATGGCATACAGGCCAATGTAGTTGAGTTGGAAAATCCAAAAATCAGGAACAGGCAAAGCAGCCACCAAAGGCACTGCCGCGAATAAAAGTAGCCAGCGGCGCATCTCAATGCTCCTCGTCAGAATGACCACTGCTGAGCGAACGCCACAGCAAGATGGGCAAGATCATGGTGAACACAATCACCTCTTTGAAAGCGCTTGCCCAGAACGAGCCAAACGATTCGACCACCCCCACAAACAATGCGCCCACCATGGCGCCGGGGTAGCTCGACAAACCGGCCACTACGGCGGCCACAAAGCCTTTGAGACCGATCAAGAAACCAGAGTCATAAAACACAGTGGTGGTCGGGCCAATCAACAAGCCCGACACGGCACCAATGCCCGCAGCCAGCAAGAAGGTGAACTGACCTGCGGCGTGGGTGGAAATGCCCATCAAGCGAGCACCTGTGCGGTTGACCGCTGTGGCACGCAAAGCCTTGCCAAACAAAGTGCGTTCAAAAAACACCCACAGTGCCGCAATGAGCAACAAAGCCGTGGTGAAGATGATGACCACTTGGCCGGTGATGTTCAGGGGGCCGACGCTCCAGCTTTCGGTCAAGAAGCTGGGGTTGCGAAAACCCTCAGCACCGAAGAACAACAAGCCTAAGCCTGTCATGGCGAAATGCACACCCACCGAAACGATGAGCAAGACCAAAGGCGTGGCTGATTCAAGCGACTGGTAGGCAATGCGATACACCAGTGGGCCAAAGGTCGCGACCACGGCAATGCTCAAAAGCGCTTGCACGGGCATGGGGAAATTTTGAGGCGCGGCCCACAGGGTGAAGCACGCAATCAACAAAGGGGGAATGGCCATGACCACGCCAGACTTGATGCCATGCATCAAATTGCGGTCATGGTGCCATCGGCTCCAGCATTCCATCAGTGCAGCGAGCACAGCCAGCATCATGAGCAACCACACGGTGCCCGGCACTTTGCCTGCTTGCAGCATGGCCATGGTCAACGCACCATAAGCCACAAACTCGCCTTGGGGAATAAAGATGACGCGTGTGACGGTGAAGACCAAAACCGTGGCAAGCCCTAAGAGGGCATACACCGCGCCGTTGGTGGCACCGTCCAGCATCAGAATGCTGGCGATAGAAAAGTCCATGTTGTTTCTCTTAAAAACACCCAGCAGGACCAGCCTGCCGGGTGTGGGGGTTACTTCAGCGAATTAACGTTCAACCGCGAATTGGCCATCCACCACTTTGAGCATCACACCGGTTTCCATGGTGTAGCCCCAGTGGTCGTCTTTGGTCCAGTTCATCACGCCGTGTGCAAACACGGTGCGGCCCATGCCTTCAATGGCATCACGAATGGCAGCGCGGAACTCAGGTGTGCCGGGCTTGGCTTTTTTCAGGGCCACAGGCAACACTTTTTCCATGGTCACTTGGAAGTCGTAAGCGTGGCCAGCAAACTGGTTGCGCGACTTAGGACCGTTGGCTGCTTCGAACTTGTTGACGAAGTCCATCGACACTTTTTTGGAGGGGTGGCTGTCAGGCAATTGCTCGGCAATCACAGCGGGGCCAGAGACCACGAAGGTGCCTTCCACAGCCTTGCCGCCGACGCGCATCAAGTCTTGTGTGGCAGCAGCGTGCGTTTGGTAAATCTTGCCTTTGTAGCCGCGCTCGACCATGCCGAGTTGAGGCATGGCAGCGCCAGAGCCAGAAGCCACGATCAACACGGCGTCAGGGTTGGCGGCGTTGATCTTCAAGGCTTGGGGGGTCACGCTGGTGTCGGTGCGTGCAAAGCGCTCAGTGGCGACGATTTTGATGCCCGCTTTGTCCAATTGAGGTGTGATTTCTTTGAGCCATTGCTCGCCATAGGCGTCGGTGTAGCCCAAGAAACCAATGGTTCTCACACCTTGCTTTTTCATGTGCTCGACCACAGCGTGGCCCATCACAGTGTTGGATTGGGGCAAGCGGAACAACCACTTGTCTTTGCCAGCGGGCACGCCCACAGGTGAGCCAGCCACTTGCACGGTGCCAGCTTCAGAGGCGATGTCGGTCATGGCAGCAGCCACGGCGGTGATACACGAGCCAAAGATCACATCCACTTTGTCTTCGGTCACAAAGCGGCGGGCGTTGGCAGAGCCTTTGCCTGGATCGGTGGCGTCGTCCAACACGATGAGGTTGACTTTTTCACCGCCAATGGTTTTGGGGAACAGCTTGAGCTGGTTTTGCATGGGAATGCCCAAGCCAGAGCCGGGGCCTGTGAGCGCCAAGCTCACGCCGATGTTGATGTCGGCCAAAGCGGCAGAGCATGCGACAGTGGCGGCCAAAGTCACAAGGGTCTTCTTGAAGTTCATGGTTGTCTCCTGGTTATCGTGGTTGAAAAAGTGAAATGAACACATCAAGAGCACAAGGCTTTGATGTCTGCGGGAACGGGAATCGCTTTGATGCGGTCTGGATCTTCTGGGTGCTTGATGCAAAACGCGCGGGTTTCAAAGCCTTCGCACAACACCGTGTCGCCACGCATGACGACGTGTTTTTGAATGACGACTTTTTCGCGCCACTCATGGATGCTGGTGTGCACCTGAATGCGCTCGCCGTAGGTGGCAGGACGCATGAATTTGGTGTTGATCTCCAAGAGCGGCGTGCCAATGATGCCGGTGGTCTTGACCAACTCGCGCCAAGTGGGCACGCCACACTTGACGAAGAAGTTCAAGGACGAGGCATCCATCCACTTGGAGTAGTTGGGGAAGAACACGATGCCTGCGGGGTCGCAGTCACCGAACATGATTTCAACTTCGTAAACAACGGTTTTGCTCATCGTGTGTCTTTCAGCGTGGGGCCATGCGCAAGGCGCCATCCAAACGGATGACCTCGCCATTCAGATGTGTGTTGCTCACGATGTGTGAGGCCAGTTGCGCAAACTCTTCGGGCTTGCCCAAACGAGAAGGGAAGGGGATGCTCGCCGCGAGTGACTGCTGCACAGGTTCTGGCAATGTTTTCATGAGTGGCGTAGCAAACAAGCCGGGTGCGATGGTGCACACGCGAATGCCGTGTTGGGCCAAGTCGCGGGCCATGGGCAGGGTCATGCCAGCCACGCCTGCTTTGGAGGCACTGTAGGCTTGTTGGCCCACTTGGCCATCAAAGGCGGCGACAGATGCAGTCCACACCATCACGCCGCGTTCACCGTCTTCGAGTGGGTCGAGCTTGGCGGCTGCGGCGGCAAACAAACGGGCTGCGTTGTAGGTGCCCACCAAGTTGACATTCACCACTTTCATGAAGTCTTCCAGAGGGGCGGCGTTGCCGTCTTTGCCGACCACGCGCTTGGCGGTACCAATGCCCGCAATTTGCATCAAGATGCGCGCAGGGCCGTGTGCGGCCGCTGCGGTTTCGATGGCTTGGGCCATGCTCTCGGGGTCTGACACGTTGCACGACACAGCCACGCCACCGATGTCTTTGGCCACGCGTTGTGCGTTGTCTAAGTTGAGGTCGAGCACCGCGACTTTGGCGCCCAAACGGCCTAGTTCACGTGCGGTGGCTTCACCGAGGCCGGAGCCGCCGCCGGTGACCAATGCTGCTTGTCCTTGAATGTTCATAAGGGTCTCTTTGAATGATTGTGTTGGCCTGCAGACTTACGCCGCCTCGGGGTTTTCGATGAGCAAGGCAATGCCCTGGCCACCGCCTACGCAGGCGCTGGAGATGCCATAGCGTTTGCCCGAGCGTTGAAGTTCGCGTGCCAAGGTGATGGTCAAACGCACGCCGGTACAGGCGAGGGGATGGCCCAAGGCAATCGCGCCGCCGTTGACGTTGAGCTTGGACATGTCCAAGCCGAGTTCTTTACCCACAGCCAAAGTTTGTGCGCCTTGGGCTTCGTTGATCTCAAAGCGGTCGATTTGGTCGAGCGTGAGGCCGGTGCGCTCCAGCAACAAACGAATGGCCGGTGCGGGGCCAATGCCCATGATCTCGGGCGGCACGCCCACCGAGGCAGCAGCGACTACGCGAGCCATGGGTTTTTTGTTGTGGGCTTTGGCATACGCGCCAGAGGTCACCACACAAGCGGCAGCTGCATCGACCAAGGCGGCGCTGTTGCCACCGGTTTGCACGCCACCTTCGTACACGGGCTTGAGTTTGGCCAGCACTTCCACGGGGGAGATGCGTGCGTGCGTGTCCGCGTTGACTTCGGTGACTTTGCCTTGCAGCTTGATGCCGCGTGCTTTGTAGCCTTCTAGCTCGAACTTCTCGGTGACCACCGGCACGATTTCGCCCGCATGGAAACCTGCTTCTTGCGCGGCCACAGCCTTGGCAAATGAGTCGGACGCGAATTGGTCTACCTCTTCGCGGGTGATGTTGTATTTCTTGGCCAAGTTCTCAGCGGTTTGGATCATGTTGATACCAGCGGCTGGATCTTTGAGCGCTTCCCACATGTAGTCTTTGAAGCCTACGGGTGCGCCGAGCTTGAAGCCGGTGCGGTGGTCAAACGCGGCAATGGGGTTGCGCGTCATGCTCTCGGTGCCCACCACCAAAGCGGCATCGCAGACGCCGGCTTCGATTTGTTCACCCGCTTGACGGAACAGCTCAAAGCCTGTGCCGCAAATGCGCTGCGCCATGATGGCTGGCACTTCTTGGGGTACGCCTGCGTACAGGCCGATGTGGCGGGGCAAGAAGAATTGGTCGAAGTCGCCAGGGGCCATGTTGCCGGTGATGACTGAGCCAATTTCTGTGGGAGCAATGCCTGCGCGCTTCAAGGCTTCGCGCGCGGCTTTGATGCCGAGGTCGGTGGGCGAAATGTGGCCGAGTGCACCGCAGTAATCCACCATGGGGGTGCGCACGCCTTCGTGCATCCACACATCTTGGAATGAATTGAAAAATCCTTTGGACATATCTTTTTAAGCCTGTGGTTTGAGGATGTAGTGCAAACGGTCTTCGTGCAGCGCGGCCACGGTGTCTGCGCGGTGGTGCAGCACAGAGCGTTGGTTGATCGAGCCTTTGTCGGTGATCTCACCTTTGTCGATGGTGGGTGGCTCGCTCAGCAAGCACATGCGGGCAATGCGGTTGGCGCTGCCAGTGCTGGTGGCGGCCAACTCGTTGACCACCTTTTGCATGTGGGCCAACACCGCAGGCGCGGCCAACACATCGGCCAAGGGCGCGGTGTCGGGTAAGCCCGCGAGTTCGCGCACGCGAGGGGTGGGGAACACCATGGCGCCAATTTCTTTCATGTTCAAGCCGGTCAGCACCACGTCTTGGATGTAGGGTGCGCCTGCGGCAATGATCTTGCCGCGCAAAGGGCCCACGCTCACAAAGGTGCCGGTGGCGAGTTTGAAGTCTTCAGCAATTCGGCCATCAAACTTCAGGCCCAAGTGCACATCGGTTTCGTCAATCCACTTCACCGCGTCACCCGTTTTGAAGAAGCCTTCTTCGTCAAATGCCTCAAAGGTTTCCACAGGCGCACGCCAGTAGCCGGGCGTGATGTTGGGGCCACGGTAGCGCACCTCAGTTTTGCCTTCCATGTCGATCAGCTTGAGCTCCAGGCCAGGCGTGGGCAGCCCCAAATCGCCAGCGCGCACGTGGGGGTTGGTGACAAACAAACCAAAGGGACCGGACTCGGTCATCCCTAGGCCCGAGGTCATGACAATGCGTTCGCCAATTTCGCGTTCTTCGCTCTCGTACAAGCTGTCCCAAATGGGTTGGGCCAGCGCGGCACCGGCGTAAAAGAACATCTTGACGCGCGACAAAAAGTTTTTGCGCAGCGCGTCATCGGTCTTCATGGCACTGGCAATGGCTTCGTAACCCGTGGGTACATTGAAGTACACCGTGGGTGCGATCTCGCGCAGGTTGCGCAAAGTCTCGCCAATCAAAGCAGGTGTGGGCTTGCCGTCGTCAATGTAGAGCGTGCCGCCGTGGTAGATCACCATGCCGAAGTTGTGGTTACCACCAAAAGTGTGGTTCCATGGCAGCCAGTCCACCAGCACCAAAGGCTTCTCGGCGAGCACAGGCATCGATTGGGTCATTTGCTGCTGGTTGGCGCAGCACATGCGGTTGGTGTTGATGACGGCTTTGGGTAGTTTGGTGGAGCCACTGGTGAACAAGAATTTCACAATCGTGTCGGGGCCCGTCGCGGCCATGGCTTGGTCCACGGCTTCGGTCGCAGGAATGGCGCACAGCTGTGCAAAGGGGGTGGTGGATCGGCCTGCCACGTTGCCGCTGTTCATGACCACTTCAATGTCATCGCCCACGGTGGCCGCAATGGCTTTGGCGTAGCGCTCGTCTTGTGCAAACACCAAACCGGGTGTGACGGTTTTGAGTACGTGCTTGAGTTTGTCGTAGTCCACGCTGACCAGCGAGTAGGGGGGCGACGTGGGCACAAACGGCACACCAGCCAACATGCAGCCCAAAGCCATCAAGGCGTGCTCTAAGCTGTTTTCGCTCAAGATGGCCACAGGGCGCTCGGCGTTCAAGCCACGGTCAATCAAGCCTTGGGCAATGTTGCGTGCCGTGGTCCAAGCCTCTTGGTAGCTCACATGGCGCCAGTCACCAAAGCTGCCATCGGCTTGTTTGACGCGACGTGCAAACAAGGTGCGCTCAGGTGCTTCGTGAGCCCAATGGCGCAGACGGTCGGTCATGCGCTCGGGGTAGTTTTGCAGGGCTTGATCAGCTTTGAGGTAGTGCGTGCCGCTGTCGGCACCGTCGCGCACATTGACGCGTGTGACCCCGAATTGAAGTGGGCGAAATTTAGCGGTTGTCATGGTTGTCTCCTCCAAAGCGGGTCAGTCTTTGCTGACTTTGGGTGCTTTGCCTTCCAAGAAAGCACGCACACGGGCTTTGGCTTCGGGTGCGGCTTGGGCAATTGACGACATGAGCGCTTCGGTCATGAAGCCATGGTCGGCAGGCTGCTCGGCAATGCGAGGCAGTGCGTGCATGAGCGCGTAGTTGGTGAGTGGGGCGTTGGTGGCAATGCGGGTGGCCAACTCAATGGCTTTGGCCAACGATTCGCCAGCAGGTACGAGGTATTGCGCAAAGCCCAAGCGTTCGCCGTCTTGGGCGTTGTAGACGCGGCCGGTCATCATCATGTCGGTCATGCGGGCCACGCCAATGAGCTTGGGAATACGCACCGAACCACCGCCACCCACAAAGATGCCACGCGTGCCTTCGGGCAAGGCGTAGAAGGTGCTGTCGTCGGCCACGCGAATGTGCGAGGCAGAGGCCAATTCCAAACCGCCGCCTACCACCGCGCCATGCAAGGCTGCAATCACAGGCACACGACCAAACTGCACGGCTTCGAGCGCGGCGTGCCAGCTGCGTGAGTGGTGCACGCCTTCACCGGCGTCACGTTCTTTGAGTTCGGACAAATCAAGACCTGCACAGAAGTGATCGCCTTCGCCATGCACCACCGCAGCGCGGGCTTCGGCGGGCAGGTTTTGAAAAATATCGCGTAGCGCTTCGATGAGTGTGTCGCTCAAAGCATTGCGTTTGGTGGGGCGGCACAAGCGCACCACGGCCACTGCGCCGTGCATCTCCAGTGAGACGCCATTGCTACGGGCACGTTCAATTGAGGGGTGAAAGGTGGTGGTCATGTCGATCTTTCCGGGTGGCAGTAAGGTTATTTTTTATAACGTTTATTTTGGCGGTCGACGTTGGCGAAGGAACATGGGACTTTCCCTAAATCTGAACTGCTCATAATCACAGCTATGAAACACCAAGACCTGATTGCGATTGACATCCACACCCACGCCGAAGTGAGCTGCTGGAACCCGTTTGACAACTACGGCGAGGAATATGACCGCGCCGCCGACAAGTTTTTTGGCAGCAACCGCCGCCCCACCATTGACGAGACCGTGGCCTATTACCGCGAGCGAAAAATTGGATTGGTGATGTTCACCGTGGATAGCGAATCGCAGCTGGGCCGTCGCCGTATTCCTAACGAAGAAATTGCCAAGGCCGCGCGCGACAACAGCGACATGATGGTGGCCTTTGCCAGCATCGACCCACACAAGGGCAAGATGGGCGCACGCGAAGCCGAGCGGCTCATCACCGAAGAAGGCATCAAAGGTTTCAAGTTCCACCCCACGGTGCAGGGCTACCACCCTTACGACAAGATGGCATGGCCGATTTACGAAGTCATCAACCACTACAAACTGCCCGCCATTTTTCACACGGGCCACAGCGGCATTGGCAGTGGCATGCGTTGCGGTGGGGGCTTGCGTTTGGCCTACAGCAACCCCATGCACTTGGACGATGTGGCGATTGATTGGCCTGACATGCAAATCGTCATGGCCCACCCCAGCTTTCCTTGGCAAGACGAGGCACTGAGCGTGGCCACGCACAAACCCAATGTGTGGATTGACCTCTCAGGCTGGAGCCCCAAGTACTTTCCCAAACAACTCGTTCAATACGCCAACACGCTGTTGAAAGACCGTGTGCTGTTTGGCAGCGACTATCCGTTGATCACGCCCGAGCGTTGGATGAAAGACTTTGAGGTCGCAGGCTTTAAGCCTGAGGTGATGCCAGGCATTTTGAAAGACAACGCGGTACGGTTGTTAGGACTGGCGTGAGCTAAGGCGAAGGCTGTTGCGTGATGGTCTTTTCGATGGCCTGCGCAATTTCGTGAAAACTGATGGGCTTATGCAAAACCTGCACATTCAATTTGGCAAATAAATTGATGTGTGTGGGCGATGTGTCCGCTGTGACGATGATGGCCGGAATTTCTTCGTTGTAGCTCTCTCTGATTTTTTCAATCAGCACATCACCTGTTGTGTTGGTTAAACGGAAATCACACAAGATGCAGTCAATCTGATCGATGGTTTCAAGCTGACTTTCAAGCTCTTCGGTGTGCTCGGAGAGCACCTGCACATGAGCCCCTTTGCTGGCGAGGGTGTGTCGGTAAGCCTCTACGATGACAGGGTTGTCCTCGATGACTGCAATCGATTTGCCAGAGAGACTGTGATGTGGGTGAAGGGCAGTGAACGTTGTCTTTGTGCGTGGCGTCTCTTGCGCATCTTGCGTGATCAAAAAAGGCGTGTTGACCACAAATCGAGCACCTTGACCAATTTCAGAAAACACGTGAATTTCTGCTCCTATCAAATCGCACAAACGTTTGACGATCGATAAGCCTAGTCCTAGTCCATCGTGCAAGGCGCGGGTTCGATCGGCGCGAAAGAATTGGCTAAAAATTTGTTGCTGATCGGCGGCGGCGATGCCACATCCTGTGTCTCGCACTTCGATACTTAAACAGTCGAGATGCGTGTCAAAGTGGATGTTGATTTCACCAGCCTCTGTGTATTGAATGGCGTTGGAGACCAAGTTGCTGAGGATTTGCTGCAATAGCAATTTGTCACCATGCACCACCCAATCGGGTGCATTGGTTTGAAAAACCAGTCCTTTGCTATGTGCCTTGGTTTCGACGAGATCTCGAATGGTGTAAGCAAGGTCCTCCAGTCGAAAGGGACGTTGGCTGACTTGCATCACATCCGCATCAAGTTTGCTGATGTTGAGCAAAGAGTCAAACATGGCATTGAGTGTGGTGATGCTGTTTTTGATTTTTGTGAGCGACTTTTTTTCAAGCGGAGGTAAATTCTCTGGATTGAAAAGTTCCAGATAAACGTTCACAGCATGCATGGGCTGTCGCAAATCGTGGCTGGCAACAGCAATGAATTTTGATTTGGCGACGTTGGCTGCTATCGATTGGTCTCGCTCGGTGGCCAGTTCTTGATAGAGCCGCTCGTTACGAAAACGCAGTCTGACTGAGTTTTCAAAAATCTTTGAAAAATTTCTCGCAATGCTCAGCACCACAATGTAGAGCGATGCGAGGCCGACAGAAAATGGCCAAGGAAAAATATGGACTGACCACAAGACCGTACTGAGTGAGGGAATCATGATGGGCAGTGTGAAGGCATAAAACGTAGTGGCGTTCACGCTGTAGGCAAACATGCTTGAGATCATGGCTGCCGTGGTCATGTACACATAGATCATGCGATTGACCATTAGCAAATCGGGAGCCATCAAGATCCAACCCAGTCCCCAGCCCACGCCGACGATACCTACAGCCCACGTGACGATGTTTAAATTACGTTTCGGGTCTTGAATTTTTTCGGCTTCATGCTCAATCCTGAAAATCATCCATGTTCGAATCATGACCATGATGAACATATAGCCTAACCAGAGTTCTAAGTGCGAGGGCTGAACCTCATCTTTGAACATTGGAATGCAAAGCATGGGTGCCAAGATATTGGCTGTTGTGGCAGAGCGTGCTGCCTTGGTGATGTGCGCTGATTTTTCTCTGAGTAAGTAGAAGTTGTTGACTTCGTCTTCTAGGAAAAGATCACGAGACTTGGTCTCAGATGGTTGATTCACTGCCTTGATCCTGTGAAATGGCCTGTGCTGTGGGCTTGTCCATCAGGGCAAGAGTTTGTGCTTTTGCCCCCTCAGTACAGCTTGCGTTCGATTGAATACGCGAAGCTCTCTGAAGATTTGATTGATGTGAATCTTCACGGTTTGTTCGCTGATGTCGAGTTGATCCGCAATGATTTTGTTAGGGTGTCCTTGCGCGATCAAATTTAAAACTTCGAGTTGACGCTGGGTCAATCGAAACTCTTTGGGTTCGCTTGCTTCTGCTGCCCTGGGCTCAGGTGTTGCCAAGTTCATGAGAGGTCGGAGTTTGCGAATCATGAAATCGGCAGTGCCGTTTTTAGATAGAAACATAGAGGCACCCGCTGACACGGTTTTAGGCTCCCAGCTATGTTCATCGAGGCCTGAAATAGCCACCACTTGTTCTACATTGTCTAGCTCTTTGAATACCTTGATGCCAGCTAAGCCGCTCAGGCCTGGCATGAGGATGTCAAGCAAGATGATCCATTGTTTGTTGGATGAATTGATCAAATCCAAGCCTTCTTGCACGCTGCTCGCGCTCGCGACATGGACGCCAGCAGGGATAAATTCAGACGCCAATTTTTCGCTCAGTGCATCTCGATACACAGGATGGTCATCGATGATGAGAAGTGATTTCATTGGGCTTGCTTATCCGTATTTCTCTTGCATGCTACTGAGTTGGTACACCTCTCACAACTAAACTTTAGTTGTAGATGATCGGGTTCATCTCTTCAGCGGTCAAATCCAAAGCCAGTTTGCCAAACTGCTCGGCGCGCGACATCACATCCAAAGCGGTGTGCACTTGGTCCATGGGGTAGATGTGGTCAATCACGGGGCGAATGTGGTGTTGCTCGCAAAAGGCCAAGAGGTCTTTGAACTCTTGCAAGTTGCCCAAGGTCGATCCCAAGATTTGCAGCTGGCGAATGAAGATGCGGCGCAAGTCAGCAGGCGGTTGGTCGCCACTGGTGGCACCGCAAGTGACCAAGCGACCCCCGCGCACCAATGACTTCATGGCATCGCCCCACACGGCTTCGCCCACGTTTTCAATCACCACATCCACACCGCGTTTGCCGGTGAAGGCCATGACGCTTTTCACCACATCGTCAGCGGGTGTATGAATGCCAAGGTCAGCACCCAGGGCTTGGGCGCGTTCGAGCTTGTGCGCATGGCGTGAGGTGACGATGACTTTGGCACCCAAGGCCTTGGCGATTTGCAAGGCCGCCACCGACACACCGCCGCCGATGCCAAACACCAACACGGTTTGCCCCGCTTTGACTTGACCTTGTGTGACCACCATGCGCCATGCGGTGAGGTGGGTCACAGCGAGGGCCGCTGCCTCAAACGGCGTGAGGTAGCTGGGCGCAGGCAGCACGTTGTCCGCGGGCACCACCACGTATTCGGACCACGCGCCATCTCGGTGTTCGCCCACCAGCGCGATGCGGGTGCACAGCACGTCGTCGCCGCGCTGACAAAACTCGCAGTGCCCGCAGCTGATGCCGGGATGAATCACCACGGCATCGCCCACCTGTACATGGGCATGGTCGTCGCAGGCCGCCACATGGCCAAAGCCTTCAATGCCCATGGTTTGGGGCAGCGCGTGGGTAATGCCTGCGCCGCTGTTGCGCATGTAGAGGTCAACTTGGTTCAAGGTGCTGGCGCGCATGCGAATCAGCACTTCGCCCGGGCGACGCTCGGGTGCGGGGCGTGCGCCAATTTGCACGACCTCGTTGCCGCCGTGACCGTTGAGATAAATGGCTTTCATGGGGTATCTTTCTTGTACGGATGTCATTTTGGCTGCATCGAACATGGGCGATGTCAGCTGATGTTGCACTTTATATCTAGTTCTAAAGAATTCGTTTCAATGATGACGTTTTTGTCATGTGATGAGTTTGGCGATCCGTGAATGAACGTATGAGAATCGTGGCATGGAACCATTGGCTGATCGAGTGCGTGTACTGCTCATCGAGGATGAGCTCAAGATTGCAGAGTTCGTGATTGCAGGGCTGAGCAAAGCGAACTTTGAGGTGAAACATTGCGATGACGGGGAGTCTGGACTTCGCGCTTTTGAAGCCGCAAGCTACGACATCGTGGTGCTCGATGTGATGCTGCCCAAACTCAACGGTTTGGAGGTGTTGCAAAAAATACGTCAAGCCAATACCGATGTGGGCGTGCTCATGCTCAGTGCCAAGTCAGAATTGGTCGATCGTTTAAATGGGTTTGAATTGGGCGCAGACGATTACTTGCCCAAACCTTTTTATGTCGAAGAATTGGTGGCTCGGATCAAGGCCCTGTTGCACCGCAAACACCCAGAGTCTGTGAGTCAAATTGTTTGCAAAGATTTGGTGCTGAATCTGGCCGACCGAACAGCGCACTGGGGTGATGTCAGTGCTGTGTTGAGCCAGCGCGAATTTAGCTTGTTGGGATATCTGATGCGCTCACCTGGTCATATCTATTCGCGTCAACAAATTCTTAAATACGTGTGGGGCTTGGACTTTGACCCGGAGACCAATGTGGTGGATGTGTGTGTGGGGCGCATCAAACGCAAGCTGGTTCGAAGCCATGGCAAAAAAGAATCGCCGATTGAGTCGGTGCGTGGTGTGGGGTACCGTCTTAGAACTGAGGCCCTGCAATGAAAAAATCGTTTCGCCTATATCTGTTCATTCAAATCATTGTTGCCACTGCGCTCATCATCGTGGCCAATCGTTATGTCGCCCAATATTTTTTGGGCGATCAAATGGAAGCTCGCGCACATCAAGAAATGGCCCGTGTGGCCAAGAATTGCAGCACCAGTTTGCAAAACGAACACCAATGGCGAGACTGTGCGAGAGGTCCCGACATAGGGCAAGTTTTATCGCCCTTGGTTGATTTTTTTGAGCTCTGTTCGCCGCGCCTCAATACCGATGCGGTTGCTTGCAATGTGGTGAAAGGGTTGCCAATCACATGGCAACCCTTCAAGTCGATCGATGATTCGATGGTGAGAGGCTCTGTGGTGATCAATCGCACCACTTGGTTTGTCATGAAAGATGCAGCGAATCCTGCGTCACCCGTGGTGATGCTCGCAGATGCTGATCTGGGGCTTTATCTGCAGAGGTTGTGGGAGTTGCGTGATCGTAACTTGATTTATGTATTGCCTACGATCGTGTTGCTGTTGTTCGTGTTGACGGCGTACATGGTCTATGTGGTGATGCGCCCCATTCGCCTCATGGAAGAAACTTTATCGACGCTGGATTTCAAAAATATCCATGAAAAGACAGAGATTCAAACACCGTATGTTGAGTTTCAAAAACTCGCCAAGGTTTACCGCGATTTGCTCAAGCGCTTGGATGCGAGTTATGAGAACGCCAAACGATTTGCATCAGATGCTGCACATGAGTTGCGAACCCCATTGAGCATTTTGCGTGGCAATGTAGAACGCTTGATTCCAGAAATGCCCAATGGGTCTTCTCATCAGATGTATCTCCAAAATTTGGGCGATGAGGTGGATCGTCTGATCTTGATCACGGAAAAGCTATTGATGTTGTCCCGAGCTGATAGCAACAGTTTGACGCTGGATATTGAGCAAGTTGACCTAAGTGGCTTGTTGAATGATTTGATTGAAGATGCAGAATCTTTTTACACACACATCAAGTTCATCAAGGATATTCAAGAAGGTGTTGTATGGCCCTGTGACCGCTCGTTGATCGAGCAACTCATCAACAACCTTTATTCCAACGCCATCAAATACAACTTCAGTCACAGCGGATGGATTGAGTTCAGGTTAAGCGCGACAGCCCAAGAGGTGAAGTTGGTTGTGATGAATTCGAGCTCTGACATCTCAGCCAATCTTTCTGAAAAAGCATTTGAGCGTTTTTACAGAGGGGATGCTTCGCGTACGCGTCGTTCTGTCGATGGATTGGGTTTGGGCTTGAGCATCTGCAGAGAAATCGTGCATGCGCATGGCGGGCTCATTACATTGGAAACCCCATCTCCTTACGTCGTGTCATTAGTAGTGTCGTTGCCTACTAATTTATAAAATCGATGACAAATACGTCATGTATACCAGCTTGCAGCTGAAATAACAGAACTGTCACCCAAGAAAAGTCTGCGGTTCATTACCGTTAGGCATGGGCCTGAGTCAAGCTGTCACCACCAATTCAGATGTTGCGGTCAACGATACCGTTGATCCAAGGGATGGTTTCGCCTCGATTAAGTTGACACCGCCTTTGGTGCTCACCATTTCGCTGATGTTCATCATTGCCAGCGATGGTCATGTGGATGATGCTGAAAGCAGTCAAATTCAATCGGTCATTGGTCAAAACGAAGAGCTGGTTCGTTTTGCATCGACTTATGTGCGTGCTGTCTCGCTGAAAGAATTTTTGTTGCGCGCCCCTCATGGGCTCAGTTTGCGCGATAAGTTTTGCGTTCTCAGCAATGTGTGTGACGCCATGTTTGCCGATGGCATGGTGCATGAGATTGAGCAAAAGACCTTGCATCTGCTACAGGCTGCATTTGGTATCTCAGCGAAAGATTTTTCGCGCCATCTAGACACGTTAAAGCTGAAAAACGACAGGACGGTGCTCGGTGATTTTCGACTGACTGCTTCCCATGCGTCGATGACGCCTCACCTAGCACTTGCAGCCTCGGTGCTGTACATGATGAGTGCAGATGGCAGCATTGACAAGCACGAAATCGGTCGACTTGAGACCTTGGTCGCCGAGTATGAGGGCTTGCAAAAACTCGCTGTGGCCTATGTGCGCAAAACAAAGCGTGAGAGATTTATCCAAGAGGCTGCTTATGCCTTGACCGAGGAACAGAAGGCTTTCATTCTTTTGAATGTGTATGACACCATGACTTCAGATGGTGTGATTGCAGTCGTTGAAGACAAAATTTTTTCAGCCTTGCAAAAAGCGTTTGGGGTAGATGACCTCGAGTTCACAGCGCACGTTCAGGTCTTGGAGGATAAAAATTTCAAACCCTTTGATCTGAGAAAAGTCAATGTTGATCATCTGTTTGAGATGGTTGAACGTGAGCAAATGATGTTGCATGCCAAAGACAGTGACTCGGCGCATGCTTTACTGGGTGAGATGGTGTCGCGGACGATTCAAGACAATGTCTCAAACGTCAAGCAAGATCTAGGCGCGTCTGCCAATGTGATTCAGATCCAAACGAATGCCATTGATGAACGCAATCTACAAAAAATAGATGCGGCCAATGATGCGAGTCACCGTGAGCGTTTGGCTGACGAGCAGATGGACGCCAACCGACAAAAACTAGACGATTCCAATCGCGAGCAACACCGAGAGCAGTTGCCTCAAGATGTCATGGATGCGGCTCGAGTTCGGCTACCTGAAGACAACCAGGGTGCTAACCATCAAAAATTGGCACAGTCTGATGGTGAGGCGAATCAGCAAACACTGCCAGTCGAGTTACGCATCGACCATCTGCATGAAGACATTGAAGAGCTGCACGGGCAGTTGACAGAATTTGAGTCAAAGAATCGCAGCTGGCTCAACATGGGCAAGATTTTTCAGCAAGAAGAAGAGCGCAATCGCCAAAAGCTAGCGCAAGAATTTGAGATTGAAAATTTCCAAAAAATTCAAAACCATTCAACGCAAATCAATCGACAGAAAATTGGGTCAGATTCAGCGTTGAAGGAAATGCCAGGGCCCGTTGGGTTCGACCCTGCAGACGCGCCGTCACACGACCAAGATCATGTCTCATCAGGACTTCTGTCCAATGCAGAGGTCATCGATACGTTGCATGGCGTTAATTCAGACGCTGGTCATGGTCATGTGACCTCACAGCCTTTACGAGGGAATGGCTTTGTCTACGAAGGTCGTGTTCTAGACTTCCCACAAAGCCGATACAGGGTTTCACTCAAAGAGTGTTTGTTGGCCGTTGCGCTGACGGTTTGCGTGTCGAATTTAGGCGCGATGAAACAAGATTCCCGCCGTGTCAATGCGGGTGTCCTCCAAAAGTTAGAGTCCACCACCACTGTGCATGAGGCAGGAGCCGTTTTGTCGGTAGGCCCCTGATTAAACGCCCAAATAACTCGGCAGCGCTGGGTCGTGCAACATGTCTTGCGCATCACCTTGCATGACCACCAAGCCTTTTTGCAGCACCAACGCACGGTTGCTGCGCGACAGCACCTTGTGCCAATCGCGGTCCACGATGAGCACGGCCAGGCCGCTGGCTTTGATCTCGTCAATCACGCGCCAAATGTCGGCCACGATGAGTGGGGCCAAACCTTCGGTGGCTTCGTCCAAGATGATGAGGTCGGGGTGCGTCATCAGCGCGCGACCAATGGAGAGCATTTGCTGCTCGCCGCCTGAGAGCTGGCTGCCCAAGTTGGTCAAGCGTTCGGCCAAGCGAGGGAAGGTGTGCAACACGCGCTCCAGCGTCCAGTCACTGCGGTCGTCACGACCACGGCGCGCGGCCATGACCAAGTTCTCGCGCACGCTCAGGTTGCCAAACACGCCACGACCTTCTGGCACATAGGCCACGCCCATGCGCGCCACTTCATGCGGGCGTGCTTTGGAAATGTCGTGACCAAACAAATGAATGTGCCCATCGCGTTGATGCACATGGCCGAGCAAGCTGCGAATGAGTGTGCTCTTGCCCATGCCGTTGCGGCCCAACAGGCCCACGGTTTCGCCTTTGCGAATATCAAGGCTCACGCCATGCAGCACATGGCTGCTGTCGTACCACGCATGCACGTCTTGGGCTTGCAGAATGATTTCGGAACTGACGGTCATCAGTGATCTCCCAAATAGGCGCTGCGCACATCGGGGTTGTTGCGCACTTCATCGGGCGTGCCCGAGGCAATCACGTTGCCGTTGACCATGACGGTGATGCAATCGGCAATGCGAAACACCGCATCCATGTCATGCTCGACCAACAAAATGGCGTGGTCTTGCTTGAGCTCTTGCAGCAGGGTGAGCATGCGTTCGGTTTCTTCCGCGCCCATGCCAGCCAAGGGCTCGTCGAGCAACAGCACTTGCGGTGCCATGGCCAAACACATGGCAATTTCCAGTTGGCGTTTTTGGCCGTGGCTCAGGTAGCCCGCTTGACGGTGCAGCACCTCGCCCAAGCCAACGCGCACCGCTGCGTCGTGGCCGATGTGTTGGGTCACGGGGTCGGTCTCAGCGTTGCGCCAAAACGCCCATGCTTGTTGGTGCTGCGCTTGGGCCGAGAGGCGGCAGTTTTCGAGCGCGGTGAAGCTGGGGTAAATGGTGTTGCGCTGGTAGCTGCGGCCCAAGCCAGCGCGTGCGCGGCGAGGTTGCGGCCATTGTGAAATGTCTTGACCCAGCAACTCGACTTCGCCCGAGGAGGGGGGGAATTCGCCCGAGAGCAAGTTGATGAGAGTGGACTTGCCTGCGCCGTTGGTGCCAATGACGGCGTGCACGCTGCCGCGCGCGAGGTCGAGCGACACGTTGTTGACGGCGACCAAACCGCCCCAGCGGCGGGTGAGGTTTTTACCTCGCAAGAGGATCTGGGTGCTCATGCGACATCCTCCTCGGTGTGGGTGTCTTTGGGGCGGGCTGAACGACCGATCAGTCGTTCACGGAATTGTTGGGGCAAGGCCACCAAGCCATGCGGCATGAACGCCACACACGCGATGATGGCCACGCCCAGCCCCAAGTGCCAGTGCTTGGCGTAACTGCCAAACACAGCTTCGGATTGAAACAACTCTTGCAGCAAGGCAAACGCAAATGCGCCAATGAGTGCGCCACGCATGTGGCCCAAACCACCCAAGATGATCATCACCAGCACAGCACCGCTCAAGTGCCAGCTGAGCAACTCAGGGTTCACAAAACCGTCTTTGATGGCAAACAGATAACCCGCCCAGCCTGCCAACGCGCCCGACAAGGTGAACGCCGCCAGCTTGTAGGGGTAGGTGGAAAAGCCTGTGGCCTTCATGCGTTGTTCGTTCACACGAATGCCGGCCAGTGCACGGCCAAATGGCGAGCGCAACAGTTGTGTGAGGAACACATAGCCCACCAACAAACTCAGCCAAATAAAGCCATACAAGTGCATGGGCTGGTCCAGGTCAATCCAACCCAAGGCTGGCTTGACGTACATGTAGATGCCATCGGTGCCACCACCCAAAGGTGTGTCGTGCACCACGTAGTAGGCCATTTGCGAAAACGCCAAGGTCACCATGATGAAGTACACGCCTTGGGTGCGAAGTGATAGCGCACCTACGGCCAGCGCATACACACCAGCCAAGACCACGGCAGACAACAAGGACAACAACAACGAAGGTGCGCTGCCATCCGCAGGCGCGAGCAACAAGGCCGCATACGCGCCAATGCCAAAAAACGCCGCTTGACCAAAGCACACCAAGCCCGTGCTGCCCACGAGCAGCTCCAAGCTCAAGGCCAGCAAGGCGTAAATCATGATCTTGGCCACCAAGTCCACGCCATACGAGCTGGCGACAACCGGCCACAGTGCCAGCAGACCGAACACGGCCACCACAAAAGAAGAAGGATGACGCATGTCTTTAGTCCTTGAACAAACCGTTGGGACGCCATAAAAGAATCAGCGCCATCAACACATACACCAACACGCCCGCCGCTTGCGGCACAAGCACTTTGCCAAAGGTGTCGACAATGCCAATCAGCAAAGCGGCGACCAAAGCGCCTTTGATGGAACCAATGCCACCAATCACCACCACCACAAAACAGATGATGAGCACGGCATTGCCCATATTGGGATAGACGCTTGATACTGGGGCGGCGATCATGCCGGCAAACACGGCCAACGCCACACCGATGGCAAACACCACGCGGTACAAGAAGGTGATGTCAATGCCTAAGCTTTGCACCATTTCTCGGTTGTTGGTGCCTGCGCGAATCATCATGCCTAAGCGTGTGCGGGTGAACACAAACCACATGGCCACCGCCAACAACAAACACACACCGCTGATGAACAAGCGATAGACGGGGTAGGTCATCACATCGTTCAAGGGCAGGGTGCCGTTTAAAAATTCGGGCACGGTGACACCATGCACATCGTCGCCCACCAGCAAGCTTCGCAATTCTTCAAACACCAAAATCAAGCCATAAGTCATGAGCACTTGTTGCAAATGCTCGCGCTCGTAGAGGTAGCTGAAAAACGCCCACTCGAGCACATAGCCGAGAATGACCGAGAGCACCAAGCCCGCCACCATGGTGCTGAAAAACTCACCACCAAACGCAGCGCCCACGATGGGTGCCAAGGCGTAGGCCATGTAGGCGCCAATCATGTAGAAGCTGCCGTGCGCCAAATTGATGACGCCCATGATGCCGAAGATCAAGGTCAGCCCCGAGGCGACCAAGAACAGCAGCAAGCCATATTGCATGGCGTTGAGGCATTGAATGAGAAAAGTTGCAAAGTCCATGGCAGGTGTGCGTGTCATGCAGTCAAAAAATAAGCCGCCCCCCGAAAGGGGCGGCCTAAGGGGTGGTTACATCTTGCAGCCAAGGCCGGGGTCGGCCAGTGCTTTAGACGCCACGCCTTCCAACACGTTTTCTTTGCCCACCACTTTGCGCAAGTAAATGTCTTGCACAGGGTTGTGGCTCTTGGACATGGTGAAGGTGCCGCGTGGGCTGTCGATCTTGGCAGCGCGCACCGCTTGTGCAAAACCTTGGATGTTTTTCGCATCACCCTTGGTGGCGTTCAAACCGATGCCCAACATTTGGCCTGCGTCATAGCCTTGCACGGCATACACGTCGGGTTGCAGTTTGTAGGCTTTGGCGTAGGCCAAGCGGAAGGCTTGGTCGCGCTTGTTGTTCAAGTTGTCGGCGTAGTGCAAGGTAGTGAGCAAGCCGTCTGCGTCAGCGCCTTGGGCTTCCAAAGTGCCATCGGTCAAGAAGCCAGAGCCATACAGCGGAATGGTTTTCTTCAAACCAGCGGCTGAGTAGTCTTTGACGAACTTCACAGCACCGCCACCTGCGAAGAAGGTGAACACGGCATCAGGTTTGGTGGCTGCAATCTCGGTCAGCAGCGCTTGGAACTCGACGTTAGGGAAGGGCAGGCTGAGCTCTTTCACCACCGTGCCGCCGCTCTTTTCAAAGCCGTCTTTGAAACCTTTGACGGCCTCGTCACCCGCTGCGTATTTCCAAGTGATGGTGACGATTTTCTTGTGGCCTTTTTTCGCGGCCACTTCGCCCATGGCGTAGCCAGGTTGCCAGTTGCTAAAGCTTGAGCGGAAGATGTTGGGCGCACACATGGGGCCTGTCACGGCGGCTGCACCGGCATTGGGCACGAGCAACAAAGTGCCCGATTCTTTGGCGGCTTTGGCCATGGCCATGGCCACGCCGCTGTGCACGGTGCCCACGATCACGTCGACGTTGTCGCGTTTGATGAGTTTGTTCACGTTATCGGTGGCTTTGGATGGATCGCTCTCGTCGTCCACGCGCACGTATTCGACTTCGCGGCCTGCGATCTTGCCGCCTTGTTCAGACACGTACAAACGGAAACCGTTGTCGATGGCAGTACCCAAAGAGGCAAAGGTGCCGGTGGCGGGCAGCATGAAGCCTACCTTGAGTTTGGGTTGTGCTTGCGCCCATGTGTTGGTGGTCGCAGCGATCACTGCAAGCGCAGCGGCTGAGAGTAGAACGGTTCTTTTTTGCATGGTTGTCTCCTGTTTTATTTAGGGTTGCGCGGGGGTTGAAACTTGAGATTGAAAAAACTGCACACACCCTTTGGTGAGCGCTTGCGGTTGATCGCGATGAGGCGAGTGACCGCAGTTGGCCAATTCAAGCAACTGGGTGTGAGGCACATGGCGCTGGATGTCTCGAATTTGTGCCAAGGTGCCGTACTCGTCGTTGATGCCCTGAATGGCGAGTACAGGGCAGGTGATGCTTGCTAGTTCGTTCTCGATAGACCAGCTGCGAAATTCGGGGGCGAGCCAAATGCGGTTCCAACCCCAAAACGCAGAATCTACGTCGCTATGGTAGCGGGCCAAACGCTGGCGCAGATCGGTGTTTTCATAGGCGTCTTTGGCCAATGCAATGCTTTTCACCGACACGTCTTCGACCATGATGTGAGGCGCCAACACCATCACCCCCGCACAGGCGTGGCGTGCGGCAAACAGCAGTGCCATCGAACCGCCATCGCTGTGGCCAAACAGCCAAGGCGCTTCGTTGACTTGCAAAGCTTGCAGCAAAGCAGGCAGCACCTCACGTGCTTGGCGATGCATGAAGTTGGGCGCCCAATGCTCATCGGCATCGCGTGGTGTGGACTGGCCGTAGCCTGGGCGTGAATACACCAAGCCGCGCACGCCTAGGGCATCGCACAGCTGTTGCGGGTAGTCGCGCCACATGGCGAGTGAGCCCAAGCCTTCGTGCAAAAACACAAACAAGGGCGCATCGCTCAAATGCGCGTTGAGCCACTGGTGCTCAATGCGCACGGCACGACCTTGCCAGTCGATGTCGATGAATTCGCTGTGGCCCATGCGTGTGCTTTTAGCCTTGGGCTTCTTGGGCGCGCAGCTTGAAGCGCTGAATCTTGCCGGTGGCGGTTTTGGGTAACTCGCTCACAAACTCGATGGCGCGTGGGTATTTGTACGGAGCGAGCTTGTCTTTCACAAAGGCTTTCAACTCGTCTTCGCCAACCTTGGAGCCTTCTTTGCGCACCACAAAGGCTTTGGTTTTGGTCAGCCCTTCAGCATCGACCACGCCAATGACGGCAGCTTCCAAAACGCCCGTGTGTTGAATGAGCGTGGCTTCGACTTCAAAGGGGCTGACATAAATGCCGCTGACTTTGAGCATGTCGTCGCTGCGCCCGCCGTAGGTGTAGGTGCCATCGGCGTTGCGCACGTATTTGTCGCCGCTCTTGGTCCATCCGCCTTGGAAAGTTTCGCGGCTTTTCTCGCGGTTGCCCCAGTACATGAGGGCCGCAGAAGGGCCTTTGATGTAGAGGTCGCCGGGCTCGCCGTCGGGCACGGCATTGCCATCGTCGCCGCGCAGCTCAATCTCGTAGCCGGGCACGGGCCAGCCGGTGGTGCCGTAGCGGACATCGTCGGGCTTGTTGGACAAAAAGATGTGCAGCATTTCGGTGGAGCCAATGCCGTCGACGATGTGCACGCCAAAGTGCTCGGTGAAACGCTCGCCCAATTCGGCGGGCAATGCCTCGCCTGCGGAGGACACCAAGCGCATGGCCACGTCGGATTTCTTGGGCAGATTGGGGTGGGCCAACATGCCGGCAAAGCCCGTGGGCGCGCCAAAGAACACTGTGGGCTTGGCACCGCCCACGCCACCGGTCATGCGCTTGAACGTGGCGTCAGGCGTGGGGCGTTCGGCCATGAGGATGGCGCATGCGCCCACCGTCATTGGGAAGGTCAAGCCGTTGCCCAAGCCATAAGCAAAGAACAGTTTGGCGGCTGAAAAACACACATCATGTTCGGTGAGTTTGAGCACATCTTTGCCGTAAAGCATGGAGGTCCAGTAAGGGTTGGCGTGCGAGTGCACGGTGCCCTTGGGACGACCGGTGGAGCCGGACGAATACAGCCAGAAACCGGGGTCGTCGGCGTTGGTGGCAGCTGCTTTGGTCAATGCAGGTTGTGACTGCAGGAAGGACTCCAGCTCCACCTCAGCAGGGTGCAGGGGTGCTGCCGGTTTGGAGACGATGACTTTGCTCACTTCGTGGTCCGACTTGATCATGGCCGCGGTGAGTGTTGGCAGTAACGCCCCCGACACCAATACCGCTTGCGCGCGCGAGTGTTCGAGCATGTAGGCGTAGTCGTCGGGCGTGAGCAAGGTGTTCACGGCCACGGGCACAAGACCCGCGTACATGGCGCCCAAAAAGCTCACAGGCCAATCGTTGCAGTCTTGCATGAGCAAGAGCACGCGCTCTTCGCGGCGAATGCCCAAGCTACGCAAACCCGCGGCCAAGCTGCGTACGCGCTGAGACAGTTCGCCGTAGGTGAGCGTGCCGTGGTCGTCGATGAACGCAGGGCGTTCAGGGTGGCCTGCATTGCGTTCGAGCAACCATTGCGCGAAGTTGAATTGGTCGGCTGGTGCTGCTACGGTGGTTGTTGTGTTTGTCATTTGCTGACCTCCTGCAGAGCCGCCTCAAAGGAGGTCAAGCCCCCTCGGGGGGCAGCGAATACATGAAATGATGAGCGTGGGGGCATTTTTTGTCTCCTCGTACCGTCTTGTGGTGTTTTATTTCAGTGAGTTCAAGACGGCGGTGCTGGCTTGGATGGCCGCTCGGCGGTGGTAGAAGTTCAGAGCCCTCAAGCCGCCTAGCTCTTCGCCGCCTCCGGCGCGGCCAGGGCCGCCGTGGAGGGATTGCGGCATCACGTTGCCGTGGCCGGTGTGCATGGCGCCCACATCGGGCGAGATGACGTGGACACGGCCATGGCTGTCGGTCAGCTCGGGCATGGCTTGGGCCAAGGCGGCGTGGTCGCTGCCGTACACCGATGCGACGAGCGAGCCTTGACCGCGACGGATGAGTTGCAGCGCATGGTCCAAGTTGTGCCCACGGTAGGGCACCAAGGTGGCCACGGGGCCAAACACCTCGGTGTCGTGAATGCGGTCTGCGGCATCGCTGCCTGCGGCGTTGCCGGTGCCCAAAAGGGTGGGGCCAACGCAGCAAGCGACGGCTGCATCTGCATCCACCAAGGCGTGGGTGCTGCCGTCGTGCAGCACGGTGGCTTGGGCTTTCAAATAGGCCAAGCCATCGCGCACGGCATTGAACTGTTCGCGGTTGACCACCGCGCCCATGCGCACGGTATCAACACGTGGGTTGCCCACGGTGGTTTTGGCCAAGCGTGCACTGATGGCTTGGGCCACGGTGTCATACAAAGCTTCGGGCACGAGCACGCGACGAATGGCGGTGCACTTTTGGCCGGACTTGACGGTCATTTCGCGGGCGACTTCTTTCACCAACAAATCAATGGCTTCGCTGCCCACGGCCTCACCGGGCATCAACAGTGCAGAGTTGACGCTGTCGGCTTCGATGTTCACGCGCACTGATTTTTTCGTCACAGCGGGGTGTGAACGGATGATGGCTGCTGTATCGGCCGAGCCGGTGAACGACACCACGTCAAACGGTTCGAGTTGGTCCATCAAACCTGCAGAGCTGCCGCAAATCACCGAGATCGCGCCTGCGGGGAAGATGCCCGCATCGACCACGTCTTTGACCATGCGTTGGGTCAGCCATGCGGTGGTGGTGGCGGGCTTGACGATGACGGGCACACCCGACAACAGCGCAGGTGCTGCCTTTTCCCACAAACCCCACGAGGGGAAGTTGAATGCGTTGATGAACAAGGCTACGCCGCGTGTGGGCGTGAGCACGTGTTGTGATTGAAACAGCGGGTCTTTGGCCAAACGTGCGGGCTCGCCGTCGTGCATGAAGTGCACATCGCCCAAGCTCTCGCCCATCTTGGCGTAAGTGCCCAAGGTGTAAATGCCACCGTCCACATCGACCGCGGTGTCGTTTTTCACGGTGCCGCTGTTGGCGGTGGAGATGTCGTAGTACGCATCGCGGTTGGCTTGCAGCACTTTGGCGGCTGCGCCCAGCATGGCGGCGCGTTGTGCGTAGGTGAGGGCGCGCAAGGCGTTGCCGCCTTGGTGGCGGGCAAAGGCAAACGCGGCAGCCAAGTCAAGGCCAGAGGCGTCCACACGCACCAGCTCGGTACCCAGCACGGGGTCGTGCAAGGCGGTGCCTGCACCTTTGCCGCTGACCCATTGGCCGCTGACGTAGTTAGAGAGAAGTTCGGTCATTCGGAGCTTTCTAGAAATCGAGTGTTTTTATTTGGTGAATTCAATTTCGCCGTTGGGCAAAAGGTACAGCACCAAGGCGCGGCCTTGGCTGACGGTGGGGCGATGCGCGCTGCCGGGTGGGCACACGTACCAACCGGCGGGGCGGCCATCAAACAAGGCATCGCCTTCGATGGGCATGATGAGGTCCACCTCGCCTTGCGGGTGCACATGGTGTGGGCCGGCGATGTTGTTCATGTCCACCACATCGACCGAGAAACCGTGCAGTTCCTCTGAGGCTTTGAAAATGCGACCATAGCGAATGCCGCCGTGCTCGCGTTCGCACAGCCAGCCTTGGGCCACACCCTCTTCGCATGATTGTTTGAGTTCGCGGTAAGCGGGGGTGTCGGCACCGATGTGGGTGTTGAGCCACTCATCCAAGGCGCTGTTCAAAGGGCGGTTGTGAATCTGTGACGTCACGGCTGCCAAGCGATTTTTGAAGCGAGTTTGAGCTTGATCAATCTCAGCAGGGGGTGTGCGAGGGGTGTTCTGGGTTGTCATGGGTGTCAACATGAATTATTATGCTTGCACGAAGACTAACATGCGTTAAAGCGCACGTCTAGCAATATATTGCATGTTTAGGGTTAATCCTAGGCAAGATAAAACAAAGGCAAGCAATGGCTGAAGTGGCAGAAGCGAAGAATCCATTCCTGACCGCACTGGGCGAGCGCGTGCGAGCCCTGCGCGCGCGCCGAGGTCTCACGCGCAAGGCGGTGGCGATGGCCGCCGATGTGTCCGAGCGCCACTTGGCTAACTTGGAATACGGCGAGGGCAATGCCTCCATCTTGGTGTTGCTGCAAGTGGCAGGTGCGCTGCAATGCACCTTGGCCGAGCTCTTGGGCGACGTGACTACTGCCTCGCCCGAGTGGCTGCTGCTGCGCGAAATGCTCAGTACCCGCAGCGAGGCTGACCTGCGTCGCGTGCGAGAGCAAATTGCCGATCTCTTTGGCTCCACCCACGAGGCAGAGCGCACCAACCGCATTGCCCTCATTGGCCTGCGCGGTGCGGGTAAAACCACCTTGGGTCAGCGCTTGGCCAAAGACTTGGGCTATGCCTTCATTGAACTCAGCCGCGAGATTGAAAAGTTTGCCGGTTGCAGCATCAGCGAAATTCACAACCTGTACGGCACCAACGCCTACCGCCGCTACGAGCGCCGCGCCCTGGAAGAGGCCATTCAAATTTACCCCGAGGTGGTGATTGCCACGCCCGGTGGCTTGGTGTCAGATTCGGCCACCTTGAACGAGATGCTGTCGCACTGCTACACCGTGTGGCTACAAGCCAAACCTGAAGATCACTTGGCACGTGTGGCCGCGCAAGGCGATATGCGCCCGATGGCGGGCAGCGCCGAGGCCATTGACGATTTGAAAATGATTCTGGAGGGCCGTGCTCCGTTTTACGCCAAAGCCGATATGACGTTTGACACCAGCGCACAGCCAGAGGAAGAGACGTTTCTGGCGCTGAGGGCGCGAATGCGTGAGGTGCTCAAGCTGCCTAGCTAAGTGTTTTCCCTGAATTTGAAAGAAAATGCACTTTTCTGCATGTGATGTGCAATATACTGCAGTCATGGGGTTGAGATACCTCTCCGAATTCACCGGCAACTTTGCCCTCTTTCACTTGGAGACAGACACATGAGCCAATCTAACCGCGTCGATTACCGCATCGAGCCCAGCCAGTACAAGCACTGGTCCGTCAAGTACGACGGCGAAGTCGCCACCTTGCAACTCAACATCAACGAAGACGGTGGCATTCGCCCTGGCTACAAGCTCAAGCTCAACAGCTATGACCTCGGTGTGGACATCGAATTGCACGACGCGGTCAACCGCATTCGCTTTGAGCATCCCGAAGTCAAGAGTGTGGTGGTCACCAGCTTGAAAGACCGCATCTTCTGCTCAGGCGCCAACATCTTTATGTTGGGCGTGTCGACCCATGCTTGGAAAGTGAACTTCTGTAAGTTCACCAATGAAACCCGCAATGGCTTGGAAGACACCAGCCGTCATAGCGGCATGAAGTTTGTGGCTGCGGTCAACGGCGCATGCGCAGGCGGCGGCTACGAATTGGCTTTGGCTTGCGACGAAATCGTGTTGGTGGATGACCGTTCTTCGGCTGTGTCGTTGCCCGAAGTGCCATTGCTCGGCGTGTTGCCAGGTACGGGTGGTTTGACCCGCGTGACCGACAAGCGCAAAGTGCGCCACGACCATGCCGATATTTTCTGTACCAGCGTGGAAGGTGTGCGTGGCCAAAAGGCAGTGGATTGGCGCTTGGTAGACGAGATTGCCAAGCCCGCACAATTTGCGGCGGCTGTTCAAGCACGTGCCAGCCACACCGCTGCCAACTGCAAGCGTCCCGGCGCCGCTGCCGCAGGCAAAGGCGTGACCTTGACACCTGTGCAACGCACTGAAACTGCCGACAGCATGTCTTATGAATACGTGCAAGTCAGCATCGACCGCGCCAAGCGCACCGCCACGTTGACCGTGCATGCGCCCAAAGCCCCTGTGCAAGACAGCGTGGACGCGATTGTGGCCGCTGGTGCCAGCTGGTACCCCTTGCAAATGGCTCGCGAGTTGGATGACGCCATCCTCAACTTGCGCACCAACGAACTCGACATTGGCACTTGGTTGCTCAAAACGGCGGGCGATGCCAAGTTGGCTTTGCAAAGTGATGCCGTGTTGGCTCAGCACCAAGACCACTGGTTTGTGAATGAAACCATCGGTTTGTTGCGTCGCACCTTGGCTCGCGTGGATGTGTCTTCACGTTCCCTGTTTGCTTTGATCGAAGAAGGTTCTTGCTTCGCTGGCACCTTGGCTGAGTTGGCTTTTGCAGCGGACCGCGCTTACATGCTCGACTTGCCAGACACACCTGAGAAGAGCCCACACCTCACCCTGAGCGAGATGAACTTTGGTTACTTCCCCATGGTGAACCACCAATCACGTTTGCAACGCCGCTTCTACGAAGAAGTGGGCCCCATGGAAGCTGCACGCGCCGCCGTGGGCAAAGCTTTGGATGCCAAGCAAGCGTTGGCTTTGGGCTTGGTCACCGCAGCCCCTGACGACATCGACTGGGCCGATGAAATTCGTTTGGCCGTGGAAGAGCGTGCTGCGATGTCGCCTGACAGCCTCACAGGCTTGGAAGCCAACTTGCGTTTTGCACAAAAAGAAAGCATGGAAACACGCATCTTTGGCCGCCTGTCAGCTTGGCAAAACTGGATCTTTAACCGCCCCAACGCTGTTGGAGAAAAGGGTGCCCTCAAGGTGTACGGCAAAGGCGAAAAAGCAGCCTTTGATCTGAACCGCGTTTGATGTTCTTGCGTTGTGCAGCTGGCTTCCCGGTGGTGCTGGCTGCAACCGAAATGTGACCCCACCGTTCCTTCTATTTGGAGACTTCCATGTCCGGTATCAACTACAGCGAAAAAATTCCTAACAACGTCAACCTGAGCGAAGACCGCACTTTGCAGCGCGCGCTCGAACACTGGCAACCCAACTACTTGCAATGGTGGCAAGACATGGGTCCAGATGGCTCGCAAAACTTCGATGTGTACCTGCGCACTGCCGTGAGCGTGGACCCACAAGGCTGGGCCCAGTTCGGCCACGTGAAGATGCCTGACTACCGTTGGGGCATCTTCTTAAACCCAGCCGAACAAGACCGCAAGATTCACTTTGGTGATCACATGGGCGAAGCCGCTTGGCAAGACGTGCCTGGCGAACACCGCGCCAACCTGCGCCGCATCATCGTGACGCAAGGCGACACCGAGCCAGCATCGGTCGAGCAGCAACGCCACTTGGGCCTCACAGCCCCTAGCCAATACGACTTGCGCAACCTGTTCCAAGTGAACGTGGAAGAAGGCCGTCACCTGTGGGCGATGGTGTACTTGCTGCACAAATACTTCGGCAAAGATGGCCGTGAAGAAGCCGAAGGCTTGTTGGAGCGCAACAGCGGCAACGCCGACAACCCACGTATCTTGCAAGCGTTCAATGAGAAGACACCTGACTGGTTGAGCTTCTTCATGTTCACGTACTTCACCGACCGTGATGGCAAGTTCCAGTTGTGCGCCTTGGCCGAGTCTGCGTTTGACCCCTTGGCGCGCACCACCAAGTTCATGTTGACCGAAGAAGCGCACCACATGTTTGTGGGCGAGTCTGGCGTGAGCCGCACCATCCAACGCACCGTGGATGTGATGAACGAACTCAAGACCGATGACGTGGCTAAATTGCGCGCTGCTGGCGTGATTGATTTGCCCACCATCCAGCGTTACATCAACTTCCACTTCTCGGTGACTATCGACTTGTTCGGTGCTGATCAGTCTTCCAACGCCGCTACCTTCTACAGC
Source organism: Limnohabitans sp. MORI2 (assembly GCF_027925025.1). Taxonomy (NCBI): domain Bacteria; kingdom Pseudomonadati; phylum Pseudomonadota; class Betaproteobacteria; order Burkholderiales; family Comamonadaceae; genus Limnohabitans; species Limnohabitans sp. MORI2. The sequence continues at coordinate 776,146 of NZ_AP027058.1, forward strand.
TCTGGCTTGAAGGGCCGTTACGAAGAAGGTAAGCGCACCGACGACCACGTGCTCAAGGGCAACAGCTACAAGATCTTGGCCGTGGAAGATGGCAAGCTGGTCGAGAAAGAAGTGCCGATGCTCAACGCTTTGAACGAAGTGCTGCGCGACGACTACATCACCGACTCCAAAGGCGGCATTGAGCGTTGGAACCGTGTGATCGAGAAAGCTGGCATCCAGTTCAAACTGACTGCACCGCATAAGGCTTTCCACCGAAACATCGGCACATTGTCTGGTGCCAAAATCACACCGGAAGGCCGCGTGGTAAGCGATGCAGAGTGGAACGCCAAAGTGGGCGAGTGGTTGCCCTCGAACGAAGACCGCGCCTATGTGGCCAGCCTGATGGGGCGTTGCGTCGAGCCAGGCAAGTTTGCCAACTGGATCGCACCTCCTGTCATGGGTATCAACCGTCAACCTGTTGACTTTGATTACGTCCGTTTCAACTGATCGCCTTTAAGCGAAAATTGCCATGAATGCACCTGCCGAACTGTTTAACCAGCATTTGATCGATCCGGAAATTTGTATCCGGTGCAACACATGCGAGGCCACCTGTCCGGTGGGTGCAATCACGCACGACAGCCGCAACTATGTGGTGATTGCCGATAAGTGCAATTTCTGCATGGCTTGCGTGCCACCGTGCCCCACGGGTTCGATTGACAACTGGCGCATGCGCCCCAAGTCAGCCGCTTACTCGGTGGACGAGCAGTTGGGCTGGGATGAGTTGCCTGTGGCCATGTCTGACAGCGAGTTGTCGGCCTTGGGCGCAGAGGCAGGTTCTGCCCCTGCGGTGGCGGCCACGTCTGCGTCTAGCGCGTCGGCGGAGTCGTCCGCAGGCGAGGGCGCGGCATTCAACTCGGCTGCCTATGGCGCCACGGTGCCCCCTTGGTCGGCAGCACACCCCTATACCAACTTGCATGGCCCCAAAGCGCCGACCACGGCGACGGTGGTGGGCAATGTGCAAGTCAACGAAGCCGGCACTGCCAACGAAACCCACCACATCGTGCTGGACTTTGGCAACATGCCGTTTCCTGTGTTGGAAGGCCAGTCCATTGGCATCGTGCCCCCGGGCACCGATGACAAAGGCAAGGCGCACCACGCACGTCAGTACTCCATCGCCAGCCCTCGCAACGGCGAGCGCCCAGGCTATAACAACCTGTCCATCACCGTCAAGCGTGTGGTGGAGGACCACGATGGCAAGCCCGTCAAAGGCGTGGCATCGAACTACCTCTGCGATTTGAAAACCGGCGACACCGTGCAAGTGATTGGTCCGTTTGGCAGCAGCTTCTTGATGCCCAACCATCCCAAGTCCAACATCGTGATGATTTGCACTGGCACCGGTAGCGCGCCCATGCGCGCCATGACCGAGTGGCGTCGTCGCTTGCGTCAAAGCGGCAAGTTTGAAGGCGGCAAACTCATGCTGTTCTTCGGTGCGCGCACACCGGCTGAGTTGCCTTATTTCGGGCCACTCAACAAATTGCCCAAAGATTTCATTGACATCGAATTCACGTTCTCGCGTGAGGCTGGTAAGCCCAAGCGTTATGTGCAAGACGCCTTGCGTGATCGCAGTGCCGACATCGCCGCACTGCTCAAAGACCCGAACACCTATTTTTATGTGTGTGGCTTGAAGAGCATGGAAGAAGGCGTGGTGTTGGCCTTGCGTGACGTGGCTACCCAAGCGGGTCTGAACTGGGACACCGTGGGCCAGTCGCTCAAACAAGAAGGTCGCTTGCACTTGGAGACCTATTGATGAGCCAAGTGTTTCAAACCTTGGTCCTCAGCCAGCGTGCGGCGGGCGTGGCGCAAATCACCATGTCGCGCCCTCAAGTGTTCAACGCCTTTGACGAGGTCATGATTGGCGAGCTCGACGCCGCTTTCACGCAACTCAGCCAAGACGACAGCGTGCGCGTGATTGTGTTGGCCGGTGAGGGCAAACACTTCAGCGCAGGCGCCGATTTGCAATGGATGCAACGCGCCAGCGAGGCGAGCGTTGAATGGAATACCGCCGATGCGCGCCGCTTTGCGGGCATGTTGCACCGCATTGCCACTTGCTCTAAGCCCACAGTGGCCCGTGTGCAAGGTGCAGCTTTGGGCGGTGGTGTGGGACTGACTTGCGCCTGCGATATGGCGGTGGTGGCTGACAACGCTGGCTTTGCTGTGAGCGAAGCCAAGTTTGGCATCTTGCCCGCCGTCATCGGCCCTTATGTGGTGAACGCGGTGGGCAAACGCAATGCGCGTTATTTGGCCCTCACCACCACACGCATCGATGCCGCCACGGCGTTGAGCATGGGCATGGTGCAACGCGTGACGACGCTCGACACCTTGGATGCCGAGGTAGACCGCGTGGTGGCCGAGCTGGTGGCCGGTGGGCCACAAGCGCAAATTGAAATCAAACAACTCATGGACCAGCTCAGCGTGGCCCCAGTGACCGAGCAGGTGCGCGAACTCACCGCCAGCACCATCGCCCGTGTGCGTGGCACCGACGAGGCGCGTGAAGGCTTTGCCGCGTTCTTGGGCAAACGCCCAGCACGTTGGATTCCCCAATAAGCATTTCGCAATGAGCACACTCAAATTGAACCAAGCCCCCGTGTTGGTGGTGGGCGCAGGCATCATGGGCATGGGCATTGCCCAGGTGGCTGCACAAGCAGGCCATGCGGTGTTGGTGTACGACACCCGTGCCGAGGCTGTGCCACAAGCCAAACAAAAACTCGCCGACAGCTTGGCCGCACTCGTGACCAAAGGCAAGATGACCGCTGACAGCGTGCAAGCCTTGCTCGCACGCATCACGCCCGTGGCGCAGCTGAGTGACGCTGCCCATGTGAGCTTGGTGGTCGAAGCGATTGTGGAAAACCTCGCGGTCAAGCGCGGTTTGTTTCAAGAACTCGAAGGCTTGGTGAGCGAGCAATGCGTGTTGGCCACCAATACCTCGTCGATTTCGGTCACCGCCATCGCCAACGGTTTGAAGCATCCCCAGCGTTTGGTGGGCATGCACTTTTTCAACCCCGTGCCTTTGATGAAATTGGTCGAGGTGGTGTCGGGTTTGCAAACCGATGCCCATGTGGCACAAGCTATTTTTGATTTGGCTGGCGCTTGGGGCAAAACAGCGGTGTATGCGCGTTCCACGCCAGGCTTCATCGTCAACCGCATTGCGCGTCCTTATTACGCAGAAACGCTGGCGTTGCTGCAGGAGCAAGCGGCGCAACCCGCCCAACTCGATGCGCTGTTGCGTGCAGCAGGCTTTCGCATGGGGCCGTGCGAGTTGATGGACTTGATTGGGCACGACACCAATTTCTCGGTCACGCAGTCCGTGTTTGAAGCCAATTTTTTTGACCGCCGTTTCACACCGAGCTTGGTACAGCGCGAGTTGGTAGACGGTGGTTTGCTCGGCCGCAAGAGTGGCCGAGGCTTTTACAGCTACCCCGAAGGTGCACCTGCCTTGCCTGCGGCGAATGTGGGGGCCTTGCCCGCACAAACCCAATGGGTGGTGCATGGCAGTGGCACCACCGCCGATGCCTTGGCCGCAGCCGTGAGCCAACACTTGGGTGGCAAGCCCGCCTCACGTGCACCCAGCAGCGACTGGGTGGGCGTGGAAGTGGCAGGTTTGCAGTTGCGCCAAACCGATGGCCGACCCGCTTGGCAAGTGGCGCAAGACGCGGCACTGAAAGACGTGGTGGTGTTTGACGAGTTGCCCACCGTGGCAGGTGGGGTTTTGGCCTTTGCTTGCGTGGGCCGTGCCGATGTGCCCGAGCTGGCCGCTGCCGTGTTGCAAGCCTTAGGCTTTGCCCCCGTGCCCGTGGCCGATGCGCCGGGCTTGGTGGTGGCACGGACCTTGGCCATGTTGGTCAACGAAGCGGCCGACGCTGTGCAACAAGGCGTGTGCACCACCGAGGGCGCCAATGCGGCGATGAAGCTGGGCGTGAACTACCCCGCTGGCCCGTTTGATTGGTTGGACCGTATGGGCCACGCTCGCGTGGTGTCTGTGTTGCGAGCTTTGGATGCTTGCTACAAAGGCGAGCGCTACCGCGTGAGTCCTTGGTTGCAACGCGGTGCGCTTGCGTAGGAGTTGCCTGTGAAATTTGCAGAGTACCAAGTGGGTCAAGTGCTGCACGCTGGCCCTTATGCTGTGACTGAGGCTGAGGTCTTGGACTTTGCCAAGCAGTGGGACCCACAGTGGTTTCACACCGACCCTGAAGCTGCCGCGCGCGGCCCGTTTGAGGGCTTGATTGCCAGCGGTTGGCACACCTGTGGCATTGCCATGCGCTTGGCCACCGATGCGTTTTTGGCGGGCTCTGAATCGTATGCCTCACCGGGCTTGTCGTACATCAAGTGGCTGCACCCCGTGCGCCCTGGCGATGTGCTGCGTTTGCGCTTGACGGTGTTGGACTCACGCATTTCGCAAAGCAACCCTAGCCTTGGCATCTTGCGTTGGCGCTGGCAACTGCACAACGCCCACGACATCGAGGTGCTCGACCTCGAAGCCACCAGCTTGTTCAAACTTTTCTAAACCTATTCACACCGTCGCTCGAGACGCTCACCGCCATGACCCAAGCCTACATTTGCGATGCCATCCGAACTCCTTTTGGTCGCTACGGCGGCGCACTCAGCAGCGTGCGCGCGGACGATTTGGCGGCCTTGCCCATCAAAGCCTTGATGGAACGCAACCCCACGGTGGACTGGTCGCAAGTGACCGATGTGTTGTATGGCTGCGCCAACCAAGCGGGTGAAGACAACCGCAACGTGGCTCGCATGGCTGCGTTGCTGGCAGGCCTGCCCATGGAAGTCCCGGGCGGCACCATCAACCGCTTGTGTGGCTCGGGTTTGGACGCGGTGGGCACGGCAGCACGCGCCATCAAAGCGGGGGAGGCTTCGTTGATGATTGCTGGTGGCGTGGAGAGCATGAGCCGCGCCCCGTTTGTCATGCCCAAAGCTGAGAGCGCTTTCAGCCGCAACAACGCGGTGTACGACACCACCATTGGCTGGCGCTTTGTGAACAAGCTCATGAAAGCCCAATACGGCGTGGACAGCATGCCCGAGACCGCAGAGAACGTGGCGGTCGACTACAAGATTGAACGCGAAGCACAAGACCAGATGGCTGTGCGCAGTCAGCGCAATGCCTTGGCCGCGATTCAAGCCGGTCACTTTGCCCGAGAAATTTGCCCCGTCACCATCCCCCAGAAAAAAGGCGATGCCGTGGTGGTGAGCCAAGACGAACACCCACGCGACACTAGCTTGGAAGCACTGGCCAAACTCAAAGGCGTGGTGCGCCCTGACGGCAGCGTGACGGCGGGTAACGCCAGCGGTGTGAACGATGGCGCGTGTGCTTTGTTGCTGGCCAACGAGGCGAGCGTCAAGCAATACGGCCTCACTCCCAAAGCCCGCGTGGTGGGCATGGCCACGGCAGGTGTGGCTCCACGCGTGATGGGCATTGGCCCAGCGCCTGCGACCGAAAAAGTGCTGGCCCAAACAGGGCTGACACTCGATCAAATCGATGTGATTGAACTCAACGAAGCCTTTGCCGCCCAAGGCTTGGCGGTGTTGCGCATGTTGGGCCTCAAAGACGATGACGCCCGCGTGAACGCGTGGGGCGGTGCGATTGCGTTGGGGCATCCGCTGGGTGCGTCTGGCGCGCGCTTGGTCACCACGGCGCTCAATCGCTTGCACAGCACCGGTGGCCGCTACGCGCTGTGCACCATGTGTATTGGTGTGGGGCAGGGCATTGCGCTCATCATTGAGCGTGTGTGACGCCAAGGCGGGATAATGCCCGCATGACTTTGCTTTTGATTGTGGTCGGCACGCTGGTGGCCGGCATGGGCAGTGTGTGGCTGGCGGCCTTGCTGGCGTATGCGCTGCTCTCACGTTTTACCCAACATCTTTTGAGCTTGGCCGCTGGCGCTTTGCTGGCGACTGCCTTCACACGTTTATTGCCAGAGGCGTTTGAACATGCCGCCGAGGCGGGCCTATCGGCCCAGCTGTTGTTTGCGGTGTTGCTGGTGGGCTTGGTGTTTTTCTTTTTGCTCGATAAAGCCGAGCTGTGGCACCACGGGCATGAGCATGGGCACTTGCACGACGAGTTGAGCGATGCCTCGCATGGGCATGCACACACGCATTCACATGACCACGCACACGTACATGTTTCGCACTGCCATCACCACGGCGCGCATGGCGCTCACGGTGCGCACGGCGGTGGCGGTTGGGCTGTGTTGTTGGGCGACAGCGTGCACGCATTTGGCGATGGCATTTTGATCGCGGCCGCTTTTGTGGCCGATTGGCGCTTGGGTGTGGCCACCGCCTTGGCGGTGATGACGCACGAAGTGCCGCACCACATTGGCGACTTGGTGGTGCTGCGCCAAACCCTGAGTCAACCCAAGGGCGCTTTGCTGCGCTTGTCGATGGCCGGTGCTGTGACGGCCGTAGGCGGTGTGGTGGGCTATGGGCTGGTGGGCGCGTTTCACGGCTACTTGCCACTATTTTTGGTGGTGGCGGCCAGCAGTTTTATTTATGTGGCCTTGGCCGACTTGATTCCCCAACTGCAAAGACGCCTGAGCCCACGCGAGACCACGGCGCAAGTGTCGTGGCTGTTGGCGGGCATTGTGCTGGTGGCGTTGTTAGGCGAGTTGGCTCAGCACTGAGCCGCTAAGGTTTTCAAGATTTTTCGCAGGGCAGGCCGGGGGTGTTGCACCACTCGCTCCAACTGCCTGCATACAGCGCGGTGCGACCTAGGCCCGCGACTTCCATGGCCAACACATTGGGTACGGCGCTCACACCGCTGCCGCAGTGGTGCACCACCGTGTCAGCCTTTGCATTGCCCAGCAGCGCTGCAAATTCAGCGCGCAGTTCGTCCGCGCTTTTGAAGAAGCCTTGCTCGTTCAAGTTGGTATTGAATGGGCGGTTCAAGGCACCTGGGATGTGGCCGGCCACGGGGTCGAGTGGCTCGACCTCACCACGATAGCGGGGTGCACCGCGTGCGTCGATGATGGTTTGTTGGCTGTCATTCAAATGCGCGGCCACGGTAGCGGTATCCACCAATTTGACCAATGGTTCGCGCAGTGCAAAGTTGCCATGTGTGTTTTCAGTGGCCTCACCCGACGCCACCGCGCCGTCCGCAGCCACCCACGCTTGCAAGCCGCCATCGAGCACGGCCACGGCGTCGTGGCCGCACCACTTGAGCATCCACCACAAGCGGCCGCAGTAGTTCATGCCGTTGCGGTCGTACACCACCACTTGGGTGTCGGTGTTCACGCCCACACTTTGCAACCACGCGGCAAACACATCGCGCTGAGGCAGAGGGTGGCGGCCACCGTTGACGCGCAAGGCGGGATCGTGGGTGGCGAGGTGCTCGTCCAAGTCAGCGTGTTGCGCACCTGCGATGTGTTGCTCCACAAAAGCTGCATGGCCAGCGGCTGGATTCATCAAATCAAAGGTGCAGTCAAACACGGCTAAAGGCGTGCCGTTGGTTTGAAGGGTTTGGAGTTGTGCTGCCGAGATGAGCGTGGTGTACATGGTGGTTTCCTTTGAGCTGTCAAAGCTTCACAGTGGCGATGTTGTCAGTGTTCTTCAGCAGGTGCTTGTGGTGCGGCACGTGCACGCAGCAATGTGGCGGCCATGCCGCTCACGGTGATGAGGGCCATGCCCGCCCATCCGATCAGAGGGATGTCATCACCGAACAGCAGCAAGCTGTACAACGCGGCAAACACAATGCCCGAGTATTGCAAGTTAGCCACCACCAGTGTCGCGCCGTGGCTGTAGGCGCGGGTCATGCACAGCTGACCAAGTGACGCAAAAATGCCCACAGGAATAAGCCACACCGCGTGTTCCCATTCCCAAGTGGAGACGCCCATGAAAACCATGCCTGCCAAGCCCGCCACGATGGTGCCAATGGCAAAGTAAAACACAGTGCGTGTTTCAGGCTCGCCCATTCGGCCTAAGGCTGTGACTTGCATGTAGGCAAAGGCGGCGCAAAAACCAGACATGAGGCCAATGAGGCCCGCATAGATTTGGTCTTGTGCCATGGTGGGGCGCAGCACCATGATCACACCTGCAAAACCAGCCATCACGGTGAGTGCAAGAGGCCCTTGAGACCAAGGGCTTTGTCCTTCGTTAGGTTTCCAGTTGATGAGTGAGCCACCCACGATGAAGGCGGCAATCCAAACGCTGCTCATGTAATTGAGCGTCATGGCTGTGGCCAAGGGTAGTTTTGAGATGGCGTAAAACCACGCGCTCAACGACGACACGCCAATGATGGAGCGCCACACATGCATGCCCACGTATTGGGTGCGCAGTGAAATGTTTTGCTGTCGTGCAATGACCGCTAAAAAAATAAAACCCACCACGCCTCGGTAGAACACGAGTTCTGCCGAGTTGAAGTGGGCGGAGCCATATTTGACGCAAACCCCCATGGTGGCAAAGAAGGCTGCGCCGAGCAGCATCCACAAGGCTTGCATTGAGGGGGTTAGCTTTGCGTGAAGTTGAGCTTGCCGCGATACCACTCGTGGAAGTGCTGCATGCCGTCTTCCATGGGGCTTTGGTAGGGGCCGACTTCGTTGTCACCACGATCCATCAAAGCCTTGCGGCCTGCGTCCATGCGCTCAGCGATTTCGTCGTCTTCGATGCAGGTTTCCATATAGGCCGCACGTTGGGCTTCAACGAATTCACGCTCGAAGGCGACGATTTCTTCGGGGTAATAGAACTCCACCTTGTTCAACGTTTTATCCACGCTGATAGGGTGCAAAGTGGACACCGTCAACACATGCGGGTACCACTCCACCATGATGTGTGGGTAGTAGGTGAGCCAAATCGCACCGCGTTCGGGCAATGCGCCGTTGCGGTAGTTCAGCAGCACGTCATGCCACTTTTTATAAACATCTGAGCCAGGCTTGCCAAAGGTGTTGGCCACGCCCACGGTTTGTACCGAGTATTCGGGCTTGAATTCCCATTGCAAGTCGTCACAGGTCACGAAGTTGCCAAGGCCTGGGTGGAAGGGGCCGACGTGGTAGTCCTCGAGGTAGACCTCGATGAAGGTCTTCCAGTTGTAGTTGCAGGTGTGCAGCTCGACGTGGTCGAGGGCATAGCCGTCAAAGTTCAACTCTTTGGCGGGGCCCATGCCCGCGAGGTCGGCCAAGATGTCGCGGCCGTTGTCTTCAAACAGCATGCCATTCCACTCACGCAACTTGTAGTTGTTGAGATTCAGGCAGGGGTCGTTTGCAAAGTGGGGAGCGCCCAACAATTCGCCCGAGGGTGAATAAGTCCAGCGGTGCAGTGGGCAGACGATGTTGCCGCCCGCAGAGCCAGGGGCTTGGGTTTGTAAATTGCCACGGCCTTTGAGCATCACCGCTTGGCGGTGGCGGCACACATTCGAGACCAGCTCAACACCTTTGGCCGTGCGTACGAGCGCACGCCCTTCGCTTTCCTGGGGCAAAGCGTAGTAGTCGCCCACGTTGGGCACGGCAAGTTGGTGGCCCACATAACGGGGCCCTTGCTGAAAGATGGTCTCCAGTTCGCGCTGAAAAAGCGCCTCGTCAAAGTAACTGGTAACTGGTAGTTGGCTGTGCGCCTGCTGCAGTTGAAGACTTAAATCAGACATGGGTGACCTGACCTAAAGACTCCCCACAGGGAGGTAAGTGGACAAAAATAAATCGGCCCGAAGGTCGATTGAAGGATGCCCATTGTACCCAAGGGGGCTAACTTTGCCCCGCATGCGGCCTAAAATGGTGGGCTATTTGACCCATCTCAAAACGGATATTCGCTCACCATGCCCAAGGCCAAAACCACCCCAAGCGGCGCAGACACTGCGCCCGTCAGCTATGAGGCTGCTTTGAAAGAGCTAGAAGGCTTGGTGCAACAAATGGAATCGGGCCAGTTGCCTTTGTCCGATTTGTTGTCGGGTTATCAACGGGGTGCTGAACTTTTGGGTTACTGCCGTGCGCAGTTGGATGCCGTAGAGCAGCAAATCAAAGTTCTGGACAACGGCGCTTTGAAAGCTTGGACACCCACGTGAGCAAAGCCATGACCCCTGCCGAACTCGACCAGTGGAGCAACCATTGGCTGGCTGTCGTCGAAGACGCTTTGTCGAGCTGGATCAACCCGCAAGCCCCTGCAGGCTTGGGCGAGGCCATGCGTTATGCCGTGCTGGATGGTGGCAAGCGTTTGCGCCCGTTGTTGGTGTTGGCTGCGCGTGAGGCGGTGGCCCACGGCAAAAAAGACGCGACACTGGATGAAGCCGCTTTGCGTGCCGCATGTGCCGTTGAGCTGATACATGCTTATTCACTCGTGCACGATGACATGCCGTGCATGGACAACGATGTGTTGCGTCGTGGCAAGCCCACCGTGCATGTGCAGTTTGGCGAAGCCCAAGCTTTGTTGGCGGGCGATGCATTGCAGGCCTTGGCCTTTGAATTCCTCACGCCCGATGATTCGGCCATTCCCACTGACGTGCAAGCCCGTTTGTGCCGTTTGCTTGCCACCTCAGCTGGTCACGCCGGTATGGCTGGTGGCCAAGCGATTGACTTAGCCAGCGTGGGTGTGGCGTTGACCGAAGACCAATTGCGCCAGATGCATCGCCTCAAAACAGGGGCGCTGTTAGAAGGCAGTGTGATGATGGGCGCAGCCTGTGGAGAGACCACACCACAAGCTATGAATGGTTTGAAGCGTTATGGTCAGGCCTTGGGCTTGGCTTTTCAGGTGGTGGACGATATTTTGGATGTCATCGCCGATTCAGCCACGCTTGGTAAAACCGCGGGTAAAGACGCCGCGAATGACAAACCCACTTACGTGTCGTTGCTGGGTTTGGAAGAGGCGAAGTCATATGCGCAGTCATTGTTGCGCGAGGCGCTGGATGCCTTGCACAGCACGGGCTTGACGCACACCCACGCGCTGGCCGCATTAGCTGAGCGTGTGGTGAACAGAAACACGTGAACACACATGCCTAATTTGTTGCAAACCATCAATTCGCCCGCCGATCTGCGTGCTGTGCCGCGCCACCAATTGCCTGCGTTGGCCGATGAGTTGCGTTCTTATTTGCTGCACAGCGTGGCCAAAACAGGCGGGCACTTGAGCTCCAACCTCGGCACAGTCGAGTTGACTGTGGCACTGCACTACGTGTTCAACACGCCGCACGACCGCATCGTGTGGGACGTGGGTCACCAAACCTACCCACACAAAATTTTGACGGGCCGCCGTGACCAAATGGGCACGCTGCGCCAACGCCATGGCCTGAGCGGTTTTCCGCGCCGGGACGAAAGCGAGTACGACGCCTTCGGTACGGCTCACTCGTCCACCAGTATTTCTGCCGCCTTGGGTATGGCGATTGCCGCTCAGCAAAAGGGTGAACAACGCCATGCGATTGCCGTGATTGGCGACGGCGCGATGACCGCGGGCATGGCCTTCGAAGCACTCAACAACGGTGGTGTGTCCACCTCCAAGCTGTTGGTCATTTTGAATGACAACGACATGTCGATCAGCCCACCCGTCGGTGCGCTGAATCGCTACTTGGCGCAGCTCATGAGCGGCAAGTTTTACTCAGCTGCCAAAGAGGTGGGCAAGCAAGTGCTCAAAGGAGCGCCGCCTTTGTTTGAACTGGCCAAGCGTTTTGAAGAACACGCCAAAGGCATGGTGGTGCCTGCGACTTTGTTTGAAAAATTTGGCTTCAACTACATCGGCCCGATTGATGGGCACGACCTTGAGTCGCTCATTCCCACGCTGGAAAACATCAAGCACTTGGAAGGCCCGCAGTTCTTGCATGTGGTCACTAAAAAAGGCCAAGGCTACAAGCTCGCCGAAGCCGACCCTGTGGCCTACCACGGCCCAGGCAAGTTTGACCCTGCGGTGGGTTTGCAGCCTGCTGCTGCAGGCAAAACCACCTTCACCCAAGTGTTCGGTGATTGGCTGTGTGACATGGCCGAGCACGACCCATTGCTCGTGGGGATTACGCCCGCCATGCGCGAGGGCTCGGGGATGGTGGAGTTCCATCGTCGCTTTCCTGAGCGCTATCACGATGTGGGTATTGCCGAGCAACACGCCGTGACGTTTGCCGCTGGCTTGGCCTGTGAAGGCGTCAAGCCCGTGGTGGCGATTTACTCCACCTTTTTGCAACGTGCCTACGACCAAGTCATTCACGATGTAGCGCTGCAAAAGTTACCCATGGTGTTGGCGCTGGATCGCGCAGGCATTGTGGGCGCGGATGGCGCGACGCACGCGGGTTTGTATGACATTCCGTTCATGCGCTGCATCCCTAATGTCAGCGTGGCTTGCCCTGCCGACGAAAACGAATGCCGCCAGTTGCTGACTACCGCTTACCAACAAGACCACTGCGTGGCAGTGCGCTACCCACGCGGCGCTGGTGCGGGTGTGCCTGTGCAGCCTGGCTTGAATGCTTTGCCATTTGGCAAAGGCGAGGTACGCCGCGAGGGCCAACGCATTGCCATCCTCGCGTTTGGCACGCTGTTGTATCCCGCGCTGCAAGCAGGTGAGGCGCTCAATGCCACTGTGGTGAATATGCGCTGGGCCAAGCCGTTGGATACGGTGTTGCTGGCGCAAATCGCTGCCACGCATGACGCCTTGGTCACGGTGGAAGAGGGCGCCGTCATGGGCGGTGCTGGCTCTGCTGTGTTGGAGGCTTTGCAAGACCTGCAACAACCCAAACCTGTGTTGGTATTGGGTATTAGCGATGTGTTCACCGAGCATGGCGACCCAGCCAAACTTTTGGCCGAATTGGGACTCGATGCTGCAGGCATTCAAGCGTCCATTCAAAAGCGTTTTGCAACGCTTTTGAATTAACTTCTCATTGAAGTAATTTCAACCCCTCTGAAGATTTTTGAAACCCGAATGCTTCGGGGGTAAACCCGCGCATCTAATCGCATTTCCAACTGCATACAATGCCCCATCGCTGGTGGGTGTTGCGCCACAAATGTGACATTCAATGCGATTTGTATCAACAACTTATGGGAGTCTCATATGGACCGTCGTTCCGTCATTAAAAACGCAGGTATTGCAGGTATCTTGGCTGCCGGTGCAGCCCCCGCAGTGCATGCACAAGCAGCGATTCGTTGGCGCTTGGCCTCGAGCTTTCCTAAGTCGCTCGACACCATCCACGGTGCAGCCGATGTTTTCGCCAAGGCTGTCAAAGCCATGTCGGGTGGTAAATTTGAAATCTCGGTGCACGCAGCTGGCGAAATCATGCCTGCGTTCGGCGTGGTCGACGGTGTGCAACAAGGCTCTGTGGAAATGTGCCACACAGCCCCTTACTACTTCTTCGGTAAGGACGAAACCTTTGCTTTGGGTTGCGCCATTCCTTTCGGTTTGAACAGCCGTCAAATGACAGCATGGATGTACGAAGGCAATGGCTTGAAGCTGATGCGCGAGTTCTACGCCAAGTACAACATGATCAGCTTCCCAGGCGGTAACACAGGCGCTCAAATGGGTGGCTGGTTCCGTAAAGAAATCAAGTCTGTGAATGACTTGAAAGGTTTGAAGTTCCGCGTGGGTGGCTTTGCTGGCAAAGTGCTCGAGCGCATGGGCGTCATCCCTCAAAACATTCCTGGCGGTGACATTTACCCAGCTTTGGAAAAAGGCACGATCGATTCAGCTGAGTGGGTGGGTCCATATGACGATTTGAAATTGGGCTTCAGCAAAGTGGCGCCCTTCTACTACTACCCAGGTTTCTGGGAAGGTGGTCCTCAGCTCGACTTCTTCATCAACGACAAAGCATTTGCTGCGCTGTCTCCTGAGAACAAAGCGATTGTCGAAGCTGCAGCTGCACAAGCGCACTCTGACATGCAAGCTAAGTACGATGCACGCAACCCCGCCGCTTTGAAGCAGTTGGTGGGCTCTGGTACCAAGCTGCGCGAGTTCCCCAAAGACGTGATGGCATTGGCGTTCAAAGAAGCCATGGCTTTCTACAACGAAGTTTCTGAAAAGAACCCCAACTTCAAGAAAGTCTATGCTGACTACTCTAAGTTCCGTGCAGACTCGAACCTGTGGTTCCAGTTCACCGAAGCGAAGTTCGACCAATTCATGCAAAAACAAAAGCTGTAAGCTGGCTTTTTGCAAGAACAAAAAAACCGCGCCTCGGCGCGGTTTTTTTATGGCTTTCAAACTTGAGTTTTACAACTCGCGAAATGCGGCTAGCTCGGTACTTAACCGCATGCATTCCGCTTGCACGTGGGGGCTGCTCACGTAAAACACAGCAAACTTACCCATCAGTGTACGTACGTAAAAGCGAGGTGCCATGAACCATTCCAGGCCACGAACGCGAATGAGTTTGGCATAGGCCAACTCGTCGTAGGCCATGTGCTTGTCCCATATCCAAGTTTGGTGAATGCCTTTGGCATCTAAGCGTGCGCGGCTGTGCATCACATGCCATGTGGTCCACGCCAGCAGGGCCCATCCCAAGACGAACCAGCCTGCATTGCGCAAACCGTTGAGGCCGGTGTCACCTCCAAACTTGCCCTGTTGCCACAAAGTGAACAACCAATAACCAGAACCGACCAAGGTCGTCCAAGTGATGGCTTGAAACCAGCGCGAGAAAGCAGGGCCCTCAATGCCACCATCGGCAGAGGGATGAAAGACAAAAGGCGTGGGGCCTAGAGCTGAGGGGGGAGTTGGTTCAAGAGAGGACATGGCAATTGACTGGCAAGAAAAAGCCCCTCGGGCGTACCGGAGGGGCTGGTCGTTAGAAGGTGCTTATTTTTTGAACAAGTCTTCCATGCGTTTTTGTTCTTCTGCGGCACTTTCGCCAGCAGGTTTGGAGCCTTCGAGTTTGAGCTCTGCCTCAGGGGTTTCTTGTTCGGTAGGCATCTCGATGACCACACTGTCTATGTCCACTTTTTCTTCTTTGTCCAAGAACATGGTGACGGTCTCGGGCACGAAGATCACGATCACGACCAACACCAATTGCATGATGACCCATGGAATGGCTCCCATGTAGATGTCGTTGGACTTGACGGGTTTCTCGATACGGCCTTCTTTGAACAAGGTGTCGGCAATACCGCGCAAGTAGAACAGCGCAAAGCCGAAGGGCGGATGCATGAAGCTCGTTTGCATGTTCACGCACAGCAGCACACCGAACCACACCATGTCGATGCCCATCTTGTCAGCAACGGGGCCGAGCATGGGCAAGATGATGAAGGCGATTTCAAAGAAGTCTAAGAAGAACGCCAAGAAGAAGATGAAGATGTTCACCACCACGAGGAAGCCCACTTGGCCGCCAGGCAAGCCGGTGAGCAAGTGCTCCACCCACTTCGCGCCGTCCACGCCTTGGAACACCATCGAGAACACGCGTGAGCCGATCAAGATGAACACCACCATGGCGGTGAGGCGCATGGTGCTGTGCATGGCTTCCCAAATCAGGGCTTTGTCCAAGCGATTGTGCATGGCAGCCAAGATCAAAGCGCCCACGCAACCCATCGCACCCGCCTCGGTGGGGGTGGCAATGGCGGTGTTGATGCCGGGCAAGCCGCCCATCGAGCCCAAGACCGCGAAGATCAAGAAGGCTGAAGGGATGATGCCGCGCAAGCACTTCATCCACAGGTGGAAACCGTCCGCGGTGCGTGCTTCTTTGGGAATGCCTGGCACGTGGTCAGGTTTGATCAAACCCAGCGCAAAGGTGTAGAGCGCGAAGATGGCCACTTGCAACATGGAGGGGCCCCATGCGCCTTTGTACATGTCACCCACAGAACGGCCGAGCTGGTCAGCCATCACCACCAACACGAGGGATGGTGGTACGAGCTGGGTGATGGTGCCTGACGCTGCCAACACGCCAGTGGCGTAGCGCATGTTGTAGCCGTAGCGAATCATCACGGGCAATGAAATCAAAGCCATGGCAATCACTTGGCCAGCCACCGTACCGGTGATGGCGCCCAAGATGAAGCCCACGATGATGACTGAATACCCCAAACCGCCACGCACGGTGCCAAAGAGTTGTCCCATGGAGTCGAGCATGTCTTCAGCGAGGCCACACTTTTCAAGAATGGCACCCATGAAGGTGAAGAAGGGAATGGCCAGCAACAAATCGTTGCTGAGAATGCCAAAAATGTTCAGGGGCAAGTTGGACATGAAGCTCACGGGGAACCAGTCCATGCTGATGGCGAAGAGGCCACAAGCCAAGCCCAAAAACGCCAGCGAGAACGCGACGGGGAAACCAATCAGCATCGTCAGCACAAGGCCGCCGAACATGATGGGTGCGAAGTTTTCCATTTGCATGATCGTGAGTCCTTATTGCACTGGCTTTTCGTAGTGCGTGTCCATTTCATACTTGCCTTGCAAGTAAGCCACGCGCTTGATGATTTCGCTCAAACCTTGCAGGAACATCCAGCCAAAGCCCAAGGGGAGGAGAAGCATGGCAGGCCAGCGAATCAAACCGCCTGCATTGCTTGACATTTCGTTGGTCACATACATCTTGACGAAGAGCGGAAAGCTCAACCAAGTCAACATGGCCATCACGGGCAACAAGAACAGGACCAAGCCAAACAAGTCGACATAGACAGGGCCTTTGTCTTTGAGCTTGCCGTAGAACAAATCTACGCGCACGTGCTCGTTGAGTTTGAGCACCAAGGGGGCGCCCAGCATCACGGTTGCTGCGAACAGGTACCACTGAATTTCGAGCCAGCCGTTGGAGCTGACGTCAAAGCCGTATCGGATGAATGCATTGCCTGCCGAGATCACGGCAGCGGCCAATACGCCGAATGCTGCAACGTGGCCAAATTGCTCACTGATGCGATCAACGCCTAATGCAAATTTAAGAAGTTTTGACACTGCGTGCCTCCATTTTTTGCCAACCATGGATCGTACCAAGACAAACCCATGGTCTGAGCGAATTCAGATGAAGATTTCAATGTCGATTTGAACTAATTTCAAGCTGTCACAGGGTATTAACCAGTTCTTTTGCCGCGTGCGAACGTCCACCAAGGCAGTTCCTCACGAAGCGACTGAACTTTCCCGCAGTTTTTCGGGGCATAGCCTGCGAGGGTTTTGACGGTGTCTTGCCATGCAGCTGTTTGAAGCAGATCTCGCAATGCTTGGGTGGCCGGACTGTCGAGTTCGGATTTGAGGCAAACCAAATGAAACTGTTCTTCAACCAAAGGCACAAAACCAAGACCGCGTGCTTGGGCGGTACTTTCTATGCCCAAGCCGACATCGCAGCGCCCAGAGGCAATAGATTCTGCCAGTGCGGTGTGTGAGGGTTCTTCATCGGGCCAGTTGTTGAGGTTTTGCGGGCCAAGGTTGTCTTGTTTAAGCAAATCCTCTAACAAAACCCGTGTCCCTGTGCCCTGGGAGCGTTGAACGAAACGAGCTTGGGTGCGTGCTACATCGGCGAGGCTGTGCAGCTTCAATGGGTTGCCTGCAGCGGTGATCAGGCCTTGCTTGCGTGTGGCAAAGCCAATGATTTTGTGCAAGCCGGGTTGCAATAAGTGTTGGTAGGCAAGGGCTGTGTGAGAGTTGACGGATGGGGCACTCTGTGTGTGAAACCCAGCCAACGTACAACGTCCTTCGTTAAGGGCGCGAATGGCGTCGACGCTACCGCAAAAACGAATGTCCAGATGCAAACCTTCCGTGGCAGCATGTTCCCTTAAACGTGGCAAAGCGTCATCGTGGCTGGCATACAAAGTGAGCACATGGGCCTCTGGGTCAAAGGCCACAGCAAACGTGCGCTCCAAATCTGCGCGCAGGGCTTCTAGCTGAGGGGCCAGGCGCGCTTGGGTTTGGCGTTCAGCCCACATGAGCTTGTCGCCGAATTCGGTGAGTTTGGCGGACTGACCTTTTTCCCAAATGATCAGGTCGTGGCCCAGCACGTCTTCCCAGCGTTTGAGCTCGCCCCACACATGTCGGTACGACAAATTGAGCTGACGTGCGGCGGCTGAAATAGAGCCTTTTTGTGCCACGGCTTGCAGCAGATCCATCAAAGGATGGCGAAGCAAGGCTGTGTCGCCGTTGGGTTCGGCATCAGTTCGGTGGCTGAGGGTGTAGTGAAGACGGACGCTATGCACGGCGTTACATATGTTGGGGTATTGCGTAGGCCAGTACGATAACTGAAGTTTTGATTGTTTTTTATGACCACCTTGACCGACACCGCGCTGATCGCGCTCCAGCTTCTGACCGACCTTGACCCCTTGCTGTGGTCCATTGTGGGACGCTCTTTATGGGTGAGCTTGTTGGCCACTGTGATGGCGTGCAGTCTGGGTGTGGTGCTAGGCGCATGGTTGGGTGTGGCAAGGTTTCGCGGACGCGATGCGCTGCTGACGGTGCTCAACACCTTGCTAGCCTTGCCCTCAGTCGTGGTGGGCTTGTTGGTGTATTTGTTGCTGTCGCGTACGGGGCCTTTGGGGCATTTGGGTTGGTTGTTCAGCCTCAAAGCGATGGTGCTTGCGCAAACCGTGTTGGTCTTGCCAGTGGTCACAGCGCTGACACGTCAATGCGTGGAGGACGCAGAACGCAGCCATGGCGAGCAGCTGCAATCGTTAGGCGCCCAGCCTTGGTTGCGCAGTGTGTTGCTTGCTTGGGATGAGCGTTATGCCTTGCTCACCGTGTTGATTGCAGCGTTTGGCCGCGCCATCTCAGAGGTCGGCGCTGTGATGGTGGTGGGCGGGAACATCGAAGGGTTCACACGCGTCATGACAACGGCCATTGCACTAGAGACCAGCAAGGGTGATTTGCCCCTTGCTTTGGCGTTGGGCATGGTGCTCATGAGTGTGGTGCTGCTGCTCAATGTGGGTATATCGTTGCTGCGACGCTGGCGTCAGCGAATCGATGGTGTCGGGGCGGATCCTGTGCAAGGGGTGTTGGCGTGAGTCCGGTGTTGCAGTTGCGCGATGTGTCGGTGCAGTTCAACACGCACTTGGCGTTGCAACAGGTGAATTTGCAAATGCATGCAGGTGAACGTGTGGCCTTGGTCGGTGCCAATGGCAGCGGCAAAAGCACACTATTGCGCGTCGCGCATGGCTTACTCAAGGTGTCGGGGGGGCAAGTGATGCCAGCGCCACACATGAGGCAAGCCATGGTGTTTCAGCGTCCCCATATGCTGCGCACCAGTGTGCTGCGATTTGTCGTGTGGGGCTTGTGGTTGCAAGGCACATCTTGGCAAGAGGCGCACGGTCTTGCTCTGCAGGCTCTCGAACGTGTGGGTCTACAAGACATGGCCCAGCGTTCGGCGCGTACTTTGTCTGGTGGTCAACAACAGCGCCTCGCGTTGGCCCGTGCTTGGGCCTTGCAGCCTAATTTTGTGTTGCTCGATGAACCAACATCCAGTCTTGACCCGCATGCCAAGCGCGAGGTCGAGCGCTTGTTGCGTGAGTGGGTCGACGCTTCTGATGTGAGCTTGATTTTCAGCAGCCACAACTTAGGCCAAGTCAAACGTTTGGCCACGCGTGTGGTGTATTTGGAAGCGGGGCGAATTCTGGCTGATTTGCCCGTGGATGAGTTTTTCAATCGACCTCTGAGTGAGAGCCACCCTGAGGCCCATTTGTTTTTAAAAGGAGAGTTGGGATGACAACACGTCGCACACATTTGTTTTCGTTGGCTGGTTGCTTAGCCATGGCCTTGGTTTTGGGCAGCAGTGCTGCTCAAGCGCAATCCCCGAGCATCGTGATGGCATCGACGACTTCTACCGAGCAATCGGGTTTGTTTGCGCATTTGTTGCCCGCGTTCAAACAAGCCTCAGGCATCGACATCAAGGTGGTGGCGTTGGGCACAGGCCAAGCGTTGGACACGGGGCGCCGAGGAGATGCCGATGTGCTGTTTGTGCATGACCAAGCGGCTGAAGAAAAATTTGTGGCCGAGGGTTTCGGCGTGAAGCGATACCCCGTGATGTACAACGACTTTGTGTTGGTTGGCCCTGCCAACGATCCCGCCAAAGTTCGTGGCAAAGACATCGTGTCTGCTTTGCAAAAAGTGGCTAACACACAAGCCGGTTTTGTTTCTCGCGGTGACAAGAGCGGCACCCACGCGGCGGAGCTGCGCTACTGGAAACAAGCGGGTTTAGAGAATAAAGGTGCAGGTTACAAAGAATGCGGTTGTGGCATGGGCCCCGCATTGAACATTGCATCCTCCACAGGTGCTTACGCATTGACCGATCGTGGTACTTGGTTGAACTTCAAAAATCGCCAAGATCTGCAGGTGTTGGTGGAGGGGGACAACCGCTTGTTCAACCAATACGGTGTGATGGTGGTCAACCCTGCCAAGCACAGCCACGTCAAAGCTGATTTGGCGCAGAAGTTTGTGGATTGGGTCGTTTCGCCTGCAGGCCAAGCCTCGATCAATGGCTACAAGATTGGCGGCGAACAGCTGTTCTTTGCCAACGCCAACAAATAAACCTAAGTCTTGCAGCTAGGATTCAGGCATGAGTCTCGAATCCTTAGCCCAGATGCCGCTTAGCGATGGCCCGAGTGCGCAGGCTTTTTTTGCCAGTGTGCAGGCGTATGCCGCTGAATGCGGTGTGAGTCTGCGCACCCCACCCCCAGAGCCAACGAGTTGTTGCGGACGCGGCTGCAATGGTTGTGTCTGGGAGGGTTTTTTTGCCGCAGCTATGTTTTGGCGCGAAGACGCGTTTATGGCGTTGACTCAAGCGGCTGACCGTTGACCGTTAGGCCTTGCGCTGAAAACTGCTGAGCTTTGTTGCGGCGAATGCCTGAGACGCGTTGCATCAAATCAGACCAGTCTTTGAAAGGTCCGTGTGCCCGAGCTTTGAGCACCTTGGCGGTCAGCGATGGCCCCATGCCCTTGACGCTGTCTAACTCCGCTTCGTTGGCTTGGTTGATGTCTAGCGCCAAGGCTGTGTGACAGAGCATCAGCGCCATCGCGCCGCCTAAGACACCGCGCGTGAATAAGGACCGTGCGCCACGGTTCATGGGCGCGACTTATTTGCTCAAAGTGGCCATGTATTGCGTGACACCACTTTGCACATCGGCAAACTGATGATCGCAACCGCTGGCGCGTAGATTGGTCAAGTCGGCTTGCGTGTAGCACTGGTATTTGCCACGCAACGCATCGGGGAAGGGCACGTATTCGATCAAACCTGCTTTGGCAGCACCTGCCAAATCAAGAGCGGCTTCGCCTTTTTTTGCGCGCATCGCGTTGACCACCGACAAGGCCACATCGTTGAAGGGTTGTGCGCGGCCTGAGCCGAGGTTGAAGATGCCCGACTTGTCTGGGTTGTCCAAGAACCACAGGTTCACGGCCACCACGTCGTCGATGAAGACGAAGTCACGCATTTGCGCGCCTTGGGCGTAGCCGCCGTATTCACCAAACAACTTCACTTTGCCTTCGGCGTTGAATTGGTTGAATTGGTGAAACGCTACGCTGGCCATGCGACCTTTGTGTTGCTCGCGTGGGCCGTACACGTTGAAGTAGCGAAAGCCCACCACTTGGCGCTTGAACTTCTTGAAGTTGTTGTTGCACTCCAAGCGCATGCGTTGGTCAAACAACAATTTGGAGTAGCCGTACACATTGAGTGGCAGCTCGTACTCGGGTGTTTCTACAAAGGTGTCGCTGCCGCCGTAAGTAGCCGCAGATGAAGCGTAGAGCAAACGCGTGCCGCTTTGCTGGCAGGCGTTGAACAAACCACACGAGAGCGTGTAGTTGTTGTCCATCATGTACTTGCCATCGCTCTCCATGGTGTCGCTGCAAGCGCCTTCGTGGAACACGGCTTCGACTTTGCCAAACGCGTTTTCGGCAAAGAGTTCATAGAACACGTCCTTGTCGAGGTAGTCGGCGATCTTCAAATCGGCGATGTTGCGAAACTTGTCGCCCTCCGTCAGGTCATCTACCGCGATGATGTTGGTGATGCCGCGAGCGTTCAAGCCCTTGATGATGTTGCTGCCGATAAATCCTGCGGCGCCTGTGACGACGATTTTCATAATTTCTCCAGAGACAGCTTAAGCCATCAACTCTTCGTAGCTGACGGTGGCCGTACCAAACTTACCCACCACCACGCCACCTGCTTTGTTGGCCAAAGGCATGGCATCGCGCAGGCTCAAGCCCGCAGCGACCAACGTGGCCAAGGTTGCAATCACGGTGTCACCCGCACCTGTGACGTCAAACACTTCGCGAGCTTGCGCGGATACGCTCAATTCACCTTGCGCATCAAACAGGGTCATGCCTTCTTCGCTACGGGTGAGCAGCAGGGCGTCGAGCTTGAGCTCTTGGCGCAGCGCATGGGCTTTTTGTACCAGCTCAGCTTCGGTGTGCCATTTGCCGATGACTTGTTCGAGTTCAGCACGGTTAGGTGTGATGCAAGTCGCGCCCGCGTAGCGCGAGTAATCACTGCCCTTGGGATCAATCAACACGGCTTTGCCTGCTGCACGCGCTGCCGCAATCATTTGCGATACATGGGCCAAACCGCCTTTGCCGTAGTCAGAGAACAGCACCACTTTGTGGGCTGGTAACAGTTGCATGAATTGGTCGGTTTGCGAGGCCAGTACCTCGTTTTGCGGCGTGTTCTCAAAGTCCACACGCAACAACTGTTGCTGGCGGCCAATCACGCGCAGCTTGACCGTGGTTTTGAGTTGGCTGTCACGGCCCAAGTGGGGGGCAATGCCCGTTTTGGCCACTAAGTCTTCTAGCAAGTGGCTGGCTTCGTCGTCGCCGACGACTGACAGCAGCGATGAATGTGCGCCTAAGCTCACCACGTTATAGGCCACGTTGGCGCATCCACCCAAACGGTTTTCTTCGCGCGTGATACGCACCACAGGCACGGGTGCTTCGGGGCTGATGCGGTCTACTGCGCCATACCAATAGCGGTCGAGCATCACATCGCCGACGACCAAGACATGGGCTTGTTTGAGTTGTTCTTTAGTGACTGGGGTACTGAGTGTCATAGTTCTTCCACGCGACGGGCGGGGTAGCTGTCCCAAGCTTGGCAGCCTGGGCATTGCCAAAAGTGCTGGCTGGCTTCAAAACCACACGCGGCACATCGGTAGCGTTGCAAGGGTTTGGCGGCGCGTTCGAGGGCGCGCTGCACTTGCGGGTGAAATTCTTCGTGCTCAAACTTCTCGTTGGCAATCCACTGTGTGGCAGCGACCAACGAAGGCTCGCGCTCTAAGTGCTTGGCAAACAAGCCGCTGGTGTTTGTCTCACCCTGTGATTTGCGCAAAGTGACGATGGCGTTGAGGACATCAAGCGATGCAGTTTTTGCATAGCTGGTTTCGAGCAAAGCCATGGTTTTCGGCACACAGTTCAAAGTTTGCGCCAAGGCCGCAAGCTTAGGAGCGAGCAAGGGTAGCGAAGCGGGTACTTGCGTCGCCAAGTTTTCTAGCGTGGCATAGGCCTCACCAGCACGGCCAGTTTGCTCATACGTCTTAGCCAGTGCGATGCGCGAACGTGCGTTGTGGGGGGCAGCCTCAGTTGCTTGCTTGAGCAAAGCCACGATTTGGTCGGCTTGTTGTGCCACGTCAAGGCTTTCAGCTTCTTCGCACAGGTAATGCGCCAAGCGCCCCTGAAAGCTGCCTTGACCACTGTCGCCCAATTTTTTGGCGATGACCGAGGCTTTGGCCCAATCGCGTGAGCGTTCGTAAATGCTCAACAAGGCCAAGTGCGCTTGTGCTTGGTGGGCGGTGCCTTCTAGCTTGTTCAGCGCGTCTTCGGCTCGGTCAAGCAAGCCTGCTTTGAGATAGTCCAAAGCAAGAGCGTGTTGTGCGCGGTCTCGGTCGGTTTGGCTCAAGTCGCCGCGTGAGAGCAAGTGTTGATGGACACGCACGGCTCGCTCGTACTCGCCACGGCGGCGAAACAAATTGCCAAGCGCGAAATGAAGCTCAGACGTGTCGGGGTCGTGCTGTACAGCCTCAATGAAGGCGTCAATGGCTTGGTCTTGTTGCTCATTGAGCAAATGGTTCAGACCTTTGAAATACGCCTTGGGGGTTTGACGGTTCTCCAGTCGCAGCTGGCGCAAGTCCATGCGCGAGGCGACCCAGCCCATGATGAAGGCCACAGGCAAGCCCAGCAAAATCCAGCTGAGGTCAAATTCCATGTGTCGAGTCCGCAGTTGTGGAGGCGGTTGTTGCTTCAGGCTTGGCTGATGTATTGGCTAGTTGGGCCAATCGACGGTGTTTCCACCAGCGCGGCACCATGCCAACCACGCCCACTGCCACGCCCATGACGAAGACAGTCAGCAACACCAAAACCAACGGTGCACTCCAAGTGGTGCCAAAAAAGAAATGGACCACGGCATCGTGTTGGTTATTCAGCGCAAAAGCGAAGAGGGTAAAAAAAATGGCTGCCTTCAGTACCCACTGAAGCAGCCACATGAGGTTTTTCAAGATGGCTCCTCTGTGACGAGGGCCATTTTAGACTCAACCTTTGGATTCAGACCCCGCCAACAATTCTTGGGTGCGTGCATCCACCGCTTCGCGCAAGGCCTTGCCTGGCTTGAAATGAGGCACACGTTTTTCAGGAATGGCAACGCTTTCGCCGGAACGCGGGTTGCGCCCCATCCGAGGCGGGCGACGGTTGATCGAAAAACTGCCAAACCCCCGCAACTCAATGCGGTGGCCACGCACCAGCGCGTCGCTCATCGCGTCAAGAAGCGTCTTGACAGCGAACTCGGCGTCGCGGTGCGTGAGCTGCCCAAAACGGGCAGCCAGTTCTTCGACCAAGTCTGAGCGGGTCATCAGTTGTTGTCGAGCTTAGCGCGCAACAAAGCACCCAAGCTGGTTGTTCCAGCGTTTTCGGCTTTGGACTGTTGAGACAAGGAAGCCATGGCTTCTTGTTGGTCAGCAGCGTCTTTGGCTTTGATGGACAACTGGATGTTGCGGGTCTTGCGATCCACGTTCACCACGACAGCAGTCACTTCGTCGCCGACTTTCAACACTTGGCTGGCGTCTTCCACGCGGTCACGAGAAATTTCGCTCACGCGCAAGTAGCCCACGATGTCTTCGCCCAAGTCGATTTCAGCGCCTTTGGCGTCCACAGACTTGACCTTACCAGTCACGATTTGGCCCTTGTCGTTCACCGACACGAAGGTAGTGAAGGGGTCAGAGTCGAGTTGTTTGATGCCCAAGCTGATGCGCTCGCGCTCAACGTCCACGGCCAACACGATGGCTTCCACTTCTTGGCCCTTCTTGAATTCGCGCACAGCGTTTTCGCCGGTTTCGTTCCAAGACAGGTCAGACAAGTGCACCAAACCGTCGATGCCAGCGGCCAAGCCCACGAACACGCCGAAGTCGGTGATCGATTTGATGGGGCCCTTCACGCGGTCACCGCGCTTGGTGTTTTGAGCGAAGTCTTGCCATGGGTTGGCTTTGCATTGCTTCATGCCCAAGCTGATACGGCGCTTGTCTTCGTCGATCTCGAGGACCATGACTTCGACTTCGTCGCCCAATGACACGATCTTGGAGGGTGCCACGTTCTTGTTGGTCCAGTCCATTTCAGACACGTGCACCAAGCCTTCGATGCCTGGCTCGAGTTCCACAAACGCGCCGTAGTCGGCGATGTTGGTGATCTTGCCGAACAAGCGAGTGCTTTGTGGGTAGCGGCGGTTGACGCCCATCCAAGGATCGTCGCCCATTTGCTTGAGGCCCAAGGACACGCGGTTTTTCTCTGTGTCGAACTTGAGGATCTTGGCCGTGATTTCTTGACCAGCAGTAACCACCTCAGATGGGTGACGCACACGACGCCATGCCATGTCGGTGATGTGCAGCAAGCCGTCGATGCCGCCCAAGTCCACGAATGCACCGTATTCGGTGATGTTCTTGACCACGCCGTTGACGATAGAGCCTTCTTTCAAAGTCTCCATCAACTTGGCGCGCTCTTCGCCCATCGAAGCTTCCACCACAGCGCGGCGTGACAACACGACGTTGTTGCGCTTGCGGTCGAGTTTGATGACCTTGAATTCCATGGTCTTGTTCTCGTAGGGAGACAAGTCTTTGATCGGACGTGTGTCGATCAATGAACCAGGCAAGAAGGCGCGGATGCCGTTGACCAACACGGTCAAGCCACCCTTGACTTTGCCGCTGGTCGTGCCAGTGACAAACTCGCCAGATTCCAGAGCTTTTTCCAAGCTCATCCACGATGCCAAACGCTTGGCAGTGTCGCGGCTCAAAATGGTGTCGCCGTAGCCGTTTTCAACGCTACTGATCGCAACAGAAACGAAGTCACCAGCTTGGACTTCGAGCTCGCCCTGGTCGTTTTTGAATTCTTCGATTGGCACATAAGCTTCAGACTTGAGGCCAGCGTTCACGACGACGTGGTTGTGTTCAATGCGAACCACTTCAGCAGTGATCACTTCACCTGTGCGCATTTCGGCGCGTTTCAGGGACTCTTCAAACAGGGCGGCAAAAGATTCAGACATGTATTTCCTTTGTCTCATCACGGGAAAGAGGGCAGCACAATTACTGCACCACATGGGCCTGCGATAAGCGGTGGTTGTGTGGCGTGAGCCACGGTTAAGTTGTAGATCCGTTAGGCCAGTGCGCATGCAGCGCGAGGGGAGCCAAACGGGCCAGGTTTTGCAGCCCTTGTTTAGAAGGGCTGCTTTGCTTGCCACCAGTTCAACACTTGATCGACTGAGGCTTCAATCGAGAGTGATGAGTTGTCCAGTGACACAGCATCTTGTGCCGGTTTCAAAGGTGCCACGCTGCGCGATGAATCGCGAGCGTCACGGGCCTCTAAATCGGCGCGAAGACTGTCAAGTGTAGTCGAAATTCCCTTTGAAATCAATTGCTTATGACGGCGTTCGGCACGCTGCGCGGCGCTGGCAGTCAAAAACACCTTCAATGGCGCATGGGGAAAGATGACGGTGCCCATGTCGCGACCATCGGCCAACAGGCCTGGCAGGCGCTGAAAGCTGTGCTGTAAGTCCACCAAAGCGGTACGCACGGCAGGTAAAACCGACACTTTAGAAGCATTCATGCCAGCTTCTTCGGTGCGGATGATGTCGCTCACGTTTTCGTCGCCGAGCCACACGGTTTCGCCTTCAAAGCGCACGGGCAGGGTGCGGGCCATCTCGGCAATGCGGGCTTCGTCGTGGCTGTCGAGCGACAAGCCCGCTTTCAAAGCGGCATACGCGGTGATGCGGTACAACGCGCCCGAGTCGAGGTAGTGGTAGCCCAAAGCTTGTGCGACGCGGCTGGCCAGCGTGCCTTTGCCTGAGGCCGTGGGGCCATCGATGCAAATGACGGGAATGTCGGCCGTGCGCGCGTGCGCCACCGAGAACAAAGCTTCGAAATAGTCGGGGAAAGTTTTCGCCACGCACTTGGGGTCTTCAATGCGCACGGGCAAGTGGGCGGCGTTGAAGGCAGCCAACGAGAAGCACATGGCCACGCGGTGGTCGTCGTAGGTGTGAATGCTGGCCGCTTGCCACTGGCCTTGTGACGCGGTGGTGTGCGCACCATTGGGCAAGGGATAGACCTTGATCCAGTCTGGGCCTTCTTCCACGGTGGCACCGAGCTTGCGGCATTCGGTGGCCATGGCCACGATGCGGTCGGTTTCTTTGACACGCCAGCTGGCGATGTTGGTGAGGGTCGTGGGGCCATCGGCGTACAGCGCCATCACGGCCAGCGTCATGGCGGCATCGGGGATGTGGTTGCAGTCGAGCGTGATGCCCTTCAAAGGCCAAGCCCCGCGCTCGATGTGCAGCCAGTTGGGGCCGCTGGTGACCTTGGCGCCCATCAGTTGCGCAGCTTCGACAAAGCGGATGTCACCTTGAATCGAGTCCGCACCAACGCCGTTGACGCGGATACCGCTGCCTTCGGCGATGGCTCCTAAAGCAATGAAGTAGCTAGCCGAAGACGCATCGGCTTCGACGTGAATGCTACCGGGTGACTGGTAGCGGCTGCCTGCGGGAATGACAAAACGCTCCCACCCTTGGCGCTCCACCGCAATGCCGTAGCGGGCCAGCAGATTAAGTGTGATCTCGATGTAGGGCTTGCTGATCAACTCGCCCACCACCTCGATGGTGATGGCGCGGTCTTGTGCGGCGAGTGGCAGGGCCATCAATAAAGCGGTGAGGAATTGGCTGGACACATCGCCGCGCACGGGAATGGGCTTGTCCAGCTTGAGCGCAGGCTGGCGCACGCGCAGGGGCGGGAAGCCGTCGTTGCCTAAATAGTCGATGGCGCAGCCCAGCTCGCGCAGCGCGTCCACCAAGTCGCCAATGGGGCGCTCGTGCATGCGTGGCACGCCTTTGAGCGTGAAGTCGCCGCCGTGCACCGCCAAGGCGGCGGTAAGCGGGCGCATGGCCGTGCCCGCGTTGCCCATGAAAAACTCAATCGCCTCTGCAGGCCAGGCGCGGCCGCCCAAACCGGTGATGGTGACGGTGCTGCCTTGCACGTTCACACCGCAGCCGAGTTGACGCAAGGCGGCGAGCATCACACGGGTGTCGTCCGAGTCGAGCAGGTCGTGCACCACGGTCGTGCCTTCGCACAAGGCGGAGAGCAACAGCACGCGGTTGGAAATGCTTTTGGAGCCAGGCAGCGTGACAGCGCCTTGTGCGCCAGCGAGTGGGGGGAGATCGATGAAGGCGGTGGAGAACATGGGGCTCGTCTCTTGCGGTGTGGGCAGCGTGAATTGGGGGCGTGATCGGTGAGTGCTCAGCTAGTGCCAAGCACTGTGCGCGTCAGGTGTCATCGTTAGCACGGCAGGCGTTCCCTGCTTGCAGCGTCCAGCCCGCGCGTGTGGCGCTGGCTTGTTGGATGAGGGCTTGCAGCGCGGCGGCATCGCCTTGCTTCAAGGCGTTTTCGAATTGGTCAAGTGCTGCGCGAAAGTGCGCGACTTGTGCGAGCACTTCAGCATGGTTGGCGCTCAAAATGTCGCGCCACACGGCAGGGTCGCTGGCGGCAATGCGCGAAAAATCGCGAAAGCCCGGGCCTGCCATGTCCAAAAACGCTGCGCCTTGCGCTTGCGAGGTGATGGCGTTCACGGCAGCAAACGCCAGCATGTGTGGCAAATGGCTCACGGCTGCAAACGTGGCGTCGTGCGCTTCGGGTGTCATGGTGCTCACGTGGCTGCCAATGGCGGCCCACACATCATGGGCCGCTTGCAAGCGATGAATGCCAGTTTTGGGCAGCGGCGTGAGGATGGTGCGACGCTCTTGGTAGAGCTGGCTTTCGGCATGTTCGATGCCCGCCACTTCTTTGCCGGCAATGGGGTGTGCAGGCACAAAGCAGCTCAGGCGTTCACCCAAAGTGGCTTGAGCAGCGGCAATCACATCGCATTTGGTGGAGCCCACGTCCATCAGCAACGCGTTGGGTTGCAACACATCGCGCATCGCAGCAAAGCTGCTGTGCATGGCGCCTACAGGTACGGCGAGCAAGACGAGGTCAGCGCCTTGCACAGCTTCGGCAACGCTGGCACAGGCTTGGTCGATGACTTTGAGTTCAACCGCGCGTTGGCGCGTTGTGTTGGAAGCGCTGAAACCAACGATGGTTTGCACCAGCCCAGCCTCGCGCAAGGCGAGCGCGAACGAGCCGCCCATCAGGCCACAGCCGATGAGGGCTAGCCTTTGGAATTTCATTCTGAAACGGGGTAAGAACCCAACACTTTGTAAAAGGCGCACAAGCCTTGCAGCTCTTGCAGCGCGGCCGCCACATGGGGCTGGCTGATGTGGCCTGCGATGTCGATGTAGAAGTAGTACTCCCACTGGCCCGATTTGGCAGGGCGCGATTCGAAGCGGGTCATGGACACGCCATTGTTTTTGAGTGGCACCAACAAGTCATGCACGGCACCTGGACGGTTGGGCACCGACACCACGAGGCTGGTGCAGTCGTTGCCAGACGCAGGCGGTGTGGCCAAGGTTTGCGGCAAGCTGATGACGGCAAAGCGCGTGCGGTTGTAGGCCTCGTCTTGAATGGCGTGGTGCACGATGTGCAGTCCAAACTGGCTGGCTGCGCGCTCGCTGGCCAGGGCTGCCCACTTGGGGTTGGTGGCAGCGAGGCGTGCACCTTCGGCATTGCTGGACACAGCACGTCGCTCTGCCAGCGGCAGGTGTTGGCTCAGCCAGCCTTGGCATTGCGCCAGTGCTTGTGGGTGAGCCATCACCACTTCGATGTCACTGTCTGAGTTGATTTGACGCATCAAGTTGTGACGCACCAAGAGGCTCACTTCACCCACCACATGCACGGGCGAGCGTAAGAACAAATCGAGTGAGCGAGCCACCACACCTTCGGTGGAGTTTTCCATCCCGACCACGCCATATTGGGCCGTGCCTGCAGCGGTGGCGTGGAAGACCTCATCAAAGTTGGCGCAGTAAATCAGGTTGGCCGCGCTGCCAAAAAACTCAATCGCAGCTTGTTCGCAAAACGTGCCTTGGGGCCCGAGCACCGCCACGCGTTGTGGCGCTTCAAGCGCCAAGCAAGCCGACATGATTTCGCGCCAGATGGAGGCCACGTGTTCGTTCTTGAGCGGGCCTGGGTTGGCTTGGGTGATCTTGTCGATCACTTGCGCCACGCGGTCGGGGCGGAAAAAGGGCGAGCCTTCAGCGCGTTTGATCTCGCCAACTTGTTCGGCCACTTTGGCGCGGTCGTTGAGCAACTGCAGCAACTGTTTGTCGAGCGCATCGATCTGCACGCGCAGCGCGGCAAGGGCTTCGGATTGAACGGGTTGTTGGCTCATGTGTTTAGGCTTGTGTTTTTTCAAACGCTTGCATGTAGTTCACCAGCGCTTGCACGCCTTCGATGGGCATGGCGTTGTAGATGCTGGCGCGCATGCCGCCGACCGATTTGTGGCCCTTGAGTTGCAGCAAACCTGCAGCTTTGGCACCTGTCAAGAAAGCATCGTTACGTGATTCGTCCGCCAAGAAGAAGGGCACGTTCATGCGTGAGCGGCAGTCGTGCGCAACCTTGTTGCTGTAAAAGCTAGAGCTGTCCAAAAAGTCGTACAGCAGCTTGGCTTTGGCGATGTTTTGTTGCTCCATCGCAGCCACGCCACCTTGGCGTTTGAGCCACTGGAAGGTCAAGCCCGCCATGTAGATGCTGTAGGTGGGCGGCGTGTTGTACATCGAGCCGTTGTCGGCCACAGTTTTGTAGTTGAACGCGCTGGGGCAAGCCTTGAGTGCGTGGCCCAACAAGTCTTCGCGCACGATGACCAAGGTCACGCCTGCAGGGCCGATGTTTTTTTGTGCGCCGCCAAAGGCCACGCCGACTCGTGACCAGTCGACGCTGCGCGAGAGCACGTGTGACGAAAAGTCAATCACCAGGGGTGCATCAGAGCCAAGTGCTTTGAGGTCGGGCAGGGTGTGAAACTCCACCCCGTGAATGGTTTCGTTGGTGCAGAGGTGTACGTACTGTGCGTTTGCACTCAGCTGCCATTGCGCAGCTGCTGGAATGGCGGTGAAGTGGCTTTCAGCGCCTGAGGCCGCCAAATGCGAGGTGCAGTATTTGCCAGCTTCTTTGTACGACTTCTCACTCCAGCTGCCGGTGACCACCACATCCACGGTTTCGCCGCGTGAGAGGTTCAAAGGCACGATGGCGTTTTCAGCCAAACCACCGCCTTGCATGAACAAGATTTTGAAATTGGCGGGCACAGCCAACAGCTCACGCACATCGGCTTCGGCTTGTTCGTAGATGCTGATGAACTCTTTGCCGCGATGGCTCATTTCCATCACGCCCATGCCGCTGCCATGCCAATCGGTCATCTCGGCGGCGGCTTGCTGCAACACCTCCAGCGGCATGGCCGCTGGGCCTGCAGAAAAGTTATACGGACGCGTCATCTGCGAATCAAGCCTCGTCGCCTGTGGCGTTGTCTTCTGCGCTGTCGCTGTCGGTCGCGTTGGCGTCGTTTTCGACGATGCGTTGCAAGCCGGACAACTTAGCGCCTTCATCCAAACCAATCAGGGTCACGCCTTGTGTGGCGCGGCCCATTTCGCGGATTTCAGCCACGCGGGTGCGCACCAACACGCCGGTGTCGGTGATGAGCATGATTTCGTCTTCGGCTTGCACCAAGGTGGCCGCCACAACTTTGCCGTTGCGTTCGGATTGCTGGATGGCAATCATGCCTTTGGTGCCACGGCCGTGGCGGGTGTATTCGCTGATGTTGGTGCGTTTGCCGTAGCCGTTTTCGGTGGCAGTGAGCACGCTGGCGCGAGCCACGCCTTCGTCGGCAACAGCCGTTGGATCTTCTTGTTCAGACACCAGCATGGCGATGACGCTTTGGCCTTCTTCAATCATCATGCCGCGTACACCGCGGGCGCTGCGGCCCAAGGGGCGCACATCGTTTTCGTCAAAGCGCACGGCTTTGCCGCCGTCGCTAAAGAGCATCACATCGTGTTTGCCGTCGGTCAAGGCCGCGCCAATCAAAAAGTCGCCTTCGTCCAAGTTGACGGCAATGATGCCGCCTTTGCGCGGGTTATTGAATTCGTCAAGCGATGTCTTCTTGACCGTGCCCATGGAGGTGGCCATGAACACAAATTGGTCTTCAGGGAAGGTGCGTGCTTCGCCGGTGAGGGCCAAGACGACGTTGATTTTTTCGCCTTCTTGCAGCGGGAACATGTTGACGATCGGGCGACCGCGTGAACCGCGTGAACCCGCAGGCACTTCCCAAACCTTGAGCCAGTACAAACGGCCACGGTTGGAGAAGCACAGCAAATAGTCGTGCGTGTTGGCGATGAAGAGTTGGTCAATCCAATCGTCTTCTTTGGTAACGGCGGCTTGCTTGCCACGACCGCCACGCTTTTGCGAGCGGTACTCAGACAAAGGTTGGCTCTTGATGTAGCCGCTGTGGCTGAGCGTGACCACCATGTCGGTGGGGGTGATCAAGTCTTCGGTGCTCAGGTCTTGCGCGCTGTGCTCAATCTCGCTGCGGCGTGCGCCGAGCTTGCTTTGGCCGAATTCGTTTTTCACCACAGTCAGCTCATCACCAATGATGGTGGACACGCGCTCGGGCTTTGCCAAGATGTCGAGCAAGTCGTCGATTTCGGCCATCACGTCCTTGTATTCGTTGACGATCTTGTCTTGTTCCAGACCCGTCAAGCGTTGCAGACGCATTTGCAAAATTTCTTGGGCTTGGGTGTCGCTCAAGCGGTACAGACCGTTGTCGCCCATGCCAAATTCTTTTTCCAGACCATCGGGGCGGTAATCGTCCGCGTTGATCACGCCACCGTCAGCGCGGCTGCGGGTGAGCATTTCGCGCACCAGCTGGCTGTCCCATGATTTGCTCATCAGCTCGGCCTTGGCCACAGGTGGCGTGGGCGCGTTGCGGATGATGCGAATGAACTCGTCGATATTGGCCAAAGCCACGGCCAAACCTTCGAGCACATGGCCGCGTTCGCGGGCTTTGCGCAGGGTAAAGATGGTGCGGCGTGTCACCACTTCGCGGCGGTGACCCAAGAAGACTTCAATCAAGTCCTTCAAGTTACACAACTTGGGTTGGCCATCAATCAAGGCCACCATGTTGACGCCAAAGGTGTCTTGCAGCTGAGTTTGTTTGTAGAGGTTGTTCAACACCACCTCAGGCACGGCACCGCGCTTGAGCTCAATCACCAAGCGCATGCCCGACTTGTCGGACTCGTCTTGGATGTGGCTGATGTCTTCGATCTTCTTTTCGTGAACCAACTCGGCCATGCGTTCTTGCAAGGTCTTTTTGTTCACTTGGTAGGGCAGCTCGTCCACGATGATGGCTTGGCGCTGGCCTTTGTCGATGTCTTCAAAGTGGCACTTGGCGCGCATCACCACACGGCCACGGCCAGTGCGGTAAGCGTCTTTGACGCCGGTGATGCCATAAATGATGCCGGCGGTGGGGAAGTCGGGCGCGGGGATGATTTCCATCAAATCGTCCACGCTCGCCTCTGGGTTGCGCAGCATGTGCAAGCACGCGTCCACCACTTCGTTCAAGTTGTGGGGTGGAATATTGGTGGCCATACCCACGGCAATGCCTGAGGAGCCGTTGACCAACAAATTAGGAATGCGGCTTGGCAGCACCAGAGGCTCTTTTTCGGAGCCGTCGTAGTTAGGGCCGAAATCAACGGTTTCTTTGTCGATGTCGCTCAACATTTCGTGAGCGATCTTGGATAAACGGATTTCCGTGTAACGCATCGCCGCAGCGTTGTCGCCGTCGACCGAGCCGAAGTTGCCTTGGCCATCCACCAACATATGGCGCAGCGAGAAGTCTTGGGCCATACGCACGATGGTGTCGTACACCGCGCTGTCGCCGTGGGGGTGGTATTTACCGATGACGTCACCCACGATACGGGCTGACTTCTTGTAAGGACGGTTCCAGTCGTTGTTGAGCTCGTGCATCGCGTACAACACGCGGCGGTGCACTGGCTTTAAGCCGTCACGCGCATCGGGGAGGGCGCGGCCCACAATCACGCTCATGGCGTAATCTAGGTAGCTGCGACGCATCTCCTCTTCTAGGCTGATGGGCAGGGTTTCTTTGGCGAACTGGGTCATGAAAGAGGCCGTAATGCGGGAAATCGAACATTTTAGGCCGGAATGTGTCTGTCATCTGATGTGGCAGCTATGCAACAGGTGGTGACTTAATTTATTAAGCCTTGTTATGAGTGGAAGTCGCTCCTTTTGGTTATGGCACAATATTTCGAAGCGTCATGGATGTGCCCGTTTGTGACTGCCTGAATTCGCAGAGTGGTCTGCGGCTTATATATCCCTCAGAGGTGAATCATGAAAAACTTGAAGAACTTGGCAGCTTTTGTTGCTACCGCTGCTTTGGCAACTGCTGCTATGGCTCAAAACATCGACAACTGGCGCAACGCTTCTGGCGATGTCTGGAAGAACGCTTCTGGCGACTGCTGGCGCGATGCCAACTGGACACCCGCTACTGCAGCCCCTGGTTGCGGTCCTGCTGTCGCTGCGCCTGCTGCTGCTCCCGCTGCTCCAGTGGCTGCTGCTTCTAAAGTGACATACGCTGCTGACGCTTTCTTTGACTTCGACAAGTCTGTGGTCAAGCCAGCTGGCAAGGCTAAGTTGGACGACTTGGTTGCTAAAGTCAAAGGCATCAACCTCGAAGTGATCATCGCTGTGGGTCACACTGACTCTATCGGCTCTGATGCTTACAACCAAAAATTGTCAGTGCGTCGCGCTGAAGCTGTGAAGGCTTACTTGGTGTCCAAAGGCATCGAGAAAAACCGCATCTACACAGAAGGCAAGGGCGAGAAGCAACCTGTTGCTGACAACAAGACCAAAGAAGGCCGTGCTAAGAACCGCCGCGTTGAGATCGAAGTTGTGGGTACCCGCAAGAACTGATCTGACTTGATCTAAAAGCAAACCCCGCTTCGGCGGGGTTTCTTTTTGCTTGAACGACAATAGAGCCTATGCAAAATACCGCCACACACACGAACGTTGATCAGGCCGAGTTGGCCAAATTCTCAGACCTCGCCCATCGCTGGTGGGACCCCGAGAGCGAATTTCGTCCGTTGCACCAAATCAACCCCTTGCGCTTAGATTGGATCAATGGCATTGCACCTTTGAGCGGCAAAAAGGTGTTGGATGTTGGATGCGGTGGCGGCATCTTGACCGATGCCATGGCCCGTGCCGGTGCACAGGCCTTGGGTATTGATTTGGCTACCAAATCGCTCAAAGTGGCGCAGTTACATGCGCTAGAGGCGCAGACCCCTAACGTGCAATACCGCGAAGTGTCGGTGGAAGCTTTGGCTGCCGAACAACCTGCTAGTTTTGATGTGGTCACCTGCATGGAAATGTTGGAGCATGTGCCAGACCCATCCTCCATCGTGCGTGCCTGTGCGCAGTTGGTTAAGCCCGGTGGTCACGTGTTTTTTTCTACCCTCAACCGCAATGCCAAGTCGTTTTTGTTTGCCATCGTTGGTGCCGAGTATGTGTTGAACATGTTGCCGCGCGGCACACACGAATACGCCAAATTCATTCGCCCCAGCGAGCTGGCACGCGACTGCCGTGAAGCTGGCTTAGAGTGGCAACACACCCGAGGCATGGAATACAACCCACTGACTCGCCGCTATTGGCTGAGCGCTGACACCAGCGTCAACTACATGGTGGCCACGCAAAGGCCCCTGTGATGCTGAAAAATATCAGAGCTGTGCTGTTTGACTTGGACGGCACCTTGATTGACAGTGCGCCAGACCTTGGCGCGGCGGCTGACAAGATGCGTACCGATCGTGGCATGCCCTCGCTGCCTTATGAGCTGTATCGCCCCTTGGCCGGAGCGGGTGCTCGCGGCATGCTGCGTGTGGCATTTGATATGACGCCTGAACACCAAGACTTCATGGCCATGCGCGAAGAATTCTTTGCCAACTACGAAGCAGCCATGACCGTGCGTACGTATGTGTTTGATGGCGTGCCAGACCTGATTGAGCACATCCAACTGCGCCAAATGCCCTGGGGTGTGGTGACCAACAAAATGGCCCGGTTCACCGATCCACTCACCGCCGCCATGCCCTTGTTTGCCAGTGCGAGCGCCATTGTGAGCGGTGACACCACGCCCCATGCCAAGCCTCACCCTGAGCCCTTGCTTGAGGCAGCCCGTCGTCTAGAGCTGCCGCCACAAGTGTGCTTGTATGTGGGTGACGATGAGCGCGACATTGCCGCAGGCCGCGCCGCCGGTATGCCTACGGTGGCCGCCACCTATGGCTACTTGGGTGAAAAAACCGATGTCAGCAGCTGGGGCGCAGATTTACACATAGATTCTCCAAATAAACTCTTGCAATTGCTGGCAGAGGCCTAAAATATAAGACTTGGGGCTGTACTGGTTTCGACATGGGTTCGGACGCGTGGCAGGGCATGTCGAGGTTCTGATCCTCGTAAAACAGCAGAAAACAAACTAACTGCAAACGACGAACGTTTCGCACTCGCCGCTTAATCCGGTGAGCCTTGCAACAGTTGGCCGATAGGCTGGGTTAGGGTGCCGCAAGGTGTCCTAGCTGCAAGGGAACTCATATTGGCTGGCACCACATCGGGCACCTTGATGTGGCGTGAGATCTAAGGATGCTGGTTTGGTACATAGCGTGTCGCTGCGCGATGTATCAGGCGAGACTCAAATCAGACGACTACACATGTAGAACTGTACGAAAAAGGCTTGTGGACGCGGGTTCAAATCCCGCCAGCTCCACCATACGCAAAAAAGGCCGCCAGGTTTTAAACCTAGCGGCCTTTTTATTTTTACATCACTGGGCCTTCAACATGTGCTGCGCAAAAAACGCCTTGAGCTCATCGCGTGCCGTTAAGGGGAAGACACCCGCCACATACTGGTCGGGTCGCACGACCACGATGGCACCGCTTTTGTCGATCGCACGATCACGGAAGATGTCGCGGCCATGGCCTGATGCAAAAATTTGGTTCACATCCACGAGTCCAAATGGGGTCTTCGTGGGCTTGAAAGCATCGGGCACATGGCCGGGTTCGACCTCGGTGTAGTCTTGTTGGTAAATCACTTTTGTGTCGAAGATGGCGTCGGTGTCGCTGTTCTTCGGGGTGTACATCACGCGGGGTGACTGGGCATCGTGCAGCCACCAGTGCGCAAAGTCTGCGGTTGGTGTGCCAGACGTGGCCGGTGCAGCTTGGTCAGCAAACACATACACACGCCAACGACCATCGGCCTCATGCAAGTGGCCCAGTTGACGCCAGCGGTTATCCGCACGGCGAATCACTTCGGTCGACTTAATGCGCTTGCCAATCGGAAAGCCTGCCGCCAACTGTTGGTGCTCAGCGCCTGCCACGATTTGGTTTTTGGGGTACTGCGTCATAAAGCCCATGGGGAACTCGATGGTTTTTTCGTACCAACGTGCCAAGTCTTGTGGGTCATCCCATTCGTCCACGGGGCGTGCCATGAGGGTGGACCACTCTTTGTCGAAGTTGATGAGGTCTTGCGCAATCACGCGACGCTCGGACGAATAGGTGTCAAGCAGGCTGGCGGGTGCGCGTCCCTCGAGCACGGCTGCGAGTTTCCAAGAGAGGTTCCAGCCGTCTTGAATCGACACGTTCATGCCTTGGCCTGCTTTGGCGGAGTGGGTGTGGCAGGCGTCGCCCATGATGAACGCACGGGGGTGCTGTTGGCCCACGCGATGTGCAGGTACGTTGTCAAAACCTGTGGTCACGCGGTGCGCCACTTCGTAGACTGACCACCACGCGATGCTTTTCACATCGAGGCTGTAAGGATGCAAGATGGCGTTGGCACGGCGAATGATTTCTTCTAGGCTGGTTTTGCGGATTTCACCTGCATCGTTTTCGTCGATGTTGCCAAGGTCGACATACAAGCGCGAGAGGTAGCCCCCCTCGCGTGGGATGAGCAAGATGTTGCCAGCGCTGTGCGATTGAATGGAGCACTTGACTTGAAAGTCTGGGAAGTCGGTGTTGCACAACACATCCATCACACCCCAGGCGTGCAAAGATGCATCGCCTTCTAGCTTGTGGCCGAGCGCAGCACGTACGTTGCTGCGTGCGCCATCGCCACCCACCAAATATTTCGCACGCACAGTGCGTGTTTCGCCCTTGCGTGGGCCTGCCACGTAGTGAATGCGGGCTGCGACGGGGTAGGCATGGCTCTCGTCAATTTCCAAGTCAAGAAACTCAATGCCGTAATCGGGGGCGAATCTGGCGGGAGCCTGATATGCATGCTCTAAAAAGTAATCCAACACGCGCGATTGGTTCACGTAGATGTGTGGGAATTCGCTCATGCCATTGGCATCATCGGGCACGCGCGAGACGCGCACAATGTTCTCGGGGTGTTTTTCGTCTGGTTTCCAAAAACACATTTCGACGTTGCGGTAAGCCTCGTCCACGATGGCGTTGGCAAACCCAAAGGCTTGAAAGGTTTCTACCGAGCGGGCCTGAATGCCATCGGCTTGGCCTTGTGTGAGACGGCCTTCGCGCTTTTCAATGGCGCGCACGCTGATGCTCGGAAAGTGCGCGAGCTGTGCTGCCACAGTGACTGCGGCAGGTCCTGTACCGACGATGAGCACATCCATCTCATCGGGAATTTCAGTGGGGCGATTAAGGCCGTGGCCAGCTGCGGGCTGAATGCGAGGGTTTTCTGAAACGTAGCCGCGATGATGAAATTGCATGAGTTGTCTCCTTGAGTCTGATTTTGTCTGTCTCTATAAATGAGACATAATGTCAAATATAGAGATAGTCTAACGAGGTCTACGATGAAAAGCAAGCGCACAGTTAAACCCACGCCCACGCTCAAAGTGGAGGGGGGCTCGCAAACCTTGGCTCGTGGCTTGAGGGCGCTTGAAATCATTGGCGTTACTGAACCTCCTATCAGCGTGGCTGCGTTGTCGCAGCAGTTGGACATTCACCGTTCGATGGGGTATCGCTTGGTGAAAACGCTGGAGCAAAGTGGTTTTGTCGCCCGCGATGCACAGGGCGGTCTCATCATGGGTACAAAGCTGGCTGTTCTTGCGCGAGGGGTTGCCAAAGATCTGTTGTCAATCGCAGAGCCTGAATTGGCAGCCATCGCAGAGCAGTTGGAGATGACCGCGTTCATCGTCACCTACGACGGTGAATTTGCTGTGACCTTGAGCAGTGCTGAACCCAAAAACTTGGAGACCACTTTGGGTAAAAAGCCGGGCAGTCGACACGCCATCGGGCAGGGGGCGCCGGGTAAGGTGATTCAGTCGATGTTGAAGCCCAAAAAGTTTCCGCCTCAAGCGTTTGAAGTGAGTGAAAACGAGGTGATTCAAGGCATTGCATCGATTGCAGTGCCGTTGCATCTGCGCAGTGGTCAGCCTGCCGCCATTGCGGTGCTTTATTTGCCGCACGATGTGAAGGTGGCTCAGGTGGCCAAGGTGCTCACCTCAGCCGCGAATCGCATTGCTGCTGCGATGGGCTAGCGGCAGCGGGTGATCACGCGTCGCTCGGGCGGTCGAGGTTATGTAGCAGGGTGTCCAAGGTGTCGTACACCTGCTGCAATTGTTTGACGCCCACTTGTTTTTCGAGCTCGAGGTATTCACGTTCAATGATGGGAGCCATGCTTTTGCCTAGCTTTTTGGTGGCCGCTGTGACGGTCACTTTGACGCGACGCTGGTCATGCTCCATGCGTTCGCGCTGAATCCAACCCGCTTCTTCCATGCGCATGAGCACGCCCGCAATGCTTGGGCTGGAAATGA
The DNA here is from genome assembly GCF_027925025.1 of Limnohabitans sp. MORI2. Classification (NCBI taxonomy): domain Bacteria; kingdom Pseudomonadati; phylum Pseudomonadota; class Betaproteobacteria; order Burkholderiales; family Comamonadaceae; genus Limnohabitans; species Limnohabitans sp. MORI2. The sequence continues at coordinate 816,128 of NZ_AP027058.1, forward strand.
GGCAACGTTCACAGAGTTGGCGAGGCTCCAAACCATCTTCATCCAGCAACACGCGCAAGATGCGCCACTGTTGCTCGGTCACGCCATGCTGGTTGAGCACTGGGCGAAAACGACTCATCAAGGCTTCCCTTGACTGCAACAGGAGGTGGGGCAAGTTCTTATGCCTAAGCGGGCTTTTCATCGGTTTAATTCCGGATAGAGCGATCAACTGTACTGAATTTCAGGCTAGGGATAACACCCATGAAAGTTTGATTCAGGTGGATTGACTTACTAACAAGTGAGTGTTCTAATTACGAATATGTTAGCGAAATTTTCAACCATGTCGAATCATTTTCAAATGCCCAGCGGCGGCACGGTGTACGGCGCCTTGTTGAACCACCGCGAAGCGTTGGCGGCTTTGGGTGGCCAAGTCAACGCCGCGCCCTACAAGGCTGCGCCTCAGGCGCCCATTTTGTATATCAAACCACGCAACACATGGGCGCACAGTGGCGACACGGTGGTGGTGCCATCAGATGCGACTGCGTTGCAAATGGGGGCTACCTTGGGTTTGGTCATTGGCAGCGTGGCCTGCAAGGTGAGCGAGGTCGAGGCTCTGAGTCATGTGGCGGGCTATGTGGTGATGAACGACATCAGCGTGCCGCACGACTCGTTTTATCGCCCCTCCATGCGCTTCAAGTGCCGCGATGGCTCTTGCCCCATGGGTGCTTTTGTCCCGCGCGAGGCTGTGGCCAATCCTGACGCATTGGCCATGACCGTGTCCATTGACGGCAAGGTAGTGCAGCAAACAGACACTGGTGGTCGTGTGCGCTCTGTGGCGCAATTGTTGGCCGATGTCACCGAGTTCATGACCTTGCATCCGGGCGACATTTTGAGCATTGGTGTGTCGGCCAACGCACCATTGGCCCATGCAGGGCAACGCGTGACCGTCAGCATTGCTGGCGTGGGGCAGATTGAAAACACCTTGGTGGCGGAGGCATTGGTATGAAGCGCGCAAAAGTCGCATACGGTGGCGCCGTTCACGACGCCTACGAGCACCCCGCAGGCGTGAAGCTGGCTGATGGCCGCGTGGTGGCTGAAGAAGCGGTGGTGTGGTTGCCGCCATTTGAGGTGGGCACCATCATTGCCTTGGGGCTCAACTATGCCGACCATGTGAAAGAACTTTCCAAAGAGTTGACCATGACCGCCAAAGATGAACCCTTGGCGTTTCTCAAAGGCCGCAGCTCTTTGATTGGCCACCGCGCGCAAACGCGTCGCCCCGAGGGCGTGGCTTTCATGCACTACGAGTGCGAGCTGGCCGTCGTCATTGGCAAAACGGCCAAGAACGTCAAACAGGCAGATGCGATGCAATACGTGGCGGGCTACACCGTGGCCAATGACTACGCCATTCGCGACTACTTGGAAAACTACTACCGCCCCAACTTGCGTGTGAAAAACCGCGATGGTGGCACCGTGATCGGACCTTGGCTGGTCGATGCCGCCGATGTGGCTGACCCGCACGCCTTGTCGCTGCGCACCTTGGTCAACGGGGTGGTCACGCAGCAAGGCAACACCGCAGATTTGATTTCGGATATTCCGACCTTGATTGAATACTTGAGCGGCTTCATGACGCTCAACCCTGGCGATGTGATCTTGACGGGCACACCAGATGGCGTGGTCAATGTGAATGTAGGTGATGAAGTTGTCACCGAGATTGACGGCATTGGTCGCTTGGTCAACACCATCGTGGCCGATGCCACGTTTAGCCGCTAAATTTTTTGGATGCAGGAGAGCTTGAGATGCGTATCGAACACTTGATCAACGGCAAAGCCGTCAGCGGCAATCAGTACTTTGAAACTGTCAACCCCGCTACTCAAGAGGTGTTGGCCGAAGTGGCCAGTGGCACCGCGAATGAAGTTAACGCCGCCGTGCAAGCTGCGAAAGATGCATTCCCTGCATGGGCAGGCCGCCCTGCGGTGGAGCGCGCCAAGATCATGCGCAACTTAGGCGACCTGATTGCCAAGCATGTGCCAGAGTTGGCGCAAACCGAAACCAAAGACACGGGCCAGTCCATCAGCCAAACGGGCAAGCAGTTGGTGCCGCGTGCGGCCGATAACTTTTACTACTTCGCCGAAATGTGTACGCGTGTGGATGGGCACACCTATCCCACACCCACACACCTGAACTACACCTTGTTCCACCCTGTGGGTGTGTGCGCTTTGATTTCGCCATGGAACGTGCCGTTCATGACGGCAACTTGGAAAGTTGCGCCGTGCTTGGCGTTTGGCAACACGGCTGTGTTGAAGATGAGTGAGTTGTCGCCCTTGACGGCCTCACGTTTGGGCGAGTTGGCATTGGAAGCAGGTGTGCCAGCCGGTGTGTTGAACCTGGTGCACGGCTACGGCAAAGATGCAGGCGAACCACTGTGCTCACACCGCGATGTGCGCGCCATCTCGTTCACAGGCTCCACGGTCACGGGCAACCGCATCGTGCAAGCGGCGGGCTTGAAAAAGTTCAGCATGGAATTGGGTGGCAAATCACCGTTTGTGATTTTTGAAGACGCAGATTTGGACCGCGCATTGGACGCTGCCATCTTCATGATCTTCAGCAACAACGGCGAGCGCTGCACCGCTGGCAGCCGCATCTTGGTGCAAAAGAGCATTTATGCCGACTTCGCCGCCAAGTTTGCCGAGCGTGCCAAACGCATCGTGGTGGGCGACCCCTTGGACGACAAAACCATCATCGGCCCCATGATCAGCCAAGGTCATTTGGCCAAGGTGCGCAGCTACATCGAATTGGGTGCGAAAGAGGGCGCGTCTATTTTGTGCGGCGGTTTGGATGCGCCCGAATTGCCCGCCCATCTGCAAAAAGGCAACTTCGTTCGTCCCACCGTGTTTGCCGATGTGGACAACCGCATGCGCATCGCGCAAGAAGAAATCTTCGGTCCTGTGGCGTGTTTGATTCCGTTCACCGACGAGGCCGATGCCATCCGTCAAGCCAATGACATTGAATACGGTTTGTCCAGCTATGTGTGGACCGAGAACATTGGCAAAGCTCATCGTGTGGCCGCTGCCATTGAAGCAGGCATGTGTTTTGTGAACAGCCAAAACGTGCGCGACTTGCGTCAGCCCTTTGGTGGCACCAAAGCCAGTGGCACAGGACGCGAAGGCGGCACCTGGAGCTACGAAGTGTTTTGCGAACCCAAAAACGTGGCGGTGTCGATGGGCAGCCACCACATTCCACATTGGGGAGTCTGACCATGGGCCAACTCGCATTAGCCGCCAAAATTACCCACGTGCCCAGCATGTACCTGAGCGAAATTCCAGGTCCGCGCTTTGGCACACGCCAAAGTGCCATCGATGGCCACAAAGAAATCAGCCGTCGCTGTCGCGCCATGGGCGTGGACACCTTGGTGGTGTTTGACACGCACTGGTTGGTCAATGCGAATTACCACATCAACTGCGCGCCGCACTTCAAAGGCAACTACACCAGCAACGAGCTGCCGCACTTCATCAACCACATGAGTTTCGAGTCGCCAGGCAACCCAGAGCTCGGCCACTTGCTGGCCAAGGTCGCTAACGAACATGGCGTAGAAACGCTGGCGCACGACAACACCACGCTCGACCCCGAGTACGGCACCTTGGTGCCGCTGCGTTATATGAACGACGACCAACACTTCAAAGTGGTGTCGGTGTCGGCGTTATGCATGGTGCATTACCTGAACGACAGTGCGCGTTTGGGCTGGGCCTTCCGTGAAGCGGTGGAGAAACACTACAACGGCAAGGTGGCGTTTTTAGCCAGTGGTTCACTCAGCCATCGCTTTGCGCAAAATGGTTTGGCGCCAGAGTTCGCGCACAAAATTTGGAGCCCGTTCCTTGAACAGCTCGACAAGCAAGTGCTGCAGATGTGGGACAACCGCGAGTGGAAAGCCTTTTGCGAGATGCTGCCCGAGTACGCCAGCAAAGGACATGGCGAAGGCTTCATGCACGACACCGCCATGTTGATGGGCGCACTCGGTTGGACAGGGTATGACGGCGGTGTGGATGTGGTCACGCCTTACTTCGGCGCAAGTGGCACAGGCCAGCTCAACGCAATTTTTGATGTCACGCCCCAAGACGGCAGCCACGTGCCCAAAGCCGTGGCCAGTAGCGCGGATGGCTACACCGCCATCAGTTCACGTTTGTGAGGTTTGAGAGAACGACATGCCCCATCTTGTGATTCTTTACACCGGCCAGCTCGATGCTGAAGTAAACATGACCGCCTTGTGTCGCCAAATGGCCGACGCTATGTTGACCGTCAAAGACGAAGCGGACAAACAAGTGTTCCCCACCGGCGGCACGCGTGTGTTGGCTTATCCAGCGCCGCACTACGCGGTGGCCGATGGCGGCGCAGCAGGTCAAGCCGCTGCGCAGTTTGACGCCAATCCACACGGCGGCTCGGGTGACTATGCCTTTGTGTACCTCAACCTACGCATGGGCAAAGGTCGCACCGAAGCCACGCAACAGCGTGCAGGGCAAACCTTGCTTGAAGTTGCGAAAACATTTTTTGCGCCCGTCATGGCCAAGCGCCACATTGGCATCACTTTGCAAATTGATGTCGGCCCCGAAGTGTTTGATGCCAAGCACAGCAATATCCATCCCTTGTTTCAGAAAAACTGAGTCATGTCTGTATTCACCGAAGAGCAAATCCAAGCGTTGGCGCAAGAGCTGCACCAGTCCGAAAAATCACGCGTGCAAATTGAGCACTTCTCCAAGCGCTTTCCAGGTATGACCATCGAGGACGGCTATCGCATCAACCGTGCGTGGATGCAGCTGCAATACGCAGAAGGTCATCAAGTGATTGGTCACAAAATTGGGTTGACCAGCCGAGCCATGCAGCAAGCCAGCCAGATTGACGAACCCGACTACGGCACCTTGCTTGACTACATGCGTTACGAGTGCACCCCAGGTCAGGTGTTGGACATTCCCGTGCATAACTTCATCGCGCCACGCGTGGAAGTTGAGTTGGCGTTCATCTTGAAGAAAGATTTGCGCGGCCCCAACGTCACTGTCGAACAAGTGTTGGACGCCACCGAGTACGTGACACCTGCGATTGAAATCATCGACTCACGCATTGAGCAGTTTGACCGTCACACCAAAGTGATGCGCAAAGTGTTTGACACCATCAGCGACAACGCCGCCAACGCAGGCATCGTGCTCGGTGCCAAGCGCGTGGACCCACACACCACCAATTTGCCGTGGTGCGGCGCGATTTTGCGTTTGAACAGCGTGGTCGAAGAAACCGGCTTGGCCGCTGGCGTGCAAGGCCATCCAGCGGTGGGCATTGCGTGGTTGGCCAATAAGCTCGCCCCGTGGGACGAGTATTTGAAAGCCGGCGAAATCGTGTTGGCTGGATCTTTCACCAAGCCTGTGCCAGCCAAAGCCGGCGATGTGTTTGATGCCGATTACGGCGATTTGGGCCAACTGCAATTCCGTTTTGTGTAAGGCGACGCACCATGCAAATCACTCAAAATAAATTCCGCGATGCACTCAAAGCAGGGCAGAGTCAAATCGGTTTGTGGGTTGGCTTGGCTGATGCCAATGTGGCCGAAGCTCTGGCCGGCTGCGGCTTTGACTGGTTGCTGCTCGACGGCGAACACGCACCGAACGATGTGCGTACCGTGCTCGATCAACTGCGTGCCGTGGCGCCGTACCCTGTGCATCCCATCGTGCGCCCTGTGCAAGGCGATGTGGCCCTCGTCAAGCAGTATTTGGATGTGGGTGCACAAACCTTGCTCGTGCCCATGATTGACACGCCCGAGCAAGCGGCATTGATGGTCAAAGCCATGCGTTATCCACCCCACGGTATTCGCGGTGTGGGCGCGGCGTTGGCGCGTGCCTCGCGGTGGAACCAAGTGACGGATTATTTGAAACAAGCCGATGACCAAATGTGTTTGCTGGTGCAAGCCGAAACCACGTTGGCCGTGCAAAACCTCAAGGCCATTGCCTCGGTCGAAGGCGTGGATGGTGTGTTTTTTGGTCCTGCCGACTTGTCTGCCTCGATGGGCTATCGCGGTCAACCCGCGCACCCTGAGGTGGTGAAAACTATTTTGGAAGGGATTGCCACCGTGCGAGCCGCAGGCAAGGCTGCTGGCATTTTGATGGCCGATCAAAAGATGGCGCAGATGTACCTCGAAGCCGGTGCGCAGTTTGTGGCGGTGGGTGTGGACACCACGCTGCTGGTGCGTACTGCCACCGAGCTGGCAGCAGCCTTTAAAGGCCCACGCACTGCCGTGGCCGATGCGTCGCCCAAAGTTTATTGAAGCCACCTTTCATGCAAACGCTCCAACTCAAAGACGCTCAACTGCTCAAGTCTCAGTGCTACATCAACGGCGCGTGGGTCGATGCAGGCGATGCCAGCACGCTTGCTGTGCTCAATCCCGCCAATGGCGCGCACATCGCGTCCGTGCCGAATGCAGGCAAAGAACTGACACAACAAGCGATTGATGGCGCGGCCCAAGCGCAAGTGGAATGGAAAGCCCGCACTGCCGAAGACCGTGCGCGCATCTTGCACCGTTGGTATGAGTTGATGCTCGTGCACCAAGACGACTTGGCGCTCATCATGACCCACGAGCAAGGCAAGCCGTTGGCTGAAGCCAAGGGAGAGATTGCCTATGCCGCGTCGTACATCGAGTGGTTTGCCGAAGAAGCACGTCGCGTCTATGGCGAGATGGTGCCGTCGCCTTGGCAAGACAAACGCATTTTGGTCACACGCGAGCCTGTGGGTGTGTGTGCGGCCATCACGCCGTGGAACTTTCCCTCGGCCATGATCACGCGCAAGGTCGCCCCTGCGTTGGCGGCAGGTTGCACCATCATTGTCAAACCGGCAGAGCAAACGCCGCTCTCGGCTTTGGCCATGGCCGAGTTGGGGCAACGTGCGGGCATTCCTGCTGGCGTATTCAGCGTCATCACGGGTGACGCGCGTGCCATTGGTGGTGTGCTCACCGCCAGCCCTGTGGTGCGCAAACTCACCTTCACAGGCTCGACCGAAGTGGGGCGCCTGCTGGCCACGCAATGTGCGCCCACGCTCAAAAAGATGTCGTTGGAGCTGGGCGGCAACGCGCCGTTCATCGTGTTTGACGATGCCGATTTGGACGAAGCAGTGCAAGGCGCACTCGCTTCGAAATACCGAAACACGGGACAAACCTGTGTGTGCGCCAATCGACTGTTGGTGCAAGCCGGTGTGTACGACGCTTTTGCCACCAAGCTAGCCGCCGCTGTGCAAGCCTTGAAAGTGAGCCATGGTTTAGAAGAGGGCGCCGCACAAGGCCCGTTGATTGATGAGGACGCCTTGGCCAAAGTGGAAGACTTGGTAGGTGACGCCGTCAAGCACGGCGCACGCGTGCTGAGTGGTGGCAAGCGCCACGCTTTGGGCGGCACGTTTTACGAGCCCACCATCTTGGGTGATGTGACGACGCAGATGCGCATTGCCCGCGAAGAAGTGTTTGGCCCTGTGGCGCCGCTGTTTAAGTTCAACACCGAAGCCGAGGCGATTGCTTTGGCCAACAACACCGAATTTGGTTTGGCCGCTTACTTCTATGCCAAAGACATGGCCCGCGTGTGGCGCGTGGCCGAGGCGATTCAGGCCGGTATGGTGGGGGTGAACACCGGCATCATCTCCACGGCTGTGGCTCCTTTTGGTGGCGTCAAACAGTCGGGCATGGGACGCGAAGGCTCGCACCAAGGCATTGAGGACTACATGGACACCAAGTACATCTGCTTGGGTGGTATCGGCACACATTGAGACAAAACATGAGCAAGTTTGAACAAACCTACCCACGCCCCGAGCGCTTCAGCGAAGCCGAGTGGGCCGCACGTGTGCAGCTGGCTGCGGCCTACCGCATTGCCGATCACTTGGGCTGGACCGAGTTGATTTACAACCACATCTCTTTGCGCGTGCCGGGTGAGGAAGGTCACTTTCTCATCAATCCGTTTGGGTTGCACTATTCCGAGGTGTGCGCGTCTAACTTGGTGAAGGTCGATGTGCGCGGCAACATCATTGGCCATTCCGATTGGCCCATCAATCCCGCAGGTTTTACTTTTCATGGCGCCATTCATGAGCGCATGCCCGACGCACATTGCGTGATGCATGTTCACACCACGGCCACGCAGGCGGTGTGTTGTTTGAAGGATGGCTTGTCGTTCACCAACTTTTATGCGGCGCAGCTGTACGGCAAGATCGCGTATCACGACTTTGAGGGCATCACCGTGCATCTGGACGAGGGGATGCGCATCCTCGATAGCTCGAAAGGCATGCCCGTGCTTTTGCTGCGCAGCCATGGCCCCGTGACCATTGGTTTTAACTTGGCCAATGCGTTTTCATTGATGTGGTTGGTCAACCGTGCGTGCGAAGTGCAGCTGGCCTCGCAATCGATGGGCGAGACCTTAGCTATTCCCGTGCCTGTGCTTGAAAAATGTGTGCGCGACTCGTTGAACTTCGACCCAAAATTTGGTGGCGGGCAGGATGCTTTTGACGCTTTGCAACGCATCGTGGATCGCATCGATCCGAGTTACCGTGGTTGATCTAATTGCTTTTATTTTGCATAGCCACCAATAAGATATGCAAAATTTAAATACCTGATAGAACGTAAATTCATGCAAGAAATGGCAGACCCTAGCCAAAATAGGGGCTGAAATATAAAAGACAGTTGAGGAGAACTTATGAGTGAAAGCAAAGCGCCAAGCTCTGGCGTTGACCGTGTGCTCGAGCTTTTGTGCGATGCCAGTGCCACCATCGGTGGTTTGGTGTTGGTGGCTATTGCCTCGGTCACGGTGGTGAGCGTGATTGGGCGAGCATTTTTCTCACATCCCATCTTGGGCGATGTGGAGTTGGTGCAGTTGGGTTGTGCGGTGGTGGTGGCGTCATTTTTGCCTTACACACAATTTCGCAACGCCAACATCATTGTGGATTTTTTCACCACCAATGCATCGCAAGAGACTCAAACCAAATTAGACGGATTTGGCACCTTGCTCTACACCTTGGTGATGGGTTTGGTGGCATGGCGTGTGGCAGTGGGGGGCATTGACATCAAGGCCAACCAGGAAACCTCCATGCTGATGGCTTTGCCACTGTGGATTCCCTACATGTTGATGGTGCCTGGCTTGGTGTTGTGCACGGCCATTGGATTGGTTCAAACCCTAGAACACTTCGGTTTGATGAAGAAGGAAAACGTATGAGCACGATGAGTATTGGCTTGTCCATGTTCGGCGCCATGTTGGTGCTGATGGCTGTTCGCGTGCCCATCGCGATTTCTATGTTTGTGCCAGGCGCCGTGGGGTACATGGCTTTGGCTGGTTGGTTGCCTTTGTTGTCGCACCTCAAGGGCGCGGTGTACAGCCGCGTGTCGATTTACGACTTGTCTGTCATTCCCCTGTTCATGTTGATGGGCGCGTTTGCCGTGCACGGCGGTTTGTCCAAAGCGCTGTTTGACTTTGCCAATGCCTTGCTCGGTCGCTTCAAGGGCGGCATGGCGATGGCGGGCGTGTTGGCCTGTGCCGCGTTTGGTTCCATCTCTGGTTCGACCGTGGCCACCACGGCCACGATTGCGCAGGTGGCTTACCCCGAAATGCGTCGCATCAACTACTCCGGTCGATTGGCCACTGCGGCTTTGGCCACGGGCGGCACGATGGGTGTGCTGTTACCCCCATCTGTCACGTTGATGGTCTATGCCATCTTGACTGAGCAAAACATCACCAAGATGTTCTTGGCGGCTTATGTGCCTGCGCTGTTGGCGGCCATCGGCTATCTGATCGCCATTGCGGTGATCGTGCGCATTCACCCCGACCAAGCGCCTCAAGCCCAAGCGGCTTCTGCCAGCGAAGTCATGAGCAGCGCCATGAACGTGTGGCCCATTGCTGCCATCTTCTTGGTGGTGTTTGGCGGTATTTATGGTGGTGTATTCACGGCCACCGAAGGTGCAGCCATTGGTAACGTGTTGACCTTTGCCATCACCTTGCTGCGTCGTGAAATGACGTTTGACAAGTTGGTCGCGTCTATCCGCACCACCGCACAGACTAGCGGCATGATCTTTTTGATCTTCATTGGCGCGGACATGATCAACGCCTCTTTGGCTTTGTCCCAGTTGCCCGCGCAGTTGGCTGACATGGTGGGTCATTTGCAGATTTCACCCCTGGTGGTGATGGCTGGCATCATGATTTTTTACATCATCCTCGGCTGTGTGATGGATGAGATGTCCATGATTTTGCTGACTGTTCCCACCTTGTTTCCTGTGATCTTGGGCATGGACTTCTTCGGGTTAAACCCTTCTGACAAATCCCTGTGGTTTGGTATCCTGATCCTCACGGTGTGTGAGATTGGCATGATCTTCCCGCCTGTGGGTTTGAACGTGTACATCATGAATGGCTTGGCCAAAGATGTGCCCATGGTGGAGACCTACAAGGGCGTGGTACCGTTCCTCATCACAGACGGCATTCGCTTGTCGTTGTTGATTGCTTTCCCCGTCATTTCGTTGTGGCTTGTCCACGCATTGACATAACAATTTTTATAACTGGAGATACACATGAAAACTCGTTTTCTCAAAGTCGCCACTGCTGCAGCCTTGGTTGCAGCGATGAGCCCAGCGGCCATGGCCCAAGAAGTGACGCTCAAAGTGCACCACTTCTTGCCCGCATCTTCTTTTGCACAAACCTTGTTCATTCAACCTTGGTGTGATCGCATCGCCAAAGAGTCGAACAACAAGATGAAGTGCCAGATTTATCCATCCATGCAATTGGGTGGTTCGCCCCCCCAGTTGTTTGAACAAGCACGTGACGGCGTGGCTGATGTGGTCTGGACATTGCCCGGTTACACAGCGGGTCGTTTCCCATCGGTGGAAGTCTTTGAAATGCCTTTCATGATGCAAAGCCCAGAAGCCACCAGCAAGGCGGTGTGGGACTACGTCGAGCAATACGCCAAGCCTGAATTCAAAGACGTGAAAGCTTTGGCTTTCCACGTGCACGGCGACGGTGTGTTCCACATGGTCAACAAACCCATCCGCACAGCGGCCGATTTGAAGGGCGTGAAGTTGCGCGCACCGACACGTGCCACCAACAAGTTCATCGCCATGTTGGGCGCCACCCCTGTGAGCATGCCAGTGCCGCAAGTGGGTGACGCTTTGTCTAAGGGTGTGATCGACGGCGCTGTGGTGCCTTACGAGGTGGTGCCTGCGGTGAAGATTCAAGAGTTGGTCAAGTACCACTCGGAGACCGACCCAGCTGAACCAGCGTTCTACACGTCTGTGTTCATCTTCGCGATGAACCAAGCCAAGTACGACTCGCTCTCTCCTGAGTTGAAAAAAGTGATTGACCGCAACAGCGGCCAAGCGCTCTCTGGCATGGCTGGCAAGGCGTTCTTGCAAGCTGACGGTGAAGGTAAAAAACTCATCAACAAAGCTGCAGTGAATGTGATTCCTAAAGCGGAATTGGAAAACTGGAAAAAGTTGTCTCAACCTTTGTTTGACTCATGGGTCTCTGACATGAACAGCAAAGGCCATAACGGCAAACAAATGCTCGATGGCGCTAAGTCGCTCATCGCCAAGCATCAAGACGGCAAGTGATTCACTTGCGCTGAAATCAAAAGGGCCGCAGATGCGGCCCTTTTTTATGTATTCAATCGTCAGCGCTGGCACTCCAACGGTCGTTCCATGCGTGCTCTATTTTTCGTCGATCACGCTTGGTGGGACGGCCATGTTCAATGCTGTGTGCTGGCTCAAATGCGAGCCGGTTGAGTTCGGCCTGTTTGGCCCGTAAGGCCACGCTCTCGGGTGTTTCTTCGTAGAGTTGTTGGGCCACGGGCGCAGGGCCTCGCATGCTGCTCAGGCCTTTGACCACAATGGTTTTGGTCACCGGGCCTTGGCGCACCGTGAGGGTGTCGCCCACACGCACCTCACGCGCAGGCTTGACATCTTGGCCGTTGATTTGCACGCGGTGTTTGGTGACCTCATCGCAGGCCAAACTGCGTGTTTTGTAAAACCGCGCGGCCCACAGCCATTTGTCGATGCGCACACCGTCCATGCTTTAGCCTTTGACGATGTCCAGCACTTTAGAAAGGTCGTGGCCCATGTGGGTGGGGCGGGGGCCGATGGTTTCAAAGGGCAGGTGCTGGCGGTTCACCCACAGGGTGGTAAAGCCATACCAAGTGGCGCCCAGCGCGTCCCAGCCATTGCTCGACACAAACAGCACGTTGGTGCGGTCGCTCACGGGGATGGTGTGCTGCACCAGGCCATAGCTCTCGGGGCTGGTTTTGAAGCGGCGAATGGTGTCGACCGAAATCACGTGGTCTAAGCACTCGGTCATGCCCGCGCTTTGCACGGCGGTTTGCAGCATTTCGCGGTTGCCGTTAGACAAGATGGCGGTGGTGATGCCTTGGCGCTTCAAGGCTTGCAGCACGCCCAAGTTTTCAGGAAAGGCAGTGAGCTTGGCGTACTGGCCCATGAGTGCGTCGATGTGCGCGGGCTGGGCGTCGAGCTTTAAGCGTTCAAGCGTGTACTCGAGCGCACGGCGGGTGATGTCCCAAAAGCTCAGGTAATACTGGCTGCCCTCGAGCGTGTGCGGGTCAGACAGGCTGATGAGGCGGGTGTAGTCAATTTGCTTGTCGCGCCACATCACCGAGATCGCCGCACCTTGGCCGGGGTAGAGCTGTTCGGCCAGTGCACCAATGCTGTACACATCAAACAAGGTGCCATAGGCATCGAACACAACAGCTTGAATGGCCATGGGCGGCTCCTGGTGGTTTTAAGCGTTAGGGCGCAGGCAACAGGTGTCGCCGCTGGCGGGGCGCTCGATGCTGATGCGGTCAATGTGGGGCAACGAGGTTTTGAGTTCGTTGTAGATGAACACGCACAGGTTTTCAAGCGTGGCAGGTCCGAGGCCTTTGACTTCGTCCAAGAAATGGTGGTCGAGCTTCTCGCGCACTTTTTCAACTTCTTTGCGCAGGTAGGCCAAGTCCATCATCATGCCGCTGGCAGGGTCGGGCTGGCCGGCGATGGTGACTTCGGCATGGTAGGTGTGGCCGTGGATGCGCAGGCTGCCTTCGGCGTCGATGGTGCGGTGCAGGGTGTGAGCCGCTTCAAAGTAAAAGCGCTGGCTGAGTTCAAATTTCATCGGATACCAATCCATTTATGGGTTTGCACGCTGAGCTTCCAGCGGGGGTGTGTTTGGCAGTAGGCCACGGCGGCGGCGGTGTTGGCGGCGGCTTGGGCGTTGTCCAGGGGCTGCAAGTAAAAGTGGTCAAACGCTAAGGCCTCAAACTGCGAGGGTTCTTGACCCGCTTGGGGGTAGACCAGCTTCAACTCTTGGCCTTGTTGCACCACGATTTGGCTACCCGCTTTGGGGCTGATGCATAACCAGTCAATGCCGGCGGGAGGTTGCACGGTGCCGTTGCTTTCCACCGCAACTTCAAACCCCTGCGCGTGCAGGGCTTGCACCAAGGCCTCGTCCACTTGCAGCAATGGTTCGCCACCGGTGAGCACCACAAAGCGGTGCGCTGTGTCTGTGCTGGGCCAAAAGCTGGCAATGGCAGCAGCCAAGGCCTGGGCAGAGTCGAACTTGCCACCATGCGTGCCGTCGGTGCCCACAAAGTCGGTGTCGCAGAACTGGCAAATGGCCGAGCTGCGGTCCTCTTCGCGGCCGCTCCACAAATTGCAGCCGGCAAAACGGCAAAACACGGCGGGGCGGCCTGCATGCCGGCCTTCGCCTTGCAAGGTGTAGAACATTTCTTTCACGCTGTACGTCATGCTCGCTATTTTCGCAGCAAGTCAGGCGTCAACTTGGTGTGGGCCAATTCGCCCTTATGACTGACTTTTCCAAACTCTTTGCACCCACGGGCGCGTTGCGCGTGGCCATCAACGTGGGCAACCCCATCTTGGCGCGACGACACCCCGACAGCGGCGAGCCCGAGGGCGTGTCCATCGACCTTGCCACGCAATTGGCCCAGCGCTTGGGCGTGCCTTTGAAGCTGGTGGTGTTTGAAGCTGCCAGCAAATCGGTCGAGGCCTTGGCCCAAGACGTGGCCGATATGGGCTTTTTTGCCATCGACCCCACACGTGGCGAAACCATTGCCTTCACCACGCCCTATGTGTTGATTCATGGCGCGTACATGGTCAAGCAAGATTCGCCGCTGCACAGCAACGACGAGGTCGACCGTGCGGGCCACACCGTGGTGGTGGGCAAGGGCAGCGCGTACGACCTGTACTTGAGCCGCGAGCTCAAAGCCGCCGAGCTGGTGCGTAGCCCCACCTCACCCGAGGTGGTGAGCTTCTTTTTAGAACACGGCCACGATGTGGCAGCGGGTGTGAAGCCGCAACTCGAAGCTGAGCTGCCCAAACACCCCAACTTGCGCATGTTGCCGGGGCACTTCATGGTCATCTCGCAAGCCATGGGCGTGCCCAAAAACCGTGGCCCCGAAGCGCAGGCCTACCTCACGCAGTTTGTGGAAGACATGAAGGCCGCAGGCGTGGTGGCTGATGCCATGACGCGCCACCGCATTGAAGGCGCGACGCTCGCGCCTATAGGCGGCTAAGCTGGGGCCGCATCGTGCAGCGCTGACAATACGTCCATGAACGTTACCGTGACCGACACCCTCAGTGGGGTGCAAACCAGCCTTGAACTCGCGGGCACGATTGCCTTTGCGCTTTCGGGCGTGGTCGAGGCCGCGCGCAAAAAGCTCGATGCTGTAGGCGTGTGCGCCGTGGCCTGTGTGGCCGCGTTTGGCGGCGGCACGTTGCGCGATGTGCTGCTGGACCGTCGGCCTTTGTTTTGGATTGAACAGTCGTGGTACTTGTGGTGCGTGCTGGCGCTGTGCGTGATTGCCATGCAGCTGATGCGCGCCAAACACTTTCGCCCCACCGAAAAAACCATGCAGTGGCCCGACGCCTTGGGCTTGGGGCTGTTTGCCGCCAGCGGCACCCAGATTGCGCTGGACATGCAAATGCCTGCGCTCATCGCGGTGCTGATGGGGGTCATCACCGCCACCTTTGGCGGCGTGTTGCGCGACATTGTGTGCAACGAAATCCCCACTGCGTTTCACGACCATCACCCCTATGCGGTGTGTGCGTTTTTTGGCGGCTGGGTGGTGGTGGGTTTGAACTGGTTGGCGCTCGATCCCAACGCTGTGTTGATGATTGGCGCGGCGACCGTCACAGCGCTGCGCTTGGCGGCGCTGTACTTTGAGTGGCGGCTGCCTGCTTGGAAGATTGAGGACTGAGTCTACTCAGCTCATCATTTGACGGCGTCGCTCTTTGCTGTTGGTCAAATGCGTGCGCATCGCGGCGCGAGCCGCTTCTGGGTCTTGGTTGCGAATGGCGTTCAAGATGCTCTCGTGCTCCATATTCACTTTGCGCAAATAGGCTTCACGCTCTTCGGCCACTGGCTTGGATTTGCCTTTTTCAAGTCGTGCGCGAGGAATGATGGAGGTGCCCAGTGACACCATCAAGTCGGCGTAATACGGATTTTGCGACGCCCTGACGATGTTCAGATGAAACTGAAAATCGGCAGCCACGGCATCTTGGCCCGCTTCAATGGCCGCTTGGATAGCTTTGAGCGAAGTCTCAATGTCTTTCAAATTTTTGTCGGTGCGGCGCATGGCGGCTAGTGAGGCAGCTTCCACCTCAATGCCAATGCGCAACTCCAGTACCGCAATCACGTCTTTCAAAGTGGTGAAATCTTCTTGGCTCAGCTTGAACGTCGGGTTGTCGTTCAGGCCCACGATGAAGGTGCCAATGCCATGTCGTGTCACCACCAAGCCCGCAGCTTGCAGGCGCGAGATAGCTTCGCGCACCACGGTGCGGCTGACGCCATATTGCGCTTCGATGGCGGCCTCGGAGGGGAGTTTGTCGCCGACCTTGAGTCGGCCATCGCGGATGCGATCGCCCAAGGCGTCGACCAGCTCTTGGGCGAGGCTTTTATGTTTGGTGAGAGGTTGAACCTTGTCGCTCACGGCAAAACTCGTCGGAGAAGTCGTTACTGAATAGGGTAGATGATGCAATGCTAACATGTATGACAACCTAAAATGCGGAGGCAGTCATGCGTCAAGGCCCAATAATCCCGTATCAAGCCAGCCCTCGGTCACCCGACACTCGCTTCGAAATTTTGGATCCTAGTTTCCAAAAATACCGTCTGTACAGCGGCTGCGTGGAGCAGCTCGCCAGTGGCATGTGGTGGGCAGAAGGGCCGGTGTGGTTTGGCGATGGGCGCTATCTGCTGGTGTCTGATATTCCAAGTAACCGCATCATGCGTTGGGATGAGGCCTCGTCCCAATGGGGCGTGTTTCGGCACAACAGTAACCACGCCAATGGCATGGCCCGCGATGCACAAGGGCGCTTGCTCGTGTGCGAACACTTGACACGTCGGATCACACGTACCGAGTACGACGGCAGCATCACCGTGTTGGCCGATCAGTACCAAGGCAAACCCCTCAATTCACCCAACGACATTGTTTGCCAAATGCAGGGACCTGACCGTGGCACGGTGTGGTTCACCGATCCGCCCTTTGGTATCTCTGGTAACTGGGAAGGCGCGCCTGCCAAGGCTGAGCAGCCCGATGCGGTGTATCGCTTGGGGGTGGATGGCACCTTGCAACAGGTGCTGACCGATTTGCGCGGGCCCAATGGTTTGGCGTTTTCTCCGGATGAAAAAGTGTTGTATGTGGTAGAGAGTCGCGCCACACCAAGCCGTTTGATTTGGGCTTACGACGTGGGCGCAAACGGCGAGTTGTCGGGCCGCCGTTTGTTGGTGGATGCACAAGGCGCGGGCTCTTTAGATGGCATCGCCGTAGACAAGGATGGCAACCTGTGGTGCGGGTGGGGCAGTGATGGCCGCGCGGGTGTGGCTTCAGAGGGCTTGGACGGCGTTCGTGTGTTCAACCCACAGGGCGTTGCCATCGGGCACATCCATTTGCCCGAGCGCTGCGCCAACCTTTGTTTTGGCGGCGATCGTCATAACACTTTGTACATGGCCAGCACCCATTCGCTGTACGCCATTCACCTGCACGCTGGCGGGGCTGTTTAAACCGATCAGGGCTTTCCCTAAATTTTGATTTTTTGAGTTGACGCATTTCCAAATTCGTGCACAATTCTAGTTGTATGACAACATACAAGATTAATATTCAAACCTCATGACACACATTTCGCATCAAAGAATTTTGTTGACGGGCGCTGCCGGTGGCCTAGGCAAGGCGCTACGTTCGCGCTTGAAGGCCAATTGCCAAGTGCTGCGCTTGAGCGACCGCGAAGCCATGGACCCAGCGCAAGCCGGTGAAGAAGTTGTGCAGGCCGATTTGGCCGACGCGCAAGCGGTTTCACAAATGGTGGCGGGTTGCCAAGCCATCGTGCACTTGGGGGGCGTGTCGGTTGAGGCGCCGTGGGAGCCCATCTTGCAAGCCAACATCGTGGGTTTGTACAACTTGTACGAAGCTGCGCGTGTGCACGGCGTCAAGCGTGTGGTGTTTGCCAGCTCCAACCACGTCATGGGTTATTACAAACAAAACGAAGTAGTGGACGCGCTCACGCCGCCGCGCCCAGATGGCTTGTATGGCCTGAGTAAAGCCTTTGGCGAAGATCTCGCACGCTTGTACTTTGATCGCGATGGCATCGAGACTGCTTGTGTGCGCATTGGCTCCTCGTTCCCCGAGCCCAAAGACCGCCGCATGCTGGCCACTTGGATGAGCTATGACGATTTGCATCGCCTCGTTACCGCCTGTTTGACCACGCCCGTGCTCGGCCACTCCATCATTTACGGCACATCCGACAACAGCACCTGCTGGTATGACAACCGTCTGGCCAAGCATGTGGGCTATCGCCCGCAAGACAGCTCTGATGTTTTCCGAGATGCCATACATACCCGCACCCCCGAACCCGATCTGACAGACCCTGCAGTGATTTACCAAGGCGGCGGTTTTGTGAAAACACGCTTCAACTGATTCCACCCATTCCAACACAAGGACACCCTCATGACACCACAAGAACTCAAATCCATCATGTCGCATGGCTTGCTGTCATTTCCTTTGACAGACTTTGACGCCAATGGCGACTTCAACAAGAAGGGTTATATCGACCGCTTGGAGTGGCTCGCACCTTACGGCGCATCGGCCTTGTTTGCAGCCGGTGGCACGGGTGAGTTTTTCTCTCTCACGGCTGAGGAATATCCAGGAATCATCAAGACTGCTGTGGATACTTGTAAAGGCAAAGTGCCGATCATTGCGGGCGCAGGCGGCCCCACACGTTTCGCCATTCAATGCGCGCAAGAAGCTGAACGCGCTGGCGCACACGGCATTTTGTTGTTGCCACACTACCTGACCGAAGCAGGCCAGGAAGGTTTGATTTCCCACGTCGAAGCCGTGTGCAAGAGCGTGAAGTTTGGCGTGATTGTTTACAACCGCAATGTGTGCAAGCTCACGCCTGAGTCGCTCGCCATCTTGGCCGATCGTTGCCCCAACTTGATCGGCTTCAAAGACGGTTTGGGTGACATCGAAATGATGAGTTCTATTTACATGAAGATGGGTGACCGTTTTGCCTATCTCGGTGGCTTGCCTACGGCAGAGGTGTATGCCGCCGCTTACAAAGCGCTGGGCACGCCCGTGTATTCATCGGCGGTGTTCAACTTCATTCCCAAAACTGCGATGGACTTCTACCACGCGGTGGCCAACGACGACATGACCACACAGCACCGTTTGCTCAAAGACTTCTTCATGCCGTATTTGGCGATTCGCAATCGCACACAAGGCTACGCCGTGAGCATTGTCAAAGCCGGTGCCAAGTTGGTCGGCCACGATGCAGGCCCCGTGCGTGCACCTTTGACCGACTTGAAGCCTGCCGAAATGGAAGAACTCAACGCTTTGATCAAGCGCTTGGGCCCACAGTAATTTTTCGCCTGTGATTCGTTAACCCCTAGGAGACAACCATGAAATTGAAAGCAACCCTCTTGGCCTTGAGCACTGTGTTTGCCGTGAGTGCACAAGCCACCGAATTTCGTTCGGCCGACATTCACAACTCCGACGATTACCCCACTGTGTTGGCCGTCAAACACATGAGCCAAACGCTGGAAAAACTCAGCGGTGGTAAACACAAAATCAAGGTGTTCAACAAAGGCGCTTTGGGCACCGAAAAAGAAACCATCGACCAAGTGAAGATTGGTGCGTTGGACATGGTGCGTGTGAACGTCGCCCCCATGAACGGCGTGTGCCCCATGACCATGGTGCCCACCATGCCTTTCTTGTTCCGCTCGGTGGACCACATGCGCCACTCATTGGATGGTGCCATCGGTGACGAAATCTTAAAAAGTTGCGAATCCGCAGGCTATGTGGGCTTGGCCTTTTACGACAGCGGTGCCCGCTCGATCTACAGTAAGAAAGCCATCAAAACCGTGGCCGACACCAAGGGCATGAAGATTCGCGTGCAGCAGTCTGACCTGTGGGTGGCTTTGGTTAGTGCCATGGGCGCTAACGCCACGCCCATGCCTTTTGGCGAGGTGTACACCGGTTTGAAAACAGGCTTGATCGATGCGGCAGAAAACAACATCCCATCGTTCGACACGGCTAAGCATGCAGAAGCGGTGAAGGTGTATTCCAAAACCGAACACTCGATGGCGCCTGAAATCTTGTTGATGTCCAAAACCGTGTGGGACAAGTTGACCGCCAACGAGCAAGCCATGGTGCGTCAAGCCGCCAAAGAGTCGGTAGCTGTGGAGCGCAAAGCATGGGACGAACAAGAAGCCAAGTCGTTGGCCAACGTCAAAGCCGCAGGCGTGCAAATTGTGGAAGTCGACAAGAAGTCTTTCCAATCTGTCATGGCCCCTGTGTATGAAAAGTTCATGACCACGCCTGACATGAAGCGCTTGGTCAAGGCGATTCAAGACACTAAGTAAACGCGTTCACCTCATCACTTCTGGAAGAAACATTCATGTTCACTAAATTTTGTGCCGCGGTGTCCAAGCTCAGCTTGTTTCTGGCAGTGGTGGGGCTGATTGCCGTCATCTTGTGCGTGCAATGGCAAGTCATTGGACGCTATGTGTTGAACGACACACCGACCTGGGCTGAGAACTTAGCCTTGTTGTTGGTGTTGTTTGTGACCGCATTTGGGCTCGCCGTGGGCGTGCGCGATGCGGGTCATATTGGTTTGGAATCGTTGGTGGTGTTGTTGCCTGAGGTGTGGCAGCACCGCATTGAGTTGCTGATCCACGCTTTGGTGGGTTTGTTTGGCGTATTGATGGTGCAGGGCGGTTGGCTGTGGGCCAACGCCAAATGGAGCGAGAAAAAACCCATGCTGCCTGTGCCCGATGGCATTGACTATGTGCCCGTCATCATCGCTGGTGCTTTGATTGTGTTGTTCTCTGTCGAGCACATCGTGGCGCTGCTGCGTGGTGAAGAAGTCGAAGCCTCTTGGAATTGAAATCATGGAATTGACCGTACTCACCCTCAGCTTCACGCTGCTTTTGATTTTGGGCGTGCCCGTGGCGTTTGCCATTGGCTTGTCGTCGGTGGCCACCATCGTGGCCGCAGGTTTGCCGATTCCTGTCGTCTTTCAAAAGATGGTGGGCGGCATGCAAGTGTTTTCGTTTTTGGCCATCCCGTTCTTTGTGTTCGCGGGTGAGCTCATGCTCTATGGCGGCATTGCCGATCGCATCGTCAAGTTTGCCAATAGCCTGATCGGCCATGTGCGTGGCGGCTTGGGTATGAGCAACGTGTTGGGTTGCACCATATTTGGCGGTGTGGCGGGTTCGCCTTTGGCCGATGTGTCGGCCATGGGCTCAGTGATGATTCCTTTGATGAAAAAGGAAGGCTACGACGCCGACTACGCGGTGAACGTGACCACGCACGCCGCCTTAGTGGGCGCCATCATGCCGACCTCACACAACATGATCATCTTCACCTTGGCCACGTCGGGCATTGCGTCGGTGAGTGTGTTGGGCTTGATCTTGGCGGGCTTGGTGCCCGCGGTCATTCTTACGCTGTGCAACTTGGCAGCTGCGTATTGGGTGGCGGTGAAACGTGGCTACCCCGTGCATGGCGCGTTCCCGGGTTGGGGTGCGGTCGGCGGCGCGTTTGCTGCTGCATTGCCTGGTTTGCTGGTGGTGGTCATCATTTTGGGTGGCATTTTGTCGGGCGCGTTCACTGCGACCGAGTCTGCCTCCATCGCGGTGGCGTGGGCCTTGTTCGTTACCGCTGTGGTGTATCGCACCATGACACTGCAAAATTTTTTGAAGGCCTGTGCCAAGGCCTGCAAAACCACAGGCGTGGTGTTGCTGTTGATTGGTATTTCCAACTCTTTTGGCTACTTCATGGCTTTGTACGAAGTGCCACAAAAAACGGGTGAGTTGATGCAAATGGTCAGCTCTAGCCCTTGGGTGATTTTCTTGATGATCAACATCTTGTTGTTCATCCTCGGCACCTTCCTTGATATGGCGGCCACGATCCTAATTTGTACGCCCATCTTCATGCCCATTGCCATGCAGTTCGGCATGGACCCCTTGCAGTTCGGCATCCTCATGCTCATCAACTGCGCTTTGGGTTTGAACACACCACCTGTCGGTTCGGTGCAGTTTGTGGGTTGCGCGATTGGGGGTATCTCGGTCGGGCAAGTCATGCGCACGATTGCGCCGTTTTATGGGGCCTTGGGCGCGTGCTTGCTGCTCGTGACTTACGTGCCTGCGTTCTCGTTGTGGCTACCCAACTTGCTTAAGTGAGTTTGACCATGCATCTTGCGTCTCCTGCTTTAGCCATCCGCATGCACCCGCATGACAACGTGGCCATCATCGCCAACGACGGTGGTCTGCCTGCAGGCACCGTCATGCCCGATGGTCCTGCTGCGGGTATTACGCTGCGTGACAAAGTGCCGCAAGGCCATAAGGTTGCATTGACAGACATCGCTGCAGGCGCGGTGGTGCTGCGTTACAACGTGCCCGTGGGCTTTGCCCGCGAAGCGATTGCTGCAGGCAGCTGGGTGCACGAGCGTCTCTTGGACATTCCGCCCGCCCGAGAGTTGCATGGCTTGCCAATGGCCACGAAACCCGCACCCGCGTGGGAGCCGCTTGAGGGCTACACCTTTGAAGGCTATGTGAATGCCGATGGTTCGGTGGGCACGCGCAACCTGCTGGCCATCACCACCACGGTGCAGTGCGTGGCGGGTGTGCTCAAGGTGGCGGTTGAGCGCATCGAGCGCGAGCTGTTGCCGTTCTATCCGAATGTGGACGGCGTGGTAGGCCTGGAGCACACCTACGGTTGCGGTGTAGCGATCGACGCGCCGGGCGCAGAGATACCGATTCGCACGCTGCGCAACATCAGCCTGAACCCCAACTTTGGTGGCGAGGTGATGGTGGTGAGCTTGGGTTGCGAAAAGCTGCAACCTGCGCGTCTGCTGCCGCCCGGCAGCTTTCCGATTCACGATGCACGCGAAACAGAGCAGGGGCCCGACCTCGTGCGCCTACAAGACGACGCGCACGTGGGCTTCATGTCCATGATCGACGATGTGCTGGCGCATGCCAAACCACACCTCGAACGTCTTAACGCTCGCAAGCGACTAACCGTGCCTGCAAGTGCGCTGGTGGTGGGCGTGCAGTGCGGCGGCAGCGACGCGTTTTCGGGTGTGACCGCTAACCCCGCCGTAGGCTACATGGCCGACCTGATCGCCCGCGCTGGTGGCACCGTGATGTTCTCCGAGAACACCGAAGTGCGCGACGCGGTGGAGCAGCTCACCAGCCGCGCCGCCACGCCCCAAGTTGCAGAAGATATCGTGCGCGAACTCGGTTGGTACGACCACTACCTCGACCGTGGCCGTGTGGACCGCACCGCCAACACCACGCCCGGTAACAAGGCCGGTGGCTTGTCCAATATTGCTGAGAAGGCGATGGGCTCCATCATCAAGAGCGGCAGTGGCGCGATTGCCAGCGTGCTTGCGCCCGGCGAGAAGCTCAAGCCCGATCAAAAAGGTTTGGTCTTTGCCGCCACGCCTGCGAGCGACTTCATTTGCGGCACGCTGCAACTGGCCGCTGGCATGAACGTGCATGTGTTCACCACCGGTCGCGGCACGCCTTATGGCTTGCAGGCCTGCCCCGTGGTCAAGGTGGCCACCCGCAGCGATCTGGCCCGCCGCTGGCACGACCTGATGGATTTCAACGCTGGGCAAATTGCCGACGGTGCGATGACGATTGAGGACGCGGGCTGGGCTCTGTTCAAGCAAATGCTCGAAGTGGCCAGTGGCAAAAAAACCTGGGCCGAGCAATGGAGACTACACAACGCGCTGGTGCTATTCAACCCCGCACCAATTACTTAAAAAAGGAGACATGTATGAGAAAAATCATTCTTTCCGTTTGCATGGCTGCACTCAGTGCATCAAGCTTTGCTTGGCCCGATAAAACGGTCACCGTGGTGGTGCCGTTTCCACCAGGTGGTGCGTCCGATTGGATTGGTCGTGCAGTGGCAACTAAGCTGCAAGATAAATTTGGTGGCACATTCATTATTGACAACAAAGCGGGCGCAACAGGCACGATTGGTGCAGGTCTGGTGGCTCGTGCAGCGCCTGATGGGCACACTTTGTTGGTGTCGTCATTGGGTCCTTATGTGATTGCCCCGCATTTGTTGGCCAAAGTGCCCTACGACGCGCAAAAAGACTTTGA
The DNA here is from genome assembly GCF_027925025.1 of Limnohabitans sp. MORI2. Taxonomy (NCBI): domain Bacteria; kingdom Pseudomonadati; phylum Pseudomonadota; class Betaproteobacteria; order Burkholderiales; family Comamonadaceae; genus Limnohabitans; species Limnohabitans sp. MORI2. The sequence continues at coordinate 839,746 of NZ_AP027058.1, forward strand.
CTACATCACTGTAGCCGTTCAAGCCCCCAATGTGCTGGTGGTGCCTGCCAATTCACCTTTGAAAAGCATGAGTCAAGTGATTGCGCATTTGAAAGCCAATCCAGACAAGATGACTTTTGCATCCTCTGGCAATGGCAGCAGTGACCACTTGACGGCTGAATTGTTTTGGTTGCAAACCGGCACCTCAGGCATTCATGTGCCCTACAAAGGTGGTGGCCCCGTGATGAGCGATTTGCTCGGCGCTCAAGTGGACTCTTCGTTCATGAACATCAACACCGCGTTGCCACAAATTCAGGCAGGCAAACTGCGTGCCTTGGCCATCACCAGCGCCAAGCGTTCGCCCGTTTTGCCCAATGTACCTACATTGGAAGAAAGCGGCATCAAAGATTGCAACGTGTATTCGTGGCAAGCGGTGGCTGGCCCCAAAGGCATGAACAAAGAACTGAAGAACAAGCTCTACCAAGCCATTTCCGAAGGCTTGAATGAGCCGCAACTCAAAACCAAGTTGTTGGATTTGGGGTTCGAGATTGTGGCCAGTACCCCAGAGCAATTTACAGCTTACCAAGCTGCTGAATTTGCCCGCTGGAAAAAATTGATTGAATCTCGCAATATCAAAGCAGACTGATTTCCCTATGACTTGCCCCATCGTCAAAACCATGCGTGTGATTCCCGTTGCAGGACGGGATGACATGCTCATGAACCTATCTGGCGCACATGCGCCGTTCTTCACACGCAACATCGTCATCGTCACCGACAGCTCGGGCAACACCGGTTTGGGTGAAGTGCCGGGCGGCGAAAAAATTCGTCAAACGCTCGAAGACGCACGCAGCTTGGTGGAGGGGCAGTCGATCGGGAATTTGCAAGCCATCCTGAATCAAATGCGCACCAAGTTTGCTGATCGCGATGCGGGTGGCCGCGGCTTGCAAACCTTTGATTTGCGCACCACGATTCACGCAGTCACTGCCGTGGAATCAGCCTTGCTTGACTTGCAAGGCCAGCACATGAACGTGCCCGTGGCGGCGCTCTTGGGCGAGGGCATGCAACGCGACAAAGTGCAAATGTTGGGCTACCTGTTTTACGTGGGCGACAAACACAAAACCGATTTGCCCTATGTGTCCACCCCCGACGAAGCGGATGATTGGAAACGCTTGCGCCACGAAGTGGCCATGACGCCTGAGGCGGTGGTGCGTTTGGCCGAAGCCGCGCAAAAGCGTTATGGTTTTCAAGACTTCAAACTCAAAGGCGGCGTGTTGCGCGGCGAGGAAGAGGTGGAAACCATTCGCGCTTTACACAAACGTTTTCCTGAAGCACGCATCACGCTCGACCCCAATGGCGGTTGGTTGCTCAAAGACGCGATTCGTCTGATGCGCGACATGCACGGCGTGGTGGCCTATGCCGAAGACCCTTGCGGTGCCGAAGAAGGTTTCTCGGGCCGTGAAGTGATGGCCGAATTCCGCCGTGCCACAGGCTTGCCCACAGCCACCAATATGGTCGCCACTGACTGGCGCCAAATGGTGCATTCGCTCTCGCTGCAAAGCGTGGACATTCCCTTGGCCGACCCACATTTTTGGACGATGGCGGGCTCGGTGCGCGTGGCGCAAACTTGTCGCGATTGGGGGCTCACTTGGGGCTCGCACTCCAACAACCACTTTGACATTTCGCTCGCCATGTTCACGCACGTCGGTGCCGCAGCGCCAGGCAAAGTCACTGCGATTGACACACACTGGATTTGGCAAGACGGCCAACGCCTGACCCAAGCGCCTTTGGAAATTGTGGGTGGCTATGTCGAGGTGCCCAAAAAGCCAGGCTTGGGCATTGAGATTGACATGGTGGAAGTGGACAAGGCCCACGCGCTGTACATGCAACACGGCTTGGGGGCGCGTGATGATGCGATTGCCATGCAATTCCTCATCCCCAACTGGAAATTCGACAACAAGCGACCATGCATGGTCCGTTAATCAGGGAACACACAATGCTTCAATCTTTCAACGCTCGCACACAAGAGCCGTTTGGTGCTGCACTCGCGCCCACCACGGCTGCCGAACTCGAAGCCGCCATCCAAGCGGCGGACCACGCTTTTGACACTTGGCAAGCCAGCGATGGCAACACACGCGCCAAGCTGCTCAACGCGCTGGCCGAAGCCATCGAATACGACCGCGAAAAACTCGTGGAGCTGGCCGATGCCGAAACCGGCTTGGGCCCTGTGCGCTTGAACGGCGAACTCGACCGCACCGCGTTTCAGTTGCGCCGCTTTGCCACGCTTGCGCAAAACGGCGGTGCATTTGCTTTCACAGATGACCCCGCTGTGGCGGGTGGTCCTCCTGTGGGCCACCCCCACATGATGCGCGTGCGTGTGCCTTTGGGCCCTGTGGCCATGTTCTCGGCCAGCAACTTTCCGTTCGCGTTTTCGGTGCTCGGTGGCGACACTGCCTCGGCCTTGGCTGCCGGTTGTTCGGTGGTGGTCAAAGCCCACTCGGGCCACCTGCACACCTCGCAGCGCGTGTTTGAACAAGCGCAACACGCGATTGAAAAACTCGGTATGCCCAAAGGCTTGCTGCAAATGGTGCAGGGCGCTGGCAACGACGTGGGTGTGAATTTGATCAAGCATCCACGCATTGCCGCAGGTGCCTTCACCGGCTCTACACGCGGTGGTGCAGCCTTGCGCGATGCCGCGCGTGCACGCGTGCGTCCCATTCCGTTTTATGGCGAGCTCGGCTCCATCAACCCCGTGGTGGCCACTCCTGCCGCGTTGAAAGTGGGCGGCGATGCATTGGTGCAAACCTTGGCTGGCTCCATCACTTTGGGTTGCGGCCAGTTCTGTACCAACCCCGGTTTGTTGGTGTTGCAACGCAGTGCTGAAAGCACGGAGTTTGTGAACCACTTGGTTGAAGCGTTGAAGACACAAAAGCCGCACGCCATGTTGACCAAAGCCATGCGCCAGTCGCTCGACCATGGCACTGCTGCACAGTTGGCCGCAGGTGCCAAAGCTTTGTTGCACAACCCTGTGAACGACATCAACCCCAATCCTTACTTAGCCGAAGTCGATGCCAAGACCTTCATGGCGCAACACGCCTTGCAAGAAGAAGTGTTTGGCCCCGCCACGCTGATTGTGTGGACCGACTCCGTGGACGAAACGCTTGATGTGTTGCACACCGTGGGCGGCACGCTCACCGTCACGCTGTGGGGAGCGGAGCAAGAAAGCGCAGACACGCATCGCTTGGTGCGCGGCGCTACGGCCATTGCAGGCCGTGTGTTGTTTGCAGGCGTGCCCACGGGTGTGGCTGTGACTGCGGCTCAACAACACGGTGGCCCATGGCCTTCATCCACCGAGCCCATGACCACTTCGGTGGGCGATGCTGCAGTCGACCGCTTTTTGCGCCCCGTGTGTTTACAAGACATGCCTGCTTGGTTGTACAAGCGTCAAGGGCAGCCTTGCTAAAACAAAGGCCACGGATTTTGCAAGCCGCAGCTGTGTTGGTGAGCTGAATTAGACGATCTTCACACTCAGATTAGGCAAGCCGTCGATGTGCATTTCAATCACATCGCCGCGCACCACGGGGCCGACGTTTTCGGGGGTGCCCGAGTAAATGATGTCGCCTGGGAAGAGCTCAAATGCTTCGGAGAGCTTGCTGATTTGTTCGGCGACGGACCAAATCATTTGATTTAAATCGGCTTTTTGTTTCACTTGTCCGTTCACCTTGAGCCAGATGTCGCCCTTGGTGAAGTGTCCTGTTTGCGCCACTTTGTGCACGGCGCCAATAGGCGCTGACTTATCAAAACTTTTGCCAATTTCCCAAGGTTTCTTTTGGTCACCCATGCCGCGTTGTAAATCGCGGCGGGTCATGTCTAAACCCAGCGTGTAGCCATAAACCAAGTCAAGTGCCTTCTCAACAGAAATATTGCGACCGCCTTTGCCCAATAGCGCAACCAGCTCGGCTTCGTAATGGTAATTTTTGGTCAGGGTGGGGTAGGGATGGTCGGCCACTGTGCCCGCGGCCACATACTGAATCGCGTCGGTTGGCTTTTGGAAGAAGAACGGCGGTTCGCGTGTGGGGTCTGAGCCCATCTCGCGTGCGTGTGCGGCGTAGTTGCGGCCAATGCAATAGATGCGTCGAATGGGAAACATCTCATCCGATCCGACGATCGGAATGTAGGTGGCTGGCACCGTGAAAGGCGTTTTGGGTGAGTGTGCTGCAATGCCAGGTGTGGCACAACCCACGAGGGCGCCAGAAGTGACGAGGGCAGAATTCTGAAAGAATTGACGGCGTTTCATGCAGTGTCTCCTTTGTGGCCAGTGTGTGGCGCTAGGGTTGTGTGATGGCGCATTCTTGCTGAATGGCAAGCGTGGCACTAGACGCGATTGACGCCTTGGTTACTCAGTTGGAGTTTGTTTTTTGATGCACGTTTTGTATTCTTTTCGCCGCTGTCCTTATGCCATGCGTGCTCGCTTGGCCTTGTTGTCGAGTGGTGTGGTTTACGAGCATCGAGAGGTGGCCTTGAAGGCAAAACCGGCAGAGATGTTGCAGGCCTCGCCCAAGGGCACGGTGCCGGTGTTGTGCTTGTCTAGTGGTGAGGTGTTGGATCAGAGTTTGGACATCATGTGGTGGGCGCTGCGACACAACGACCCTGAGGGTTGGTTGCCTCGCTCATCACCCATGGCAGAGGAAACGCAAGCGCTGATTGCTGTGAATGACGGGGCTTTCAAAGCACATCTCGATCGTTACAAATACCCGCAACGTTTTGGCTTGGCCAGCGGTGAGGCCGATCGCGATCAGGCGGCCGCATGGTTGCATACCCTCAATGCCCGCTTGCAAGCGCATGCGTTTTTGGCGGGTGAGCAATGGGGGCTGCTCGATGCAAGCATTGCGCCCTTTGTTCGCCAGTTCGCACGCACCGACCGTGCTTGGTTTGATGCGCAAGCTTGGCTGCAACTCATGCAATGGCTGGTGCGTTTTGAAAACTCAGAGGCTTTGGCTGCCGTGATGCACAAGCACCCGCTGTGGGTGTCGTCACAGGCATGAGTGCTGTTCGTGGGCTGTCAACGCACGGCGGTGGGGTGAAGCCGCCTCAAGTCGCTGACTTCAAAAAGCTGATCACCAAGTCCCACTGCGTGGGCACATTGAGTGCGGGCGCGTGACCGCAGCCCGGTACTTCTTCGGTTCGCAACAAGCCTTTGGCCCCAGGCCCGCGTGTGCGCATGGTGTTGATGGTGTCGGGCGAAATCAAATCCGACTGCGCACCACGCAGCGTCATCACCGGAATGTCGAGTGCGTCGTACTCGGTCCACATGGGGTACTCGGGCACTTCACGGAAAAACTGTTGCGTGATGGCCGGGTCGTAATGCGGGGTGACGCGGCCATCGGGCAAACGGCGCGTAGAGGTCTCGCACAAGTGACGCCACTGGGCATCGCTGAGTGCGCCAAAGGGCGCGTAGGCGGCGCGGAAAAACGTTTCGATCTCGGGCACGGTGTCAAACGCGGGCGGCTGGCCTGCGTAGGCTTTGATGCGGTCCACCGCCGCCACCGAAATTTCGGGCGCAATGTCGTTGAACACCAGGCTGCGAATGCGGCCTTTAAAGCCGGGCTGCACCAAGCCTGCCGCACATACCAAGCCGAGGGCTCCGCCCATCGAAGTGCCAATCCAGTGAGCTTGCTGAATGTTCAGTGCTTGCACCATGTCCCACGCGATGTGGGTGTAGGTGACAAAGCTGTAGTCCTCTTTGGGGTCGCGGGCCCATTGGCTCAAGCCTCGGCCAATGGTGTCGGGGCAGACCACGTAGTAGTCGTGGCACAGCTGTTGGGCCAGCCAATCAAAGTCGCGGCCTGTACGGGCGAGGCCATGCCACGCAATGACGGCGGGCTTTGATGCATCGCCCCAGGTGGTGACATGCAAATTGAACGAATGGCAGGTGAGGTAGTGCGAAACAGGTGTCATGGCGGGCCTTGTGAATGGCCATGATTGTGCCCATGCAGGTGGCGCGAGAGGCTCAGCGTTTACCTGAGCGTTTACGATTGCTCCCTATGCAATTGCAAGATATTTTGTTTTCTCAAGGCTTTGGCACGCGCCGCATTTGTGCAGGGCTGATTCAGCAAGGCCATGTGCAGGTTGATTTGGGTGAGGGCTTGGTGCCTTGCGACGACGCCACGCAATGGGTGGATGTGCGCGAGGGCTTGCCCTACCAAGTGCAGGGCGTCAACTGGCCCTACCACGACAAGGCCTATGTGCTGTTGCACAAACCGGCGGGCTACGAGTGTTCGCACAAGCCCTCGGCGTGGCCGAGCATGTACACCTTGCTGCCTGCGCCGCTGCGTTTCCGTCCGCAAAAGGGCGCGGTGCAAGGTGTGCAAGCGGTGGGGCGTTTGGACCAAGACACCACGGGCATGTTGGTGCTCACCGACGATGGGCAGCTGATTCACCGCATGAGCTCGCCGCGCCACCATGTGCCCAAGGTGTATGAGGTGACCACGGCCGATCCGCTGGACGCCAAACAAGTGCAGCGTTTGCTCGACGGCGTGGTGCTGGACGATTCGCCCAAGCCCGTCAAGGCCGCAGCTTGCGAGGCCGTGGCCGAACACCACCTGCGCCTGACTCTGACCGAAGGCAAATACCACCAAGTCAAACGCATGTTGGCGGCGGTGGGTAACAAAGTGGTGGGGCTGCACCGCTCGCAAATTGGCGCCATGCCGCTGCCTGCCGATTTGGCGCCCGGCCAATGGCGCTGGCTGACCCCGGATGAATTGAAGTTATTAGCTACAAACGCTTAACTTCGTGGTGTAGGTGTGGCTTGTTTGCGCTGCATCAACGAAATTTCACGGAATTGAAGCTGCGTCTCGGCCGTATTCAGGCCTTGCTCGTTACACTGGGTGCAGATTTTTCAAGGTATTTTTGTGTTTTTGATTCAACGTTTGACGCTGGTTTTGGCTGGCGCTCTGCTGTTTGCAGCGTCGACTGCGCAGGCTGCTCACCCGATTTTTGTACTTAATTCTTTGGACGCAAACGTCAGCGTCATTGATCCTGTCACATGGCAGGAAACGCGTCGCATCGCCACAGGCAAAGAGCCTCACCACATCTATCTCACGCCTGATGAAAAATCAGTCATCGTGGCCAATGCGGGGGGGGACTCGCTCACGTTCATTGATCCTCGCACGGCCGAAGTGCAACGCGTGGTGCGCGGCACCATCGACCCGTATCAGCTGCGTTTTTCGCCCGACATGAAATGGTTTGTCACCGTGGCCAATCGGTTGAACCACATCGACATTTACCGCTGGGATGGCAAAGAGCTGACGCTGGCCAAGCGCATTCCATCGAGCAAAACGCCCAGCCATATATGGATTGACACCAAAAGCACCACGGCCTACGCCACCATGCAAGACAGCGATGAGTTGGTGGCGGTCGACTTGGCCACGCAAACGCTGAAGTGGCGCGTCAAAACAGGCAAGATGCCCGCAGACGTGTTTGGCACACCGAACGATAAATACCTTTTGGTCGGCCTCACAGGCGATGACCATGTGCAAGTGTTTGATGTGTCGGGTGCGCAACCCAAGGTGTTCAAAACTATTCCCACAGGCGCGGGCGCCCACGCGTTTCGTGCTGCGGGTGATGGACGCCATGTGTTTGTCGGCAACCGAGTAGCCAACACGATCAACAAAATCGACTACACCGCGCTGGAGTCGGTCATGCAGTTTCCAGCGCCCGGTGGGCCTGATTGCATGGAGGTCACGGCCGATGGCAAGTTGTTGTTCGTGTCGTCACGCTGGATAAAAAAAATGAGCGTGATTGACACCACAACGGGCCAGCTGGTGCGCCAAGTCAAAGTGGGCAAATCGCCTCACGGCATTTGGACCCTAGACCACGCCAAGCGTTATTGATGATGCGTAAGCGCGGTGTGTTTCGTGAATGGGGCATGGCTGCGCTGGCGACTGTCAGCCTGGCCTGTCATGCCGCAGCACCGTGTAACAAGCCGCTTTACCTCACGTTTGACACAGGCCACATGGGAGTGGCTCCTTTGATCGCCGATGTGTTGAACCGTCAGAACGTGAAGGTTACTTTTTTCGCGGCCAACGAAGTCACCAAAGAGGGGGATGGCTCCCTGGGTAACCATTGGGCATCTTGGTGGAAGGCGCGCGGTGCAGAAGGCCATGCCTTTGCTTCGCACACGTTTGACCATGTGTATTGGCGCTCCGATTTGCCACGTGGCAGCTGGCAAATGCGTCCCACGGCAGGGGCCAGCAAAGGTCAAACCGAGGTGTGGACCAGCCAGCGCTACTGCGACCAATTGCAGCTGGCCAACACACGCTTAGAACAACTCACAGGTGTGAAGCCTTTGCCCTTGTTTCGTGCGCCTGGTGGCAAGACATCGCCCTCCTTGTTAAGTGCTGCCAAGCAGTGCGGCTTTGCCCATGTGGGCTGGGCCGATGCGGGTTTCTTGGGTGATGAGTTGCCCAGCGACAAATACCCCAATGCGTTGCTGTTGCAGCGTGCCTTGAACAATATTCGTTCTGGAGATATTTTGATGGCGCACCTCGGCATTTGGTCACGCCAAGACCCGTGGGCGCCTGCGGTGTTAGAGCCTTTGCTTGAAGGCCTCAAAGCCAAAGGGTTTTGTTTTGCCACGCTCAAAGAGCATCCAAAATTCGCGGCATGGACACGTTGATTGATTTATTCGCCAACACCCAAGCGGCGTTGTACGAAAGCGTGATGCAGCCCGTGGCGTTTGCCTTGGGATTGGGCAACCGCTTGGAAGAGGTCTTCAATGGCACGGGCTGGTTGTTGGTTGGGGTGTTGCAAATTTTGGTCATGGTGACCGTCATTGGCCCTTTGCAGCGCTGGCGCCCCGTAGAGGTGTTGACCGACGCACGTGCTGTTCGTACCGATGTGATTTACACGCTCATTCATCGATTGGGTTTGTTTCGCGTGGTCTTGTTTTTGGCGGTTGACCCCGTGCTCGATACGCTGATGGGTGAGTTGCGTGTGCAAGGCTTTGGTACGTTTCACTTGGAAGATGTGTGGCCAGGCGTCACCGATGGACCGCTGGCGAGCTTTGTGATCTACCTGGTGGTGTTTGACTTCGTTAATTACTGGTTGCATCGCGCTCAGCACCAGTGGAACTGGTGGTGGGCTTTACATGCGGTGCACCACTCACAGCGCCAAATGACGCAGTGGACGGACAACCGCAACCATTTGTTGGATGACTTGATTGGCGCTGTGATTTGGGTGTGCATCGCGCAACTCATTGGCATTGCGCCAACTCAGTTTGTGGCTGTGGTGGCGATCACGCAATTGTTTGAAAACTTTCAGCATGCCAATTTGCGCATCAGCTTTGGGGTCATTGGTGAGCGTGTGTGGGTGAGCCCACGGTTTCATCGCTTGCACCATGCGATTGGGTTAGGGCACGAAACAACGCAGGGAGCCAACACAGTTCTCGGTGGCCATAACTTTGGTGTGCTCTTGCCATGGTGGGATGTGCTCTTTGGAACCGCCAACTTTGACCCACGCTTTGAAGCCACGGGTATCCGTGACCAAGTGGAAGAAGGGGTTGATTACGGCGAAGGTTTCTGGTCGCAGCAGCGATTAGGTATGAAACGCCTCATGCAGGCTCTAGGCTTGACTTCCCTCCGTTAAGTACCTGCGGTATGCTTTTGGCATGCGCTTGTTTTTAGATTCCTTTTGGCGTGCGTTCGCATATTGCTTGATGCCGCGCGTCATGGTCCTCTCACTGTTGCCGCTGGCCATGCTGCTGGTGCTGTCTGTGAGTTGGGGGTATTTCTATTGGGCGCCCACGCAAGATTGGGTGCGTGAGATGCTGGCCTCATGGCAAGTGCTGCAAGGCATGCTGGATTGGTTGCAAGACCATGGTGCGGGTGAGCTGCAGGCGGTCATGGTGCCTTTGGTCGTGATTTTTGCCATCACGCCCATCTTGGTGATCATCTCTTTGTTGGCTGTGTCGTTGATGATGACGCCCGCCTTGGTCGATTTGGTGGTGCAACGCCGCTTTGCCCATTTGGCGCTCAAACATGGTGGCACGGCCTTGACCAGTTTGGCTTGGACAGTGGGTTCCACGCTCATCGCTGTGATGGCCATGCTCATCACCTTGCCATTGTGGGCTGTGCCGCCGTTGATGTTCATCATTCCACCGCTGATTTGGGGCTGGCTAAGCTACCGCGTGATGGTGTTTGATACGCTGGTGTTGCACGCCAGTCGCGAGGAACGATTGGCGATTGGGCGACAGCACCGCATTTGGTTGCTCCTGATTGGTGTACTGACTGGTTATCTGGGCGCTTTACCCAGTTTGGTCTGGGCCTCGGGTGCTGTGTTTGCCGCCGCATTTTTGGTACTCATTCCGTTGGCCATTTGGATTTATGCCTTGGTTTTTGCTTTCACTTCCCTATGGTTTGCGCATTACAGCTTGGGGGCGCTAGAAGCCCTGCGCGCGGAGTCGGGTACGGTGGTGATGGGCGCCTCAGTGCCGTTGCCCACGGTAGCATCGGCAGATGACCCAAGCACACCCACCAGCCACTAATGCTCGGCCAGAGATTGGCCTCATCATCGTTGGCGATGAAATCCTCTCGGGCAAACGTGCCGACAAGCACATGCCTAAACTCATTGAGCTCTTAAGCGCACGCGGCCTGTCGCTCGATTGGGCGGATTACGTTGGCGATTCGCCCGAACGCATCACGCGAACGTTAGCCCGCGCATTTGAGAGCAACAGCGTTGTGTTTTCGTGTGGCGGCATTGGCGCAACGCCTGACGATCACACCCGTCAATGTGCCGCCAAGGCTTTGGGTGTCGATTTAAGCCTGCATCCTGAGGCGGCTGCCTTGATTCGTGAGCGTATGCAAGACGTGGCTAAAGAACAAGGCGTGCCATATGACCCTGAGCGTGATGACAACGTGCATCGCCTGAACATGGGTGTGTTTCCTGTGGGGGCTCACATCATTCCCAACCCATACAACAAGATTGCGGGTTTCAGTTGCCAAGGACCCGTCGGCGCAGTGCACTTTGTGCCGGGCTTTCCTGTCATGGCTTGGCCGATGATGGAATGGGTGCTCGACACGCATTACGCACATCTGTTTCAGCAAGGCGCTTGGGTTGAGCAGTCCATCATCATCTATGGTTCGATGGAAGCCACCATCACTCCGTTGATGGAAACGCTAGAGAGGGACTTTGAAGGCATCAAGGTGTTCAGCCTGCCCAGTGTCGATCACCCAGAACATGGCCGCCACATTGAGTTGGGTGTGAAAGGTGCGCCTGAAAAAGTTGCGCCTGCTTATGCGGCGATGTTGGCTGGCCTTCAACCATTCGGCTTTAAATTCGGCCCTGAATTGGTGCGTAAATAGATGAGAACCATTTTGGTGCAAAATTGCACCAAAATGGTTCGGTTGGTTTTTTCGAATTTACGGTGCCCCATCGGCTTTTGCTGCTAATTCGCGGCAATCTCGGTGCAAAATAGCCAACTTGGTGATGATGCCGATGACAGTCAATCAAGGTCCTTGCTGGCACAAAAACTGCATCCTCAAACCCTGAACACTTTTTAACCCAACCTACCCTAGCAGGAGAACTTGATGGCCAAGACCGTCGCAGACGTAATGAAAATGGTGAAAGAGAACGAAGTTAAATTCGTTGACTTCCGTTTCACCGATACCCGTGGTAAGTGGCAGCACATCACTGCGCCCGTGTCGCAGTTTGACGAGAGCAAGTTTGAAGACGGTCAAGCGTTTGACGGTTCTTCGATTGCTGGCTGGAAGGGCATTGAAGCCTCTGACATGTTGTTGATGCCTGATCCAAACAGCGCATTGATCGACCCCTTCTTCGAAGAAGTCACTTTGGTGTTGATCTGTGACGTGATCGAACCCACAGACGGCAAGGCCTACGAGCGTGACCCACGTTCCATCGCTAAGCGCGCTGAAACTTACCTCAAGCAATCTGGCTTGGGCGACACTGCTTATTTCGGTCCAGAACCAGAATTCTTCTTGTTTGACGAAGTGCGTTGGAGCACTGAGCCAAACAACACGTTCTACGCCATCAACGAATACGAAGGCCCATGGAACAGCGGCGAGAAAATCGAAGGCGGTAACCGCGGTCACCGTCCTCGCGTCAAAGGTGGCTACTTCCCAGTGCCTCCCGTTGACAGCACACACGACATGCGTAGCGAAATGTCCCTGATTCTCGAGTCAGTGGGTATTCCAGTTGAAGTGCACCACCACGAAGTGGCAGGCGCAGGCCAGTGCGAAATCGGTACCAAGTTCTCGACTTTGGTTGAGCGCGCTGACTGGACATTGCTGCAAAAGTACGTGATCCACAACGTGGCCAACGCTTACGGCAAAACTGCCACTTTTATGCCCAAGCCCTACGCTGGCGACAACGGTTCTGGCATGCACGTTCACCAGTCCATCTGGAAAGACGGCAAGAACTTGTTCGCAGGCAACGGCTACGCTGGCTTGTCTGATCTCGCCCTGTACTACATCGGCGGCATCATCAAGCACGCACGTGCTTTGAACGCGATCACCAACCCAGGTACCAACAGCTATAAGCGTTTGGTGCCTCACTTCGAAGCGCCAGTGAAATTGGCTTACTCTGCCAAAAACCGTTCTGCTTCGATTCGTATTCCTAACGTGGCTTCTGACAAAGCCCGCCGCGTGGAAGCTCGTTTCCCCGATCCATTGTGCAACCCTTACCTCGGCTTCGCAGCCTTGTTGATGGCTGGTTTGGACGGTATCGAGAACAAGATCCACCCAGGCGAAGCAGCGACCAAAGACTTGTACCACCTCCCACCCGAGGAAGACAAGTTGGTCCCAACCGTGTGCTCCAGCTTGGATCAAGCTTTGGAAGCCCTCGACAAAGACCGCGCCTTCTTGACCAAAGGCGGCGTGTTCACCGACGCATGGATCGACTCTTACATCGACTTGAAGATGCAAGAAGTCACACGCAGCCGTGTGGAAGTGTCTCCTGTCGAATACGACATGTACTACTCGCTGTAATTCGTTGCAACGACGCGTGCAATCAAAGGACGGCGCGAGCCGTCCTTTTTTGTTTCATCTCACTGTTTTATGCGTTTGAAATTGCTTCGTCTTCTTCATGTGTGGGTGTTCATGGGGTTGGTCGGTGTGGCGTGCATCGCTAACGCCACCTCGGAGCCGCAGCGGATTTATCGCTGCGGTAACGTCTACACCAATCAACCTGACCCAGCGTCCAACTGCAAGCCATTGGCCGGTGGCAGTGTGACGGTGATTGAAGGCACGAAAGTGCAAGGCGCAGCGGCGGGGGGGGCAAGCCCCAACGCAAGCGGTGGTGTGACCAAGGTGGACAGCACGGAGCAACGTCAGCGCGATGCACAAGCGCAGACGGTGTTGCAAGCCGAATTGCAAAAAGCACTCAAGCAGCATGCAGATTTGCTGCGTGTGTGGAACAACGGTGAACCCGAGCGTCTTGCAGATGAATTCCGTCAGCCTCAAAAATACCAAGACCGTGTGACACAAATACGTGGGGCTTTGCAGCGTGCAGAGGCTGATGTGGCAGGCTTACAGCGTGAGCTGTCTCGCATGACACCGGCTGCTCAAACGGGAGTTAAACCATGACAGGCTCAACAGGCGCATCGTCTGCACATTACACACAAGCCTTTGATTTGTTGGCCACCTTGGTGGCCGTGGTACGCACCGATGGTGTGGTGGTGTTTGCCAACGCAGCCCTCGAAGACGTCATGGGCGTATCGCGCCGCACCATTGAGGGCGCGAGATTGGCGAGCTACTTCAACGAGCCTCAGTCGTTGGAAAATGCCTTGCAAGGTGCACAGAGTCAGGCCTTTGCCACCTTGCGCTATGACGCGTTGCTGCGCCGCCCTTTGCAAGACCCATTGCCTGTGCACGTGATCGTGGCACCGACTGAGGTGATCGGCGAGGTGTTGGTGGAGTTGCTGCCTTTGGAGCAACAAACTCGCCAAGACCGCGAAGAGCGCTTGATTGACCAAGCGCAGGCTAACAAAGAGCTGATTCGCAACCTAGCGCACGAAATCAAAAATCCGCTGGGGGGCATTCGAGGTGCTGCACAGTTGTTGCAGATGGAGGTCGAAAGCAAAGACCTCATCGAATACACCCAAGTCATCATTCATGAAGCAGACCGTTTGCAGTTACTGGTGGACCGTTTGTTAGCCCCGCATCGTCGCCCGCATGTGGTGGGCGATGTGAATATCCATGAGGTCTGTGAGCGGGTTCGTAGCCTCATTCTGGCCGAGTTTCCAAAGGGTTTGCGTGTGGTGCGCGACTACGATACCTCGATCCCAGAGTTCCGAGGAGACCGTGAGCAGTTGATTCAAGCCGTGCTCAATATCACGCACAACGCGGCGCAAGCGCTAGTTGATCGCGTCGCTGAGGGGGATGCTGAAATTGTTCTGCGCACACGCATCAGCCGACAGGTGACATTTGGCAAACAACGCTATCGCTTGGCATTGGAATTGCATGTGATTGATAACGGGCCTGGCATTCCAGAAGACATCAAGGATCGGTTGTTCTTTCCTTTGGTGTCAGGGCGGGATGGCGGTTCGGGCTTGGGACTGAATTTGGCACAAACCTTTGTGCAGCAGCACCATGGCCTGATCGAGTGCGACAGCGTGCCGGGATGCACGGATTTCAAAATCCTTATCCCGCTGCCTTGAAGCCTCCAGTGGCTCCTAACTTAGAAATGAAAGTGCCGAGATGAAATCGATTTGGATTGTGGATGACGACCAGTCAATTCGCTTTGTGCTGGAGAAAGCCTTGCTGCGCGAGAACCTGCCGACGCGTAGCTTCACCAGCCCGCGCGAAGTGCTGCAGGCGCTCGACTCGGTGACGCAGGAGGAGTTTCCGCAAATTCTGGTGAGTGACATTCGCATGCCTGGCGGTTCGGGCTTGGATCTACTGACCAAAGTCAAAGAGCGTTTGCCTGCATTGCCCGTCATCATCATGACGGCTTTTTCGGATTTAGACAGCGCGGTGTCCGCCTTTCAAGGTGGTGCGTTTGAATATCTCCCCAAGCCCTTCGATCTGCCCAAGGCCGTGGAGTTGATTCGCCGCGCTTTGGATGAGAGCCAACGCGAACAAGCACAAACACAAGCGCAAGATGCCACGCCCGAAATGCTCGGTCAAGCACCCGCCATGCAAGACGTGTTTCGCGCCATTGGGCGACTCAGCCAAAGCAATGTGACGGTGATGATCACCGGTGAGAGCGGATCGGGTAAGGAGTTGGTTGCGCGTGCGCTGCACAAGCATTCACCACGCGGTGATGCGGGCAGCAAAGGCCCGTTTGTGGCCATCAATACGGCAGCGATTCCAAAGGACTTGTTGGAGAGTGAGCTTTTCGGTCACGAACGAGGCGCTTTCACTGGGGCGCAAACCACACGCCGAGGTCGCTTTGAGCAGGCTGAGGGCGGTACCTTGTTCTTGGATGAAATCGGCGATATGCCGTTTGATTTGCAAACACGTTTGCTCCGTGTCTTGAGCGATGGCACTTACTACCGCGTCGGTGGGCACAACGCCATCAAAGCCAATGTGCGCGTGATTGCTGCCACGCACCAAGACTTGGAAAAACGCGTCAAAGACGGCGTGTTCCGTGAAGATTTGTTCCACCGCTTGAACGTGATTCGTTTGCGTTTGCCTGCTTTGCGTGAACGCCGTGAAGACATTCCCACCTTAACGCGCCACTTTTTGCAGCAGAGTGCACAACAATTGGGCGTGGAGCCTAAGCGCATTGCAGATTCTGCACAAACAGTGCTCAATCAGTTTGCGTTTCCGGGCAACGTGCGTCAACTCGAAAATATTTGTCATTGGTTGACAGTGATGGCGCCGGCTCAGGTGATTGAACCCAAAGACTTGCCACCCGAGGTCACGCTCCCAGCTGACGCTTTGGCCGCGATCGGGCATGTTGGGCAAGACACATTGGGCGTGTTGTTAGCCCATGGATCAGACTCAGTCGGAGCTGTGGCACAGACGCACCAAGATGCGATGCCAATGGCACAAAACATTGGTGCGACTCCTGTGGTGCTGAACATGCCGGGCGCTGATTGGGAGCAAGGCCTCGAAGCTGAGGCTATGAGTTTGTTGGTGGCAGGCCGCACCGATGTGTGGGATGTGTTGGTGAATCGCGTGGAAGCCAAGTTGATTCAAACGGCGTTGGCCAACACGCGAGGCCGTCGCATAGAGGCCGCGCAAAAGTTGGGCATTGGCCGCAACACCATCACCCGCAAAATTCAAGAGTTGGGTTTAGACGATTAAGCCAGCGTCACCACCACCGGTGTGTGGTCGCTGGGGCGCTCGTTTTTGCGAGGTGCTTTGTCAATCACACACGCTTGCACGCTGGCTTTGAGTGCATCGCTTACCAAGATGTGATCAATGCGCAGGCCACGGTTGCGACGGAACGCAAACTCGCGATAGTCCCACCAGCTGTAGCTTTTTTCGGGCTGTTCAAACAATCGAAACGCGTCGTGTGTGCCGAGGTCAATCAGTGCTTGAAAGTGGGCACGCTCTTCCACCGTGCAGTGGATGGTGTTTTTCAAACCCACGGGGTCCCACACATCGCGGTCGTCCACAGTGATGTTGAAGTCGCCCATCAACACCAGCTTGGGGTGCTGTTTGAGTTCTTCGCGCAACCAATGTTGCAGCGCTTCGAGCCAGCGCATTTTGTAAACAAACTTGTCGCTGTCTGGCGCTTGCCCGTTGGGAAAGTACGCACCAATGACGCGCACATCGCCCACCGTACCTGCAATGACGCGGGCCATGTCGTCTTCAAAGCCTGGGATGTTTTTCACCACCTCAGTAATCGGTGTGCGCGAGAGCAGGGCCACACCGTTGTAGGTTTTTTGGCCGAAGAAGGCCACTTGATAGCCGGCGGCTTCAATGGCTTCGCGCGGAAATTTGTCGTCGGTGGTTTTGGTTTCTTGCAGCACCAAAGCGTCCACGGGGTTGGCTGCTAGCCAGTCCAATACCTGTGGCAAGCGCACGGTGAGCGAGTTGACATTCCAAGTGGCAAGTTGCATGACCATCAGATGTGAAGTGCGGCCATGATGCCGATGGCAATGCCAAAAGCGCCTGTGCCAAACATGGCGTATTCAAGCCACACCTTGCGTGTGAGCAACGCAATGGCAGCCAAGGCAATGGCGACTTGCAGCACCGTGGTGGCTTGTGCCCAGCGGTGATGCTGGTGCATTTGGGCTTCGGACATTTCGTCAAATTCTTTGGACTGCGCTTCGAGTTTTTCCGCGCCGGCTTTGATGTCGGCCTTCTCGGTTTTGTAGCGCTCAATTTGCGCTTGGTAATGTTCAGCCTTACTGGGAGGGGCCAACTCCAAAGCCAACTCCATCAAGTTTTGCTTGCTGCTTTTGGCTTGGTAGTAATTCCATTGGTTTGCTGCTTCGGTTTTTTTGATGGCTGCATCGTTTTTGTACAAGCCCGCTGCCGCTTGGGTCGCGCCGCCCATGTAGCCAAAGATCGCGCCCACCGTGGCAATGATGGCGGTGAACATGGCAATCTTGCTGGTGAAACCACCACCGCCGTGGCCTTGTGCGGCGTGTTCGAGTTCATGGTCATGCGGGCCATGCACGTGAAAACCGTGTTCAGACATTGAAAAGCTCCTGCTTAACGGGTGAGTGTGACAAAGCTGTAGGTCAAGCCGCTTGCCGCCACATGCGTGCTGCGTTCGGTCTCGGTCCAGCTGGCATCGAAGGTGGGGGCAAAGGCGTCGCCTTCAAAGTCGGCGTCGATTTCGGTCACGACGGCACGTTGAGCCAAGGGCATGGCTTGCGCGTATACCTCGGCGCCGCCGATCACCCACACTTGCGCATCGACGGGGCAGTGGGTGAGCGCATCTTCGATGGAGTGGGCCACCACAGCACCTTCGGAGGACCAATCACGTTGGCGCGTGACCACGATGTTGGTACGGCCCGGCAGTGGGCGAAATTTGGGTGGGAGCGATTCCCAAGTTTTGCGACCCATCACCACGGGCTGGCCGAGCGTGGTGTGTTTGAAGTGGGCCAAGTCCTCAGGCAAATGCCATGGCAGGGTGTTGTCTTTGCCAATCACGCCATTGCGCGCACGCGCAAAAATCAAATTCAAAGCCATGCTTGTACCGCCGCGCTCAAACCGCCACAGGGGCTTTGATGGCCTCGTGGCATTGGTAGTCCAACACCTCAAAGTCTTCGTACGTGTAGTCAAAGATCGAGGCAGGGTGGCGCTTGATGTTCAGCGTGGGGTAGGCAAACGGTGTGCGGCTGAGTTGCAGCTCCACTTGCTCGTGGTGGTTGCTGTAGATGTGGCAGTCACCGCCGGTCCAAATGAAGTCGCCCACATCGAGGTCGCATTGCTGCGCCACCATGTGGGTCAGCAGCGCATAGCTGGCGATGTTGAAAGGCACGCCCAAAAAGATATCGGCACTGCGCTGGTACAGCTGACAGCTGAGCTTGGCTTTTTCGCCTGGATTTTGTGCGGGCGCCACGTAGAACTGAAAGAAGGCATGGCAGGGCATGAGCGCCATCTTGTCGAGCTCGGCCACGTTCCATGCACTCACGATGATGCGGCGGCTGTCGGGGTTGTTTTTGAGCGTGTCGATGACTTGTTGGATTTGGTCAATGTGGCCACCATCAGGCGTGGGCCAGCTGCGCCATTGCACGCCGTACACGGGGCCGAGGTCGCCATCTTCGCGTGCCCACTCGTCCCAAATCGTCACGTTGCGTTCTTTGAGCCAGTTGTTGTTGCTTGAACCCGTCAAGAACCAGAGCAGCTCTTGAATGATGGAGCGCAAGTGCACTTTTTTGGTGGTCACCAGCGGAAAGCCTTCGTTCAAATCGAAGCGCATTTGGTAGCCAAACACACTGCGTGTGCCGGTGCCGGTGCGGTCGGTTTTGGTCACGCCGTGGGTGTACACATGGCGCATGAAGTCTTCATATTGCTGGCGAATGGGGCGCATCAGGGTAATCAAGTAAAAAGTTGCCTCAAGTTTAAGCGCTGAGGATTAAAGCTTAGTTAATAATTAAGTTTCCTACGCCATCAGGCGTATTGACGATTATTGTTCGCTCAGCGACATTAACTCTTTTATTTTTTGACAATTTCTCCAAAATCTGTCGAATATGACATCTACTGAGCCCATCCAATCCAAGCGTAGTGTGTACGACACCTGCGATCCGCATTACCTACGCCAACTGCGTGAAAAAGCAGGGATGGATTTGGTGGTTTTGGCGCGCACCGCATGTTTGTCTGTTGCGCAGGTTCGTCAGCTCGAGTCAGAAAACAGTGAGGGCTTGTTTTATTCTGATGCCATTAAGCGTCAAGCATACAAACGGCTGTTGATGATTTTGGGTGCGGAGCCTCCCACGGTCGAAGTGCCGGAGGATTTGCGAGATGCCAGCAAAGTGGCAGATGCGCATCTCAATACCTTAGATCAGATTGTGGCCATGAGTCATCAGCCTGCGATGAATCGATCGACTTCGGATGTGCTGGCTTCGGGGCTCAGTAAGTTGAAAGAGCACAGACAAGCATGGAGTGCTTCTTTACTTTTGCTTGGCGCTGTAGGCTTGTTTCTCGCGTACGGGCCACAGCCATGGATGGACGCGGCGCCTGTACAGACGGCTGCTTCGGAGGATCGTTCCTCCGCCAAGACGGTTTCGCCAATTTCAGAGTCCATGTTAGTGTCATCAGCACCGGCCTCGGCTGCCGTGGTTCAACTGCCTGTGCCCGTGGTTGAGCCTGTTGCGTCCGTCACGATGGCGCCGACACCGACACCGACACCAGCACCAGCACCAGCGGTGCAGACGCTGGCTGCAGCTTCAAGCCAAACAGCGTGTGCTTATTCGAGCGATGCAATGCCAGAGTTGACACCCTTTGTGGCGCAAAAAGAAGGTAAGTATGTGTATCTTGTGAGTTCAGTCAACACAGAGATTTGTGTGGTTGACGGTCATAAACAGGCCACTGCTGTTCTGCTCAAAGCGGGTGAGAATCGCAGCATTTATGGTGTGGCGCCATGGCAAGTCTCAGCGCTTCAATTGCCCAAAGTTCAGTTGTATTTTCAGGGGGGCCGAGTGACCATCCCTGAGCGTGCAACGCGAGTGAAATTGATAGAAGCCCCCGTTCAGCGTTGATGCCCATGTTTAAAAAGATCAAGTTCGGGCAACCCGATCCTGCTTTCTCAACAGAAAAAACCATCATTGGTCAATCGGCTGTCGTGGTGGGCAACATCGTCTCGCAGGACGTTGTGCAACTGAAAGGGCATGTTGTGGGCAATATTGATGTCAATGGCAGTCCTAATGCGCAGCTGTCTGTGTTATCGCAAGCCCATGTAGAAGGTGACATCAATGCACAGCAAGCTGTGGTGGATGGTGTTGTGACGGGCAATATTGAATCAGCAGGTCGTGTCGAGCTGCACTCCGGTGCAGATGTGAAAGGTAACATTTCATATGCCACGATGGCCATTGAGCACGGTGCCAAACTCTACGGCATGATGAGTAGCCACGATGACAAGCAATCTTGATCGTCTGCAGACGTTGGGGCACGTTATCGTGATTGATGATGACGCATCCGTTCGCCGCAGTTTGTGCACCATGCTCGAACGTGCGGGCTATGCAGTGAGTTTGTATGAAAGTGCCGATGCTTTTTTAAATCATCCGGCGGTGCCTTCGCCATCGGTCATTCTTCTTGACATGCGGATGCCGGGTACAACGGGTGTGGGGCTGCAAACTCAGTTGAAAACAATCGCGCAGCATGTGCCAGTGATCTTTGTGAGTGGGGACAGCCGCCCTGAAGAAATCATTGCCGCGATGAAACAGGGTGCCATCGACTTTTTGCTCAAACCCTTCACCGCACAGACGATGATGGAGGTCATTCAGCGCGCCATGCGTTTATCTCAGCAAGCGGTGGTGAATGCTCACAAAAACATGCAGGTCTCAGAGCGTTTGCAAAAGCTGACCCCGCGTGAGGTGGAGGTCTGTCACTGGATGGTCAGGGGATATTCCAATCAGCAAATTGCCAGCCTCGATGGTGGTGCTTCAGCCACCATCAAGTTGCATCGTGCACGTGTGATGGACAAGATGGGTGCTGACACTTTGCCAGAATTGATTGATATGTTGGTTGGCATTGATTTACCAAGCCCGCAACGTCAGCTCTGATCGGTGGTCGATGCGTTTGCTTTGGCATGCTTCAAACGCAAGCGTACGTGCAAAGCACATGCGGTGAACAACACCACGCACAGCGCTGTTTCAACAAGCGCCAAGTAGTTGCTAGGAGATGCATCACTCCAAGCGCGGACTACGCCCTCTGTGAAGTACAGCCAAATCAACAGGCTCAACCAACGGTAGGTGTACATGCGGTTTTTGAGTAAGCCAGTCAGAGGAAAACACAGGGGCAGTACCTTGAGTGCGAGCAATGTCCCGCCTGGTCGCAGCGGTGCGAGCCACAGCTCCCATGCCAATCCCAGCACGATGAGCGCGATCAAGCTAGTCACAGCCAACAAGCGTGTGAGCGTGACATGACGCAATGAAATTTCTTGTGGAGCGAGGGGCAAGTCGTGCATAGAAAGTGGGATGATTCAACTCCATGATTGTCTCGCATCTCAAACTCTTCTTTGCCCGTCTTCCAGACTTTCCTTGGGCGCACGCTACCCAAACTTTACGCGCACGTTTTCGCGAAGACCGTTTGGGCCAAACCGCAGGTAGTTTGACCTACACCACCATCATTGCTTTGGTACCGATGGTCACGGTGGCCTTGGCTGTTTTGACAGCTTTCCCAGTGTTTGGCGACTTTCAAACCGTTTTGCAAAAGCGTTTGATTGAGAGCTTTGTGCCCGACAACATTTCGCGCCAAGTGCTGGGCTATATCACCCAATTTGCCAGCAAGGCTAGTCGCTTGGGCGTGGCTGGTGTCATGGCCTTGTTGTTGTCGGCTTTAGCCTTGGTATTCACGATTGACCGCACGCTCAACGCCATTTGGCGCGTGCGCCACCGTCGCCCCTTACCGCAGACCATGTTGTTGTATTGGTCTGCCGTGACTTTGGGGCCATTGCTGATGAGTGCCAGCTTTGTTCTGATGTCACAAGTGGTGGCTGTTTCCCAGGGCTTGGTGTCTGACACACCCAACAGCTTACGTTGGCTGTTGAATCTATTGGAGTTCGGTTTGATGGTCTGGGCTGTGAGTGCTTTGTTCAAGTTCGTGCCTTACACCCAAGTGCGTTGGAGTCATGCCCTGATTGGTGGGTTATGGGTGGGTATTGCCACAGAAGTTGCACGCAAAGTACTGGTCTATTACTTTGGCAAGATGAGCGGCTACTCATCCATCTATGGCGCATTTGCCACCTTGCCTATCCTGTTCATTTGGATTTACTTGGCTTGGGCCATTGTGCTGATAGGCGCGGTGTTGGTGGCCAACTTGCCCAGCTTGGTGGGCGGCATCAAGCGTGATGGGCGCAGTGTGGGTTGGCGTTTTCAGCTGGCGCTAGAGGTGTTGCAACGCCTCAATGTGGCGCGCCACGCCGATGAGCGAGGCTTGAGCCTTATGCAGCTGTGCGAGGCCTTGCACCTGGACCCGCTGCAGCTTGAAGAAGTGTTGACCACTTTGGTCGACCTCGATTGGGTGGGCCGCTTGAGCGAATCCACCAACGTGCATCAAGACGCACAAGCCTCACGCTATGTGTTGTTGGCGGACCCCCACCAAACCTTGCTCACGCCCTTGATGGACCGTTTGCTCTTGGTGCGCAGCGTCGAGAGCGAAGGCTTGTGGATGAAGTGGCAGGACCTTCGCTTGCGCGATGTGCTGTGAGTCAGCGCGCCAATAAAAAGTCTTTCAACGCTTTCAAAGTTTCCTCGGGTGATTCGGTCATTTGGTGATGTCCCATGGGCACATTGACCACGCGGTAGGTTTTGCCACTGGCCTTGGCTTGATCGATCAAGCTCTTGGCGGCTTTGGGCGGCGTCATTTGGTCGCTCGCGCCCAACACAAAGAGCACAGGGCAGGTGAGCTCGCTCATCGCTTCTAGCCCGCCTGCATAGCTGTCGCAAGCCACAAAGCCGCGATGAAAAATGTTCACCTTGGGGTTGCTGGCCAGCACGCGGCGGCCTAGCGCCATCGACGCGCCATACACCCAGGTGCCGGGGCCAAGTGCCGAGGGCGGCGCGGCCAACGTGGCGCGTGAAAACACATTCACCATCTGCAGCGCTTTCATGGGCTCGTTGAGTGACGCCTCAATCAACGCAGGCGTCACCTTCATCGGAAACGCTGTGCCCACCAAAACAGCATGGGTGATGCGGTCTTTCAAATTCGCCGCTGCTTGCAACGCTATGAGAGAACCCCAGCTGTGGCCCACCAAGGCGGCTTGTTTCACACCCGCAGCATCGAGAAGGTCGGTCACGAAGTGGGCCGCTTCTTCCACGCTGCTGGGCGCTTCGCCGCCGCTGCGGCCGTGGCCGGGCAGGTCCACCGCCAATACATTGAAGCCGTGGTGCGCCAAGTAGCGGCTCTGCAAAATCCACACGCTGTGGTCATTCAGCACGCCGTGAATGAAGACCACCGTGGGCTTGGCGGCCTCGAAGTCTTTGCCGCCGGTGTAGGCATACGCCTCGTAGGCGGGCGCATGGTGAGGGTGCAGGGTGAGCTTCATTTAGGCACCTGCTTTCTCTGCGGCTTTCAAGGCGCGTTTCAAATCGTCAATCAAATCGGTAGCGTCTTCTAGTCCGATGGACAAACGAATCGTGCCAGGGCCAATGCCTGCATTGCTTAATGCGTCGTCGCTCATGCGGAAGTGCGTGGTGCTGGCGGGGTGAATCACCAAGCTACGGCAGTCACCCACATTGGCGAGGTGGCTGAAAATTTTCAAGGCTTCAATGAAGGCCTTGCCTTGTTCGCGGCTGCCAGCAATGTCAAAACTGAACACCGAGCCCGCGCCGCGTGCGCCAAAGCGCAACAGTCTCCCGGCCAACGCGTGGCTGTGGTGGCTCTCCATCAGGGGGTGGCCGACGCGACTCACCAGTGGATGGCTGGCCAAGAACTGCACCACTTTTTCGGTGTTGGCCATGTGACGGTCCATACGCAGTGAAAGGGTTTCGATGCCTTGCAAAATCAGCCACGCGCTGTGCGGGCTCATGCATGCGCCAAAGTCGCGCAAGCCTTCGCGGCGGGCTCGCAGCAAAAACGCACCCACCGTGCTTTCTTCGCTGAACACCATGTTGTGAAAGCCTTCGTAGCTTTGCGTCAGTTCTGGGAACTTGCCACTTTTCTCCCAATCAAAGCTGCCGCTGTCCACCACCACGCCACCTATCACGGTGCCATGGCCGCTCAAAAACTTGGTGGCTGAGTGGTAAACCAAATCAGCGCCCAGCTCAAAGGGTTTGACCAAATAGGGCGTGGTGAGTGTGCTGTCCACCAACAGTGGCACACCGGCTTCGTGCGCAATGGTCGAAACCGCTGGGATGTCCAACACATCCAAGCCGGGATTGCCAACCGTCTCGCCAAAAAACAATTTGGTGTTGGGTCGCACAGCGGCGCGCCAGGCGTCGAGGTCGTTGGGTTTGACGAACGTGGTCTCAATGCCAAAGCGGCTCAGGGTGTAGTGCAGCAAGTTGTGCGAGCCGCCATACAAGGCTGTGCTGGCCACGATGTGCGAGCCCGCGCCCATGAGGGTGGCCACACACAAATGCAAAGCTGCTTGCCCGCTGGCCGTGGTGATGGCCCCAATGCCGCCTTCAAGCGCGGCCACGCGTTGCTCCAGCACCGCATTCGTGGGGTTGCTGATGCGGCTATACACATGACCGGCACGCTCAAGGTTAAACAGCGAGGCCGCATGTTCGCTGGACTCAAACACAAACGAGGTGCTGAGATGAATGGGCACGGCGCGAGCGCCGGTGGCGGGGTCGGGCGCTGCGCCTGCGTGCAGGGCGAGCGTGTCAAAGCTGGGGTCGTTGTAGCCGGGCATGGTTTCCTCGGGTGTTTTGTCAGAATTTCGTTAGTCATTGTGGGCTATATTTCGACCATATTTGGAGGAGATAACCATGAAAGTCAGCGATATCCTGCGCGTCAAAGGCCAAAGCGGTGGCACCTTGTTCACCATCGATCCGATGGAGCCCTTGGTATCTGCCGTCAGCATCATGGCCGAAAAAGATATGGGTTCTTTGTTGGTCATGGAGCATGGTGATCTGGTCGGCTTGCTGACTTTCCGTGAAGTGATTCAAGCGCTCAACCGCAATGGTGGTACCTTGGGTGACTTCACCGTGCGCAGCGCCATGGACGACCATCCCCTCACATGTACCCCTGAAACCGACATTGACGATGTGCGCCGCATGATGCTTGAGAGCCATGCGCGCTACATGCCTGTGATTGGTAACCGTCAACTCCAAGGCGTGATCAGCTTTTACGACGTGGCCAAGTCGGTGGTGGACAGCCAAAACTTTGAAAACAAGATGCTCAAGGCCTACATCAAAGACTGGCCCAGTGGCACGCCAGACCCAGACGACAAGTAAGCAAGGCAAGCCTCGCGGTGGTGGGATAATCTCACCCATGAGCGGCAATACCTTCGGAACTCTTTTCACCGTCACCAACTTTGGTGAATCCCACGGCCCAGCCATTGGCTGCGTGATTGATGGCTGCCCTCCGGGCATGTCCCTGAGCGAGGCAGACATCCAGCACGACTTAGACCGTCGTCGCCCTGGCACCAGCCGCCATGTGACCCAACGCAACGAGCCCGACCAAGTGCAAATCTTGTCTGGCGTGTACGAGGGTAAAACCACTGGCACCCCTATTGCGCTGCTGATTCAAAACACCGACCAGCGCAGCAAAGACTACGGCAACATTTTGCAAACCTTCCGCCCAGGGCACGCGGACTACACCTATTTTCAAAAGTTCGGCATTCGCGACCCACGCGGTGGCGGCCGTTCTTCTGCACGTTTGACGGCACCCACCGTGGCCGCTGGCGCAGTGGCCAAGAAGTGGCTCAAAGAAAAATACGGCACCACGTTTTACGGTTGCATGACGCAAATTGGCGAGCTGCCCATTCCCTTCGAGAGTTGGGACCATGTGGGCCACAACCCGTTTTATGCGCCTTGCGCAGACGTGCAAGTCTTTGAAGACTACATGGACAGCTTGCGCAAAGCGGGCGACTCGTGCGGCGCCCGCATTCGCGTGGTGGCCAGCGGTATGCCTGTGGGCTTGGGCCAACCGATTTATGACCGCTTGGATGCCAACATCGCTTACGCGATGATGGGCCTCAACGCCGTCAAAGGTGTGGAAATTGGTGCTGGCTTTGCCAGTGTGGCGCAACGCGGCACCACGCATGGTGACTCACTCACACCGCAAGGTTTTGCGACCAACAATGCGGGCGGTATTTTGGGTGGCATCAGTACCGGTCAAGATTTGGAGGTGAGCATTGCCATCAAGCCCACCAGTTCCATCTTGAGCCCACGTGACTCGATTGACCAAAACAGCCAACCCACCGAGGTGGTGACCAAGGGCCGTCACGACCCGTGCGTGGGCATTCGTGCCACGCCGATTGCCGAGGCCTTGCTGGCTTTGGTAGTAATGGACCATGCCTTGTTACACCGCGCTCAATGTGGCGATGTAGACGTGGCTATGCCTGCTATTCCTGGTCATATCTCTGGCCAAAGCGGCACTTAATGGTCTAGGCACACAGGTCTGCTTTGACATCGCCTACCTCCCAAGCGCGTTCGAGTAACGCGCTTTCTCGTTTCCAGCTCTTTCCTTTTGCGGCGCTGTCTGCGAGCTACTTTGCGCACATTGGTTTTTTCAACCCGTACTTGCCGCTGTGGCTCAAAGACTTGGGCTTTTCCATCACCATCATCGGTTTGCTCACAGCGGTACAAGCTGCTACGCGCGTGCTAGCGCCTTATGGCTGGGGTTGGTTGAGCGACCACACGGGCGAGCGCGTGAAGCTGCTGCGTTTTTGTGCAGGCGCTGCGTTGATCTGTTCGGCCGGCTTATTGGTTGAGGGCAGCGTGGTGTGGATTGCCGTGGTGTTGCTGCTGATGTTCATCCACACCAGTGCCATGATGCCCATGAGTGAAGCTGCTTTGGCACATTTGGTGAGCACCGACCAAGGCTTTGATTCCCGCCGCTATGGCCGTGTGCGTTTGTGGGGTTCGTTGGGGTTTTTGGTCACCGTGTTTGTGGCGGGTGCGTGGTTTGAAGTGCTGGGTATGCAGAGCTTTCCTGCGTGGTCGGTGGGGTCGTTGGTGTTGCTCAACCTCAGCGTGTGGTGGTTGCCCAATCGCAAAGAAGCGGTGCACCACGACGAGGTGCGTCCGTCGGTGTTG
Source organism: Limnohabitans sp. MORI2 (assembly GCF_027925025.1). Taxonomy (NCBI): domain Bacteria; kingdom Pseudomonadati; phylum Pseudomonadota; class Betaproteobacteria; order Burkholderiales; family Comamonadaceae; genus Limnohabitans; species Limnohabitans sp. MORI2. The sequence goes on from NZ_AP027058.1 coordinate 867,008, forward strand.
CCCGTGTTGCGACAGCGTAGCGTGCAGTGGTTTTTTGCCACGGTGTTTTTTCATGTGCTCTCGCACATCGGCATCTATGTGTTCTTCTCGCTCTACCTCGACGAAGCGGGTTACAGCAAAACCATGATTGGGGTGTTGTGGGCGGTGTCTGTGGCCGCGGAAATCTTGTGGTTCTTCACGCAAAGCCGTTGGTTACCCAAGTTCAGCTTGTCGATGTGGATGTTCATTTGTGCCGCAGCCATGGTGCTGCGCATGGTGCTGACCACATGGGCGGTTGAATGGTTGTGGGCTTTGCTGTTTGCACAGGTGTTGCATGCGCTGACGTTTGCTACACAACACACGGCCTGTATTGCTTTGCTGTCGCACCATTTCCCTGGTCGCTTGCGCGGTAGGGGGCAAGCTTTGTATGCCTCGATTGGTTATGGCGTGCCTGGCGTCTTGGGTGCTTTAGGTGGTGGCGCGTTGAGTGAGATGTGGGGCTTGTCGTCGGTGTATGCCGTCTCAATTGGCACATCGGTACTGGCCTGTGTGTGTGCGTGGCAATGCATGCACCAGCACCTCAAGCACCAAGTGCAACACTGAAGTGATGCCGTCTGATTGGCTTAGCGGCTGAGGCGAGAAAAAAGAGGCTTCGCTCTTTGTGCCACCCAGTGATGGATGGGAACTTCTGCTTTTTCATGCAGAAATAAACCAAGGCCGACGCAGAGCAGCCATGCGAAACCTGTCAATGCAAACGCGGTGACGGGGTGATAAAAATGGCTTTTGTTCCACATGTCGCTGAACAGCACAATGACGCCAAAGTGCGTCAAGAACAACACGTAGGCACTGTTGGATAAACGGTGTAGCACGCGTTTCATGGGCGTCCAATGCACAGAGCCTTTTGGCTTGATGACCAACCAAACGGCCGTGACCCAAGCGAGAGACAAACGCGTGCGGTATTCAAACCACAAAGCCCCCACACCCAAAACTGCCGTGATCCAAAACACACGGGCATCAAAGGCAGATCGCTTGGCCCAGGCCGCCAAGACGCCTAAGCCATAGGCCGCAAAAAAGTAGATCGCCCAAACGTCCAGTTCATCCATGCGATTGAATTGCCACATCGATGCCAAACACAGGCAGGCCACGACTACTGACAACCGACGCTGAGTACTGCTTTGTAAGCTGTGGCACAGAAGGATCAGCAATGCGTACAGTTGGAAATCAATGGCTACATACCAAGCGCCACTTGAGAGCGCTTCAAACCCCAGCACATCGTGAAGCAATAAACCATGCGCAGCAAATTGCCACAGCGTGGGTTCGCTGGGTAACCAGTCAGCATGAATGGTGTGACGAGATGCTGCCACAGCTACGCTGATGAGGGCCAACGCCAACGCGTAAAACGGTACCAGACGGAAATAGCGCTTCGCAACTTGCACGAGGGGGTGCGTGATGGGTTTGTTCATGACTGATTGCGCCGCCAAGTAACCACCCACGACCAGGAACACTTGAACCGCCAAGCGTGCATAGCGGTAGAGCCACTCCATGAGTTCCGGCCACATCAAGGTCATGGTGTCTGCCATTGGGCCATAGGCGGAGAAATGGTGCCACACAATGAGTTGTGCAGCCACCACCTTCAAGACGTCCACGGTGAGGGAGCGCTCTAACACCTGAGTTGCTTTCTTGTCGTCTTAATCGTTGGGCTTGAATACCAACAGCAGTGGCGAGTGCACGCGGCCATCGGTGTCGCGCGGCAAGATTTCGGTCTTGTCGATGGCTTTGAGCACCGCGTTGTCCCATGCCGAGTTGCCACTGGACTTGACCAACTTGCGGCTTACGATGGTGCCGTCGGGTGCGCAACGCACTTCCACTTCGGCCGCAGGGTTGCCAGACACCGAGCTGGGATCAAAAGTGATGTTGGGTTTGACGCGGGCGCGAATGCGGCCGCCGTAGCTGTCAGACGGGCCGGAGGACTTCATGGCAGTGCCAGTGGCGTTCTCGCTACCGCTGGCACCTGCCAAGCCGGCAATGCGCTTCATGTTTTCTTTGCGAATGGCTTCGAGTTTTTTGGCTTCTTCAGCGGCAGCTTTACTGTCTTTTTGCTCGGCCTGCTTCTTGGCTTCTTTGTCTTTGCGTTCCTTCTCGGCGCGCTCTTTCTCTTTTTCTTTCTCTTTACGCTCTTTGTCCTTGCGCTCTTCTTCCTTCTTGGCTTCTAGTTTGCGCTTGTCTTCGTCGAGCTTGGCCTTGGCTTTTTTCTCAGCTTCTTTCTTCAGCTCTTCTTTGCGGCGTTCTTCAGCCTTCAACGCTTCTTGAATCTTTTTCTCTTCTTCGAGTTTGCGTTTCTTCGCTAGTGCAATGTCTGCATCACGGTTGGGTGCTGGTGGCTCGGGGGCTTTGACCACGGGCTTCGGTGCAGGTTCTGGTTTGGGCGCAGGAGGCGGCGGGGGGGCTTCGACCTCGACCAACTTAGGCGCTGCCGCCATGGGTACCGCAGACCACAACTCAGCCTCAACCGACAGACTGTTGTCTTGCTTCCATTGAATGCCAGCGGTGAGCGCCACGACGAGCAAGGCATGTACCACCAACGACGCGCCCACAGAGCGGCCTGTGCCCTCGGGGGCGGGCGGTGCAAACTCAATGTGCTTGGGGCGTGCGCTCATGCTTGAAAAATCAGTCCACCAATTGAACAGCCAAGCCCACGCGTTGAACCCCAGCGCGTTGCAATGTGTCCATGGCCTTCACCACGGTTTCGTACTTGATGGTGCGGTCAGCCGTGATGACCACCGGCCCTTGCGAGCTTTCGCCTTGCAGCTCTTGCACATCACGCGCCAAGCCTTTGAGGGTGGAGCTGACCGACTTGTTGACCGTGCCTGTGCTCTTGACGGTGATGCGTTCTTCTTTGCTGATTTCGACGTGAATCACTTGGTCGGGCACGCTGGCTGCTTTGCCCACGCTGGGCAAATCAATCACGGTGGGCGAGATGAGGGGGGCGGTCACCATGAAGATGATGAGCAACACCAACATCACGTCAATGAACGGCACCATGTTGATGTCGTTCATGGCGCGGCGGCCGCGTCCTGAGCGAGGGGCAATCGAAGCCATGTGCGTCTTCCTGCTTAGTGAGCTGTACCGCTGGCGCTGACGTTGCGCTGCAAGATGTTGCTGAACTCTTCGATGAAGGTTTCGAGCTTGATGGACACGCGGTCAATGTCACGCGAGAAGCGGTTGTAGGCCAACACCGCAGGAATCGCAGCAAACAAACCAATGGCGGTGGCCACCAGCGCTTCAGCAATGCCGGGGGCCACTTTGGCCAAGGTCACTTGTTGCATGCCAGCCAAGCCAGTGAACGCGTGCATGATGCCCCACACCGTGCCAAACAAGCCGACATAAGGCGACACAGAGCCGACAGACGCCAGCAGCGACAAATTGGATTCAATCGCGTCCATCTCGCGTTGGTAGCTCGCACGCATGGCGCGGCGTGCGCCGTCCATCAAAGCGCTGCTGTCGTTGATGCGGCGCTCGCGCAGTTTTTGGTACTCGCGCATGCCGCTGGCGAAGATGCGTTCCATCGGGCCAGAGTGCTTGGCATTTTGGGCGGCGGCGGCAAACAACTCGTTCAGGCTGGTGCCCGACCAAAAGTCGCGCTCGAATTCGTCGTTGAGTTCGTTCACGCGTTTGATGGCGCCGATCTTGCGAAAAATCGCGGCCCAGCTGGTGATGGAGACGCCCATCAGCATCAGCACCACAACTTGCACGACCCAACTGGCGTTGAGCAACAAATGAACGATGGAAAAGTCTTGTGTCATGTCAGGCGTTCCAATACAGAAGAGGGGATTCTCGCAGGCTTCATGGCGTCAGCATCGACCCAACCGATACGAATCGTGCCTTCGCAAAGTAAAGTTTCACCCAGCCACGCTTGTTGCGCGATGACGAGGCTGGCGCGGCCGCCTTCGGCCAGTGTGGCAGTGACGCGCAGCTGGTCATCCAGCTTGGCGGGGCGGTGATATTTGACGGTGGTTTCACTCACCACAAACATGCCACCAGTTTCCTCGCGCAGCGCGTGTTGGCCAATGCCTAGTGCACGCAACCACTCGGTGCGGGCGCGCTCAAAAAATTTCAGGTAGTTGGCATAAAAGACAATGCCGCCGGCATCGGTGTCTTCCCAATAGACCCGAATCGGGTGTTCAAAAACGGTGCTCATGGTTTAGCTCAGAATTTTTTGTAAACGCCCAATCGCAGCTTGCAGCTCAGGCAGCGAACGGGCGGTAGAAAAGCGCACAAAGCGCGAGGTGTCGGCATGGCCAAAGTCACGGCCTGGGGTGATGGCCAAGTTGGCTTTTTTCATCACTTCAAACGCGAAGTCCCAGCTGCCTTTGACGCCTAGTTTGTCGGCGGCTGCTGTGCAATCGGCCCACGCGTAAAACGCGCCATCCGGCATGACGGGCACGTTCAGGCCTAGCGCATTGAGCGCGGGCACAAAGTAGTCGCGGCGGGCTTTGAACTCTGCGCGGCGGCGTTCGTATTCGGCAATGCTCGCGTCTTCAAAGCAAGCAAGGGCGGCGTGTTGCGCCACGGTGCTGGCGCAGATGAAGAGGTTTTGCGCCAAACGTTCCACCACGGGCACGAGTGCGTCAGGCACTACGAGCCAGCCCAAACGCCAGCCTGTCATGTTGAAGTATTTGCTGAAGCTGTTGATGCTGATGATTTGGTCGTCAATCCCCAGCGCCGATTGCCCAAACTGTGCGTCGTAACTCAAGCCCAAATAAATCTCGTCAATCAGCGTGGTGCCGCCACGATGCGACACCTCGTGGTGAATGGCTTTCAATTCGTCAGGGTGAATGGATGTGCCTGTGGGGTTAGAGGGCGAGGCTAGCAACACGCCACGTGTGTGCGATGTCCAGTTGGCGCGCACTTGTTCGGCGCTGAGTTGAAAGCGTTCCGCCGCTGTTGTGGGCACCAACACAGCGCGACCTTCTGCAGCGCTCACAAAGTGGCGGTTGCAGGGGTAGCTCGGGTCGGGCATAAGCACTTCGTCACCGGCTTCAATCAAAGCCAAGCAAGCCAACTGCAATGCAGCTGATGCACCTGCGGTGATCACGATGCGGCGTGCGGGCACATTCACCCCAAAACGGGTGCTGTACCAAGCGCTGATGCGCTCGCGCAATTCAGGAATGCCTAAAGCTGGTGTGTATTGCGTCACGCCATCGTGCACCGCCCGCGCAGCAGCTTCTTTCACCAAAGGCGGTGCGGTGAAATCGGGCTCACCGATGTTCAAAAAAATCATGGGCGCATCAGTGTGCGCCACCAAAGCGGCACGCTCGGCGGCGGCTTTGGCCACCTCCATCACATAGAAAGGTTCTATGCGTTGCGCACGCTCAGCAATCTTCATCATCCGTGTCAGAGTTTGCCTTTGGCGCGGTCGGCTTCGACTTCGAGGGCGCGCAGCTTCGGCGCCAAGCCATTGAGCACGCCGTTCACGTACTTGTGGCCATCTGTGCCGCCAAAAGATTTGGCAAGCTCAATGTATTCGTTGAGCACCACGCGCCAAGGCACGTCGATGCAGTGTTGAAACTCATAGGCACCCATCCACATCACGGCGTGTTCGATCGGGGAAATTTCGTCGAACTTGCGGTCGAGCAAAGGTTCAATGAGTGAATCCAAAATTTCGCGTTGCTCGATGCAGCCGTACAGCAGAGCGTCGTAGTGCACCGAGTCGGATTTGTGAAAACCGCTCAAGTCGCGGGTGAACACATCAATATCGGCGGCTTCGTTTTGCCCCACCAAGAATTGGTAGAGGCCTTGCAGCGCAAACTCGCGAGCGCGGCTGCGGCCTGACTTGGCTGCGCTCTTGGTCGCGCCATTGCTGGCCGTTTTGCGTGGCGCTTTATTGCCTGTGCTGGGTGTATCGCTCATGCCAAGCGCTCCAACAACACGGCCATTTCCACCGCCACGCGTGCGGCGTCGCGGCCTTTTTCGGTTTGGCGGGCTACGGCTTGTTCTAAGTTTTCGGTGGTGAGGATGGCGTTGGCAATCGGCACGTGGTAGTCCATGCCCACGCGGGTCACGCCTGCGCCGGATTCGTTGGCCACCAACTCAAAGTGGTAGGTCTCGCCACGGATGATGCAGCCCAGCGCAATGAGGGCGCTGTAGGGCTCGGGGTCTTCAATTTGCGCGAGGGCCGCCAGGGCCAAAGGCACTTCGAGTGCGCCGGGCACTTCGACCAAGGTGATGCGGTCGTCGGCCACGCCCATGGCTTTGAGCTCGGCCACGCACGCGTCGCGCAAGGCGTTGGTGATGTCTTCGTTGAAACGCGCTTGGACGATGCCAATTTTCAGAGCGCTGCCATCGAGCGAGGTGGTGGCGTTGGGGTTGGGGATGAACATAGTTTTCTTATTCTTTGGAAAGGTAGCCGGTGATTTCGAGACCATAGCCCGTCATGCTGGGCATGCGGCGAGGGTTGCCCATGAGGCGCATTTTGTGCACGCCGCAGTCGCGCAAAATTTGCGCGCCCACGCCGTAGCTGCGCAAGTCCATGCGGCCACGTTCAGGGCCGTGGGCTGAGCGGGCGGTGCCGTCAAATTGGTTCAACAGCTGCTCGCCACTTTCACCGCAGTTGAGCAACACCACCACGCCTGTGCCTTCAGCGCTGATGCGCGACAAGGCAGCATCCAAGCCCCATGAGTGCATGACGCGGTTGGGCTCTAGTGCGTCGAGCACGGAGAGGGGTTCGTGCACGCGGGCCAGCACTTCGGCGTCGGTGCCCCAAGTGCCTTTGACCAAAGCCATGTGCACGGCGCCGCTGGTCATGTCCTTGTAGGCATTGGCGGTGAACTCGCCATGCGCGGTGTGCATGGGGCGTGAGCTGACTTTGTGCACCAATGATTCGTTGCGGCTGCGGTAGGCAATGAGGTCGGCAATGGTGCCGATCTTCAAGCCATGCTCGGCGGCGAAGAGTTGCAAATCGGGCAAGCGGGCCATCGTGCCGTCGTCTTTCATGATTTCGCAAATCACAGACGAGGGCGAGCAGCCCGCCATGGCGGCCAAGTCGCAGCCTGCTTCGGTGTGACCCGCGCGCATGAGCACGCCGCCGTCCACCGCTTGCAGCGGGAAGACGTGGCCGGGTTGCACCAAGTCGGTGGGTTGGCTGGCTTTGGCCACGGCCACAGCAATGGTGCGTGCGCGGTCGGCGGCCGAGATGCCGGTGGTCACGCCCTCGGCGGCTTCGATGGACACGGTAAACGCCGTGCTGTACACCGTGCCATTGCGTGCGGCCATGGGCGGCAGGCCCAGGAATTCGCAGCGCTCGCGGGTGAGGGTGAGGCAAATCAGGCCACGGCCGTACTTGGCCATGAAGTTGATAGCTTCGGCTGACACGTGGTCAGACGCGAGCACCAAGTCGCCTTCGTTTTCGCGGTCTTCTTCGTCCACCAAGATGACGATGCGACCGGCTTTCATGTCGGCCACGATGTCTTCGACGGGGGAAATAGCGACAGGCGTCAAGCCTTGGGTGGCGCTCATGGGTGTGCTTTCAAAGTGGGGGCGAGGCTCGCGTCCACGCTAAGCATGCGCTCGACGTAGCGGGCCACGGTGTCGATTTCAAGGTTCACGGTGCTGCCGCTTTGGAGCGAGCCCAGCGCCGTGTTGTCGACGGTGTGGGGAATGAGGTTGATGCTCACCTCGGCGCCGCGCAAGCCCAAAGGGCCGTCGGCGTTGAAAAAGTCTTGCACGCGGTTGACCGTCAGGCTCACCCCGTTGATGGTGATGGAGCCTTTGTAGGCGAGGTATTTGGCCAAGTCGGTGGGGGCCATGATGCGCAGCTCCCAGCTCTCGCCCACGCGCTCGAAGTGGCTCACGTGGCCAATGCCATCCACATGGCCCGAGACGATGTGGCCACCCAAACGGTCATGGGCGCGCAGTGCTTTTTCAAGGTTGACGCGGCCAAGCTCCGCCAAGCCACTGGTGCGAGCCAGTGATTCAGCTGAGATGTCGATGGTGAAGGTGTGTGTGTCGAGGTCGAAGCTCGTGACCGTCATGCAAGCGCCGTTGAGGGCGATGCTGTCGCCGAGCGCGACGTCGTCGAGGTACCCAGCAGGCGCTTCGAGGGTGAGGCGCTTGCCGTGGTTTAAAGAGCTACCCAGGTCGTGGACAGCGGTGATGCGCCCCACGCCGGTGATGATTCCGGTGAACATCCCGCTATTTTCGCAGGTTTACGCCTCGCTTACCGGCTTAGGCGAGCCAATATCCTTAAATCTGGGCCGATTTGTGTCACTTCATGAAACGAGAGCGCTTTTGCATCGTCCAAAGTCGTGAAAGGCCCTAAATTTGTCATGCCACGGCCTTGGCCCATCAGTTTGGGGGCAAGGTAGGTGAGCAGTTCGTCCACCAAGCCTTCGCGCAAGAGCGAACCGTTGAGTTTGTGGCCCGCTTCTACATGCACTTCGTTGATTTGCTTTTGGCCAAGGTCTTTGAGCATGGCGGCTAGATCGACCTTGCCGGACGGGTTGGGTAGGCAAATGACCTGTGCGCCTTTGGCTTCTAGTGCTTGGCGGCGCTCGGCGTTGTCGACTGCGCAGTAAATCAAAACAGGACGTTGCGGTGTGAAGAGCATAGCCGTGAGTGGCGTTTCGAGCTGGCTGTCCATCACCACCAGTGCGGGCTGGCGCGGCGTGGGTACGGCACGGACATCGAGCTGCGGATCGTCTTCGAGCACAGTGCCAATGCCCGTGAGCACCGCACACGCACGGGCGCGCCAGGCGTGGCCGTCGGTGCGTGCGGGTTCGGAAGTGATCCACTGACTCACGCCGTTTTCCAAAGCGGTTTGGCCATCCAACGAGGCGGCTAGTTTCATGCGCACCCACGGCGTGCCGTGCGTCATGCGTTTGAAAAAGCCAATGTTCATCTCGTGCGCTTCGTCGGACAACAAGCCTACGTCTACTTGTACGCCTGCGGTGCGCAAGCGGGCGGTACCTTGGCCCGCGACTAGAGGGTTGGGGTCTTGCAAGGCCACGACCACGCGGGCCATGCCTGCGGCGGCGAGTGCATCGCAGCATGGGCCGGTGCGGCCTTGGTGGCTGCAGGGCTCTAGCGTGACGTAGGCGGTAGTGCCTTTCACGTCATGGCCCTTGGCCTGTGCATCGCGTAAGGCCATGACCTCGGCGTGGGCCTCGCCCGCGCGCTGCGTGTGGCCGCTGCCCAGCACTTCACCGTGTGTGCCCACGATCACACAGCCCACACGCGGGTTGGGCGAGGTGAGGTAAAGCGCGTCATGTGCCAAGCCCAAGGCTTGTTGCATGAAAGCGGTGTCTTGCGCGGAGAAACTCATGCCGCAATTATGGACGGGCGCGTGACTGACTTAACGGCCCCAACACTGCGCTGCAGTTTGGCTGGCGCCTTGCACGCTGCGCACCCCGAGATGATTGATCGTCAAAGTCCCGCAGGTGTCGGCTGCTTGTGGGCCCAACGGCGTCGCGCTGAGGGTGTAACTTTGGACGGTGCTGGTGATGGTCATTTTGTATCGCTGCCCCTCTACTTGTAGAACAGTGGCTGGTACATCGGCGGCCAGTGGGTAGCTGCCGTTGGCGCTGGCCGCACGCTCTAGCCAATGCGCGGCTTGTAGCAAAGATGCACGTGCTTGCGAACGCTGGCTACGCAAAATCAAGCTTTGGTAACTTGGCCATGCAAGGCTGGCGAGTAAGGCGACACAAGCCAGCGCAATGAGCAGTTCAATGAGGGTGAAGCCTTTGGGAGTGCGTGTCATGTGCTTCAGTCGTGCAACACATGCCAGCTGTGCCACTGGCCGGTGGGTGATGTGACGCTGGTTCGTGCCCAAACGGCCTGTAACACCGTGGTGCTGCTGGGCATGACGCCGTTGGCCAGCACGGTGATTCGGTAAATGAAGTTGTCTTGGCTGCTGTTGGCTTGCGGAAAAATTTCGACCCAATACCAAGCTGTGTTGTCGCCATACGGTGTTTGAGTGGCAGGGATGGCTAGCGCAGTGGCAGTCTGTGTTTTCCAATAACTGGCTTTGGCAGCACTAGGCTGGAGTGCGTTGGGTGCACAGATGCCGGCGTTGCATGTATTTGGCAAAAGACGCTGACGCAAGGTGTTGTACTCGGTCATGGATGAAGGGAAGAACGCATGGGTTTGCGTGAGGTCACCTGCGATGTGACGCATGTTGTTGTTGGATGCGCCAATAATGTCCGCCACAGCCAAAGGCAGCGCAGCATGTGCCTTGTGCAGGGTGCGCAGTTGGTCTGTTTCGGCGTTGAGCAGTTGTTCATTGACCCACAAGTGCCGCAGGGCCAGTAACGCTGCGAGGCTGGCCAGTGCCAGCATCACCATCAGAGTGGGCAAGGCAAAGCCGCGTGATCTTTTCACGGCATGACTCCATCGCGGTTGCGCAAAGCGATGACGCGCTTGAATGTGCGGCGCACGCGCCCATCCGATGGCAAGGCTTCGCCTTGACAACCGGTGTAACTCGGGTTGGGCTTTGTGCTGTGGACGGTTTGGATGCTTGCCACGCGCAAGCACACCTCGATGGCCATTACCTTAGCCATATCGTTCACTTGGTTGGCGGTTTTCCACTGAATCGTTTGCGTGCTGGGGTTGGCCTCGGCATAGCGCAGCTGAAAATCTTCCACGCCCTCGGCCAAGGCTTGGTAGGTGCTGCCAATGAGGTTGAGGTCTTTGCAGCTCAGTTCTTTGTTGGTGTTGAGTTTGTAGTCATTGCGCACACTGGTGTGGGTGCTTGCGGTGTTGCCTTGGCAGTCGATGGCATCAAGCGCATGCCAATGACCCAATGTGAGGCTTTCAACGTATTTAGTCCCATTGATGCCTGACAGCGCTGCTTGGCCCACGTCTTCGCTGGCAGAGAGTTCAGCGGTCAATTGCGCGTTGCTGTTGTTCGCGATCAGGTAAGCCGCGCCACTCATGTGTGCGTGTTCGCGGATGTTGCGCAATGCCACGCGTGCATTGGCGTGTACGGCATCTGCCGCTGCCATGGCGCTCCAAGTTTGTTTGCTTGTGCCGTAAGCTGCTGTCGCAGCCGCGATGACCCATAAACCCAGTGTCATGCCTATGAGCAGCTCGGGCAAGGTGTAGCCGTGCTGCATGTGCAGATGTGCTTGGTGCGTGTTCATCGTGTCGGCATGAAGAACAAACGCCAGCAACTCATTTGCGCAGGGCAAGGGGGTGAGCCCAATGCAGCATCGGTGCGGTAAGTTTCGTTGGCATCGCGCCATGCCATCACAACGCCCCACCAATCGGGTGGGGTGTGCAACGCAAATACGCTTGCATCGCCTTCGGGCAGTTGGCTGCTGAGCGACTGCTGGAGTTGCTGCAGGTCCCATGCGGCGAGGTCTTGGCGCGTACAGGCCAAGGCTGCGCAGTCGGGTGCGGTGGTGGTGGCGTTACCCCATGTTTTGGCATACAGGTTGCGCTGCTGCGCGTTGAGGGTCATACGTTCGGCCAAGTCGTCTGCGAGGCCCATGGCGATGGTGCGCATCAGCTGATGGCGTTGTTGTATCAACGCTTGCTGGTGCATCCATAACAGACCCAGTACACCGAAGGTCAAGATCATCAGTGCGATCAAGGCTTCGAACAGGGCAATGCCAGCTTGTGTTTTCAGTTGCTGCATGTGTCTCCCGTTTGCCAACGCAAGCGGCCAGCACTGCTGAGGCACAACACATTCGACACATTGAACGCAGCTTGTCGAGACTTGATCACCCATCGGTCACCCACTGTGCCTAAATCGCCGCGTGCGCTGATGTCGAGCGGATCGTTTTTAGCGAAGGTGATTTGCAAGGGTGTGAGTTGTTGCGTGCTTTGCAGCACCGCTTGATCAGCTTTCACCACCAGCTGCCAACCACAGCTCCAATCGGCACCTGCGGATGTTGTCCATGTGCAATCTCGAAGGCGTGTCAATTGCAAAGCCTCACCTCGCTGCAATGCGCGTACGCGAGCGGTTTGTAAATCGTTCATCAGTTGATCACGCGTGGCTTCAACGTGGCTGCGCTCTTGCAGGCGTTGCCAGCCAGGAATGGCAAACGATGCCATAACGCCGAGTGCGCCCAAACACACCAGCATTTCAACGAGTGTGAAACCCCTTATGGGTGATGGCGAAGACGTAAAAAAACCTAGCGATTGCATGGCGCAAATGCTAGGTTTTGAATGGGCATCAGCGCATGGCTGAGACTCGAAAACTACTTGCGAACTTCGTCCACCAAGCTCTTGAAATCATCGATGTCTTCAAAGCTGCGGTACACACTGGCAAAGCGGATGTAGGCGACTTTGTCGAGTTTTTTGAGTTCACGCATGACGAGCTCGCCAATCCGGGTCGAGGGCACTTCACGTTGGCCGAGGGACATGAGTTTTTCTTCGATGCGCTCGATGGCGTTGTCGACCTGCTCGGTGCTGACGGGGCGTTTGCGCAGCGCAAGGCCCATGGATTCGAGAAGCTTTTCGCGTTTGTATTCGATGCGGCGACCGTCTTTTTTGACGATGTTGGGGAAGCTGACGTCGGGGCGTTCGTAGGTGGTGTAGCGTTTTTCGCAGGCGCCGCATTGGCGACGGCGACGTACGGAGTCACCGTCTTCAGACATGCGGGTTTCGACGACTTGGGTTTCTAGGTGGCCGCAGAAGGGACATTTCATTTTTACTGCTCTCTTTTGCTTGTTGGTTTACGGTGCTTTTGCGGGCTTTGTTTTTTGCTGGGCTCGCTGAGGGTATTTGGTATTGGCCGCTGCCTCATGCTGGAGTACCAGAAATCGTGGCGGCCAATACCAAACACCCTCAGTCTGCGAACTGCTTTGCTTCGCTCGCATGTTTCACTCGTACCAGTTGTTCCGGCAAAGTTGCCGCGCAACGAGTGAACCATTTCGAAGCTCAAACGGCGCGGGTGATGGGTACGGCGGGTGATGATTTCTGGTACAGCATGAAGAACCCGCCGTACCCGTCACCCGTGCCCTCTCCGGAGAGAACCCTTCACGAACGCAACAAACAACAGAACAAAATACCGAAGACAAACAAAAACCCCGCCACAAAGGACGGGGTCAAACTGAAGTTACTTGTAAACAGGGAACTTAGAAGTCAGCGCATGCACCTTGGCACGCACTGCCGCCAAGTTGGCTTCGTCGTGCGGGTTGTCCAACACGTCGGCAATCAAGTTGGCCGTGATGCGTGCCTCTTCGTCCTTGAAACCACGTGTAGTCATCGCAGGCGTGCCCACGCGGATGCCGCTGGTCACGAAGGGTTTTTCAGGGTCGTTGGGGATGGCGTTCTTGTTGATCGTCATGTGCGCAGCGCCCAAAGCGGCTTCGGCTTCTTTGCCGGTGATTTTTTTGGAGCGCAGGTCCACCAACATCACGTGGCTTTGTGTGCCGCCGCTGACGATGCGCAGACCGCGTGCTGTCAAAGTCTCAGCCACGATGCGGGCGTTGGTCACCACTTGTTGTTGGTAGGCTTTGAACTCAGGGGTCAACGCTTCTTTGAACGCCACAGCCTTGGCAGCAATCACGTGCATCAAGGGGCCGCCTTGCAAGCCGGGGAAGATGGCGCTGTTGATGGCTTTTTCGTGCTCGGCCTTCATCAAGATGATGCCGCCGCGTGGGCCGCGCAAGCTCTTGTGGGTGGTGGATGTCACCACGTCAGCATGAGGCACGGGGTTGGGGTATTGACCAGCGGCGATCAAGCCAGCGTAGTGGGCCATGTCGACCATGAAGATCGCGCCAACTTCCTTGGCAATCTTCGCAAAGCGTGCCCAGTCGATGTGCAAGCTGTAGGCCGATGCGCCGGCCACGATCAGCTTGGGCTTGTGTTCGCGGGCTTTGGCCTCCATGGCGTCGTAGTCGATGGCTTCTTTGCTGTCCAAGCCGTAGGACACGACGTTGAACCACTTGCCAGACATGTTCAGCGCCATGCCGTGGGTCAAGTGACCGCCTTCGGCCAAGCTCATGCCCATGATGGTGTCGCCGGGCTTCAAGAACGCGAGGAACACGGCTTCGTTGGCCGATGCGCCGCAATGGGGTTGCACGTTGGCGGCTTCTGCGCCAAAGAGTTGTTTGACGCGGTCAATGGCCAACTGCTCGGCCACGTCCACGTGTTCGCAACCGCCGTAGTAGCGTTTGCCGGGGTAGCCTTCGGCGTATTTGTTGGTCAGCTGTGAGCCTTGGGCGGCCATCACAGCGGGGGATGCGTAGTTTTCGCTGGCAATCAGCTCGATGTGGTGCTCTTGGCGAGCGTTTTCGGCTTGAATGGCAGCAAACAATTCGGGGTCGGTTTGTTCGATCAAGATGTTGCGGTCGTACATGGTGGCAGTCCTAGAAAGGAAGATGGTCCCTGCTGGCAAAGGGGTTTGACAAGAAACAGGGCTGCCCAGGCGAACGGCTAATCACCCCCAAAGTCAGGGGCGGTGCGCTTCCCAGTGGTCATACATCCACGTCAGCGGTATCAGGCAAGCCTGATACGCCTATCGCCAGTCGCGCACGGGGTAGAGTTTACCGCGCTTGCCGGAGGTGCCCACAGGCCCTCTTTTAGCCTTTGGTTACTCGTCGTCGTCTTTGCCAAAAGGCGTCAAGCGTTGGGCTTTTTCCCACAGGCTCTCCAAACGGGCCGTGGCGGCTTCGGCTGCCGTTGAGGGTGGAGCTGTGATGGGCACTTTTACACCCTTGGCTACTTGCTGCAAGCGGGCATGTTCAGCCATGACTTTGCCGGCGTAGCCTTGGTCGTCTTTCAGATTGCCCGCGCCCACATAGAGCTTGAGGCCGCCTTCTAGGCTGCCTGCGCGGGTGATGCACTCTTTGAGCACATTCACGCCCACGCGCACGTTGGCCACGGGGTCAAAGGCTGCCAGTGCACCGCCAAAGCCTTGGTATTTCTGCTCGTGAACCTTAGTCATGACTTGCATCAAGCCTTGGGCGCCAACATTGCTTTGAGCGAAGGGGTTGAAGCCCGACTCCACGGCCATGACGGCCAAGATGAGGGTGGGTTCAATTTGGTTGTCAGGGCCCACGTCATAAGCCTCAGACACCAGCGCGCTCAACGGTTCGGGCGCCACGCGGTATTTTTTGCTCAGCCAGTAGGCCAAGTTCGCTTGTTGTTTGGGCAGGTCGCGTGGGTCGGTGGCGGTGGCTCGGTCCACGGCGTCGGCATCGGTGGCGATGCCCAGCTCGTCGTATTGGCGCTCTTGAAGCCAGCTGATGACCTTGGCTTCGGTCACCACACGCAGATCGGGGCGCACGGTGAGCGCCACAACAAAAAAGAAGATCGAGAGGCCCACCACGGCCAAGCCGTTGTGAGAAATAGCAAAAAACCCCTGCGCCACGTCACCTGCAAAGGTACGTAGACCTAGCTGTAAACGGGCGATGAAAGGAATAGACATAAATTAATTAAATAAGAAGTAGCCCAAATTTTAAAGCCTCGGCGACAATCACCCCCAATTTAATGTGAGCCTTACTTGTGACTGATTCTTTGACCCCCTCCCTCGACCTCGCCGCCCTAGACCAATTAACGGGTGGTGCTTTCAGTGTTTCCAGTGCAGCAGACCGCACGGCGCGCTTGCGCGATTGGCTGGCTGGGCAACCTAGCTTGGAACAATTGCAAGCCGTTTTTGACGAAATGAGTCACCGCGACAAAGGCGCTGCCAAAGTGTTGCGCGAAAAGCTGGACGAACTGCGTCGCAGCAAAGATCAAGACGCCCTCATCGTGGCGTGGGCCGCCAAGGGCGAAGCTCTGCGTGACGCACCCCACATCAATTTGGCTGACGCTTTGGGTTGGCAGCGTGATGCGGCTAAAGCTGGTGCGCCCTTGTCTCGCGAGCCTTTGGCGGGTTTAAAAACGGCCTTGGCTGAGCGCGTGAAAGCCATTGAAGATTTGCAGCATCAAACTCAGGTGCAACGTGAAGCTGCCGTGTTGTTGGCGCAGCGCATTGAAGTGCTCTCTACCAAGCCTTGGCAAGACGCCTTGGCCCAACGTGAAGCCTTGCAAGCTGACCTTGACCGTTGGGTGGCCCAAGCCCAAACTTTGTCGACAGATACCCAGTGGTCGAGCGTGGATGCGAAGTTCGCGTCGGCCTTGCAAACCAGCACGCAACAGGTGCAAGCCGTGTGGACCGCATTCGGTGAAGCTTTGAAGTTGACTGAAGTCGCAGCGGCCGATCCAGCAGCGCCTCTGCCCGCGGTGCCCGCATGGTCTGACCAAATTCGTGTGGCCCGTGGCGAAGTATTGCCTCAAGCTGAAGCTCTCGTGAAAGCTGTCAAGCCTGTGGCAGTGGATGCCACACGCACTGTGAAGCCTACGGCTGACAAAGCGGTGGTTGACCAAAAGCGTTTGGAGTTGGCCATGCAAGCCGAAGCCATGTTTAAGCCAGCGCCTGTGGCTAAGCCTGTTGCAGAAGCGGCTTCAACATCGCCAACACCTGAAACTGCAGATCAAGCGACTGACGCTGAAAAACCAGTCGCTAAAACTGAGGATGTGGCACGCGTTCCTGCGATGGGCGGTCGCAAGATGCAAGAAACCTTGCGTGCCTTGCGAGAGCAATGGAAAAAAATTGACAAAGAAGCTGCGCCCAATCCCGCTTTGTGGAAGCGCTTTGACACTGCGTGCAATCGCGCCCACGACGTGGTGGATGCCTGGCTCAAAGAAGCTCGCGCACAAACTGCGGCACATAAAGCGCAGCGCTTGGCTTTGATTGAGGAAGTGAAAGCCTGGACGGCAACGCATGGCAATGGCCCCGATTGGAAAGGTGTGGCACGTCAGTTGCACCAGTTCGCTCAGCGTTGGCGTGAGAGCGGGCACTTGAGCGAAAAAATGTTTGCCGAATTGCAGCCTGTTTGGAAAGCTGCCATTCATGCGGCACATGAACCGCTAGAAGCTGCGCAAAAAGCCAGCTTGGCACGCCGTCATGCCTTGATTGCTGAGGCGCAGGCTTTGGGTGCTGCGCCCACTTTGCGCGTGGATGCGGTGAAAGCCTTGCAGCAACGTTGGCAAGAAGAAGCGCACACCGTGGTGCTTGATCGCAAGCTTGAGCAAAAACTGTGGGACGCGTTCCGCCAGCCGATTGATGAAGCCTTTGCACGCAAGTCGTCTGTGCGCGAACAATCGCAAGCTGCATTGACGCCGCACGACAAGGCCGTGCTGGAAGCCGCGAAAGCCTTGGATTCGGCCACCGCCAAAGGCGATGCCGCTGCCATTCGGGCGGCGATGCAAGCGTTGGAACAAATTGCACGTGGTGAAGTGGTGGTTGTTGTACCCGCTGCTGCAGAGCCGGTGGCTACATCTGCACAAGAAGCCTCTGTAACTTCACAAGCGGCTGACACAGTGCCAGAGGCTTTGGCAGAGGCTGCGCCCACAGATGCTGAGGCTTCAGATGCCGAAGTGGCAGCACAGCCAGTGGTAGAAGCTGCGCCTGTTAAACCCAAAGCTGCACCACGCCCCGTCGTGGCTGTGCGCGGTGATGACCGACCCGGCCAAAAACGCAGCGAAGCCGCACCTGCAGGTCGCGGTCGCGATGGCAAGCCCAGCGGAAAGTTCGGTGACAAGCCAGGTTTTGGACGCGAGGGCAAACCAGGTCGTGACGCAGGCCGCGAAGGCTTTGCGCCGCGTGGTCCACGTTTGGGCGATGCCGCTTTCCGTGCGCAACGCCATGCTTTGGAATCCGCCCAGGATGCTTTGCGTCGTTTGGCTTCACAAGCGCACGGCGAAGTGCTGACTCAGTTGATGCAGGCTTGGGCAAAGCGCGATGCAGCTCAAGTGCCAGCCGCGCAAGCGATTGGTAGCAAGCTCAGCCCAGCCCAGCGCACACAGTGGACGCAAGCGGTGTCTGCAGAACCTAAAGGCGATGTGGTCACGCCTTTGTTGCGTTTAGAGGTGGCGGCTGATTTGCCAACGCCTGCCGCACATTTGGATGCACGCCGTGCCTTGCAGTTGCAAATGCTGACGCGACGCAATGACCCATCGCCTCAAATGACGTGGGCTGCCGATGCGGCTCAAGTGTTGGGTGGTGCGTACGACGAAGGCGCTGCGCGTCGTTTGCAAGCTGCGCTCAAGGTGTTACTCAAACGCTAACTCAAGCGCCTAGACAACCCTAAGCCATATTGAGTGGCAATCGACAAAGCCCCCTTGTGGGGCTTTGTGCTTTTTGGCGTATCCAACTGACCACTTCAAGGCGTGGCGGTTGGCTGTTTGCATGCCAGTCGCTCAATACCCAACGGCTTAAACCATCACCGAGGTCGTGCACTGCAGGCTTGTGGGTGTGGCCGTGCAACAGCACTTGGGCATCAGCCGCCTTGAGCCACGCGATAGCGGCTTGGCTGTCTACATCGGCATAGCCGTTGAAGTCCGATTGAGTGGCGTGACTGCGTTTGAGGGCTTCGCTTTGGTTTCGTACGTCTCGAGCGTAGGTCTGGCGTTGAACCAAAGGTTTGGCTAAAAAGGCGGCTTGCCATTCAGGTTGCCGCACTTGGTTGCGAAATGCCAAGTAGTCGTGGTCGTCTAAGCACAGGGCATCGCCGTGGCTGAGTAACAGGCGTGTCGGTGAGGCGTTGCCAATGCTGCCAAGGTCGAGCACCGTGGGATCGCTCAAGCCGTGCATCCCTGTTTTCCGAAGCAGTGTAGTGCCCACCAAAAAATCACGGTTGCCGCACATGAAGTACACGGGCAGACGCTGTGTTGTGGCTTTGAGCACGTCTAGGCACTGTAAGGCGAAGGAGTCTTGGTTATCGTCGCCCACCCATACTTCAAACAAGTCACCCAAGATGAAAATTGCATCGGCAGGCGTGCGTGCCATGTGTCGCACCCATGCTTCAAACGTGTCCGGCTCGCTGGCATCCAAGTGCAAGTCCGAAATGAAGTCCACACGCTGCCAATGCGCTTGCGCTTGTACGCAAGGCACAGGCGATTGGGGCAAAGGTGGTGTGGACATGTGCATGGTCCGAAGTCCGCTTGAAGGCGCGTGACTTCAGCAACGTGGAGATGCGCGCTTAGAGGGCGACAGCTTTTTCGATGACCACGTCTTCTTTGGGGACATCGTCGTGAAAGCCCTTGCGACCTGTTTTGACAGCGGCGATTTTGTCGACCACATCATTGCCACTGACCACTTTGCCAAACACGGCATAGCCCCAGCCTTGCATGCTTGGTGCTTTGTGGTTCAAGAAGTCGTTGTTGGCGACGTTGATGAAGAACTGGGCTGTGGCTGAATGGGGATCAGACGTGCGTGCCATGGCCACGGTGTAGTGGTCGTTCTTCAAGCCGTTGTTGGCTTCGTTTTCAATGGGTTCGTCACATTCTTTTTGTGACATGCCCGGTTCGAAGCCGCCGCCTTGCACCATGAAGCCTGGGATGACGCGGTGAAAAATGGTTTTGTCGTAGTGGCCTTTGTTCACGTAGTGCAAAAAGTTTTCAGTGCACTTGGGTGCTTTTTCAGCATCGAGTTCGAGGGTGATGACGCCGAGGTCCAAGATGTGCAGTTCGACTTGTGGGTTGCTCATGGTGTGTTTTCCTTAGATGAAAGAGAAAGCCAAGACTTGCTTAAAGCACGCTGGCCGATTGAATGACGATCGGGGTGCGTGGCACGTCCGAAGGGAAGGGGCCACCAAAACCGGTGGGCACACTGCGAATTTTTTGTACGGTGTCCATGCCTGAGATGACTTTGCCGAAGACGGTGTAGCCAGGTTGTTGGGGGGATGGGTCAAGGAATGCGTTATCTACCACGTTGATGAAAAACTGAGAGGTGGCCGAGTGCGGGGCATTAGTGCGCGCCATCGCGATGGCGCCCACAGTGTTACGTGGGCCGCCTTTGGCTAGGGCTTCACGGCCTTCGTGTTCGACAGGCGGGCGCGTGCGGCGCTCAATGTAGCGTTGATCGTAACCTCCGCCTTGCACCATGAAGTTGCCAATCACGCGATGGAAGATGGTGCCATCGTAGTGTTTGTCGCGTACATATTGCAAAAAGTTGTCGACCGTTTTGGGGGCTTTGTCGGGGTAGACCTCGACCACAAACTCGCCCGCATTGGTGACAAATTTCACGCGCGGTGCTTCTTGCGCCGTCGCATGATGAGTCAAACAGGCGAGCGCGAGCAGAAACAAGCCAAAACTGTAATGCGTGCGACGAATGAGGCGTGAAAGGTTCATGGTTTGCCTTGTGTGATGTCGAGGATGGGTTTGAGTTGTTCAACTTTTGGAGCAATGCCACGCTGCTTAGGCTCAAGGGCTAAAGATCGCTCATACGATTGCTTGGCCATGTTGACCAGTAAGTCACCCATGTTTTCATGAGCCGCTGCATAGTTGGGATTCGCACGCAAGGCATTGTCAAGCGCCGATTTGGCGCTGGCGTAGTCCCCCTTGGCAGCATACAGAACGCCTAGGTTATTGAACGGTTCGGGTAGTTCAGGGTATTCGCGTGTGAGCTCAAGGTAGATTTGCAACGCCATCTCGGGTTGCCCTAACTGTTCAAAAATATAGCCTTGCCAAAAACGCATTTGAGGGTCACGTGGATTGGTCGCTAAATTTTTATTGACCAGCAGCAATGCCTGTGCGTATTTGGCTTGTCGCAAAAGTTTACGCACATCATTGTGCGGGGTGCTGATGACGATAGGTGTGTTAAGCGTTTGGCCAGGCTGCCATTCCAGTGCGTCCACACCCTGTGCCTTCGCAGTGCATGCAAATAAACCAAACATCAGACCTAGAGTCCATGCGGCAACCTTTCGATTGGGTTGCGATAACTTGGCAGGGGTGGGGAAATGAGGGTTTGTCATGTGCTTTGTATACTTGGGGCATTGTAAAACAGAGGGCCTTCACGACTCCCTGACTTTTGCAGCTTACTGACCCACGTCCGCGGTCTTCTGACGATTTACTCATGACCCTTCGCATTCACAACACGCTCACGCGTGCGCTGGAGAACTTTTCGCCGCTAGAACCTGGCCATGTGCGCATGTACGTGTGCGGTATGACCGTGTACGACCTGTGCCATTTGGGCCATGCCCGTTCGATGGTGGCGTTTGATGTGGTGCAGCGTTGGCTCAAGGCCAGCGGTTACCGCGTGACCTATGTGCGCAACATCACTGACATCGACGACAAAATCATCAAGCGCTCCCTAGAAAACGGCGAAACCGTGCGCGGCTTGACTGATCGCATGATCGACGCCTTGCACCAAGACGCCGATGCTTTGGGTATCGAACGCCCTACACACGAACCTCGTGCGATGGACTATGTGCCGCAAATGCTGTCGATGATTGGCACTTTGCAAGACAAGGGCTTGGCTTACCAAGCCAGCAACGGCGATGTGAATTACGCCGTTCGTAAATTCGATGGCTACGGCAAGCTGTCTGGCAAGTCGCTGGACGAGTTGCAAGCCGGTGAGCGCGTGGCTGTTGACGATGGCAAGCAAGATCCACTGGACTTCGTGTTGTGGAAATCAGCCAAAGAGAGCGAACCTGACGAAGTGAAATGGGCCAGCCCATTTGGCGCAGGCCGACCCGGCTGGCACATCGAGTGCTCGGCCATGAGTTGCGAGATGTTGGGCCAGAGCTTTGACATCCACGGCGGTGGCGCTGACTTGCAGTTCCCACATCACGAAAACGAAATTGCCCAAAGCGAAGGTGCCAACGGCCAAAAGATGGCCAGCGTTTGGATGCACAACGGCTTCATCAATGTGGACAACGAAAAAATGTCCAAGAGCTTGGGCAACTTCTTCACCATTCGTGATGTGCTGAAAGAATTTGATGCTGAGACAGTTCGCTTCTTTGTGGTGCGCAGCCACTACCGCAGCCAACTCAATTACAGCGATGTGCATCTGAACGATGCCCGTGGCGCTTTGAAGCGTCTCTACACCGCACTGGGCACTGTGACGCCTGATGAGGTGACGGTCGATTGGGCCGAGCCCCACGCCGCGCGCTTCAAAGCTGCGATGGACGAAGACTTCGGCACGCCCGAAGCTGTGGCCGTTTTGTTTGAACTCGCCAGTGAAGTCAACCGCACGCAATCAGCCCAAACCGCTGGCTTGCTCAAAGCTTTGGGTGGTGTGTTGGGATTGCTGCAGGACGACCCACAAAGCTTTTTACAAGGCGGTGCATCGGAAGACGAAGATGCCATTCAAACGCAAATTGCAGCACGCGCAGCCGCCAAAGCGGCCAAGAACTTTGCCGAGGCTGACCGCATTCGCAATGACTTGTTGGCACAGGGCATCGTCCTTAAAGATTCGCCCACGGGCACCACATGGGAGCGTGGCTAAACATGGCCACCACGGAAAAAGTCATCACGGCCACGCCCGAATACTGGGGTGAGGCTTGCAAACACCTGATGAAAAAAGATCGGGTGATGAAGCGCCTCATTCCTCAGTTTGGTGAGGCTTCGTTGCAGTCGCGTGGCGATGCGTTTGTCACGCTAGCGCGCAGCATTGTGGGCCAACAGGTGTCGGTCAAGGCCGCTCAAACCGTGTGGGACCGCTTTGCTAAGTTGCCCCGCAAGATCACGCCTGCCAATGTGCTCAAGCTCAAGGTGGACGACATGCGTGCCGCTGGATTGTCAGCGCGCAAAGTGGAGTACATCGTCGACTTGGCGCTGCACTTTGACAACGGCGCTTTGCATGTGAAGAAATGGTCGGAGATGACGGATGACGCCATCATCGAAGAGTTGGTCGCTATTCGCGGCATTGGCCGATGGACGGCGGAGATGTTTTTGATGTTCCACCTCATGCGGCCCAATGTGTTGCCGTTGGATGATGTGGGCTTGATCAACGGAATTAGCCATAACTATTTTTCGGGCGAGGCGGTTAGTCGCAGCGAAGCCCGCGAGGTGGCTGCGGCGTGGGCGCCATATTGCAGTGTGGCGACTTGGTATATTTGGCGATCGCTAGATCCGCTGCCAGTGTCTTACTGAGCAGCGAAGGAGTATGAATTTTGGCTAAACGAACTTTCCTCGACTTTGAACAACCGATTGCTGAGCTAGAAGGCAAGATCGACGAGCTGCGCTATGTGCAAAGCGAGTCTGCGGTAGATATTTCAGACGAGATTGAACAGCTCAGCAAGAAAAGCTTGCAGCTAACAAAAGAGATTTACAGCGACCTCACACCTTGGCAAATCACCAAGATTGCCCGTCACGCCGAGCGTCCCTACACGCTGGACTACATCAACGAAATCTTCACCGATTTCGTGGAAATGCATGGCGATCGCCACTTTGCCGATGACTTGAGCATCGTGGGTGGTTTGGCTCGTTTCAATGGCAATGCTTGTATGGTCTTAGGCCAGCAAAAAGGCCGCGACACCAAAGAGCGCGCTGCGCGTAACTTTGGCATGAGCCGACCTGAGGGCTACCGCAAAGCTTTGCGTTTGATGAAGACGGCCGAGAAGTTCAAGCTGCCCGTGTTCACGTTTGTGGACACGCCCGGCGCTTATCCCGGCATTGACGCAGAAGAGCGCAGCCAGTCTGAGGCGATTGGCCGCAATATTTTTGAGATGGCCCAACTCGAAGTGCCGATCATCACCACCATCATTGGTGAAGGTGGCTCGGGTGGCGCACTGGCTATCAGCGTGGCTGACCAAGTGTTGATGTTGCAGTACTCGGTGTACTCAGTGATCAGCCCTGAAGGCTGTGCCTCGATTTTGTGGAAAACGTCTGACCGTGCTGAAGACGCAGCCGAACAACTGGGAATCACCGCTCATCGTCTGAAAGCGTTGGGCTTGGTCGACAAAATCGTGAACGAGCCCGTGGGTGGCGCACACCGTGACCCCAAGCAAATGGCGGCGCAACTCAAGCGCGGCTTGAACGACGCATGGCGCCAAGTGACGGACATGAAGGTCAAAGAGCTGCTCGACAAGCGTTACGAGCGTCTGCAAAGCTATGGCCGTTTCACCGACACCAAAGCTGAACGCTAACTTCCCCTCGCTGGACGCGCTCCAGAATTTAGGTCCATTCGCCGTTGCACTCAGCGGCGGGGCAGACTCCACCGCCTTACTTGTTGCCTGTGCTGCCCGTTGGCCAGGCAAAGTACATGCCGTACATGTGCACCATGGTTTGCAAGCGGCTGCCGATGGTTTTGAAGCGCATTGCATGGCGTTGTGTGAACGACTGCACGTGCCGCTGGTGGTGCGGCGCGTCAACGCAGCAAACGCCTCGGGTGAAAGCCCCGAAGACGCAGCCCGCCAAGCTCGTTACCGAGCGTTTGCAGATGCATTGCAAAACAACTGGGGAGGGCAGATCAATCACATGGTGTTGGCGCAGCACGCAGATGACCAAGTGGAAACTTTGATGCTGGCGCTCTCTCGTGGTGCGGGTTTGCCGGGGCTTGCGTGCATGCCTGCTGTCGCAGAGCGTTATGGTGTGACCTACCACCGCCCCTGGCTGGAGGTGCCGGGCTCGCACCTGCGTGATGCCCTTAGGGCTGCAGAGGAGTCGTGGGTGGAGGATCCTACCAACGGCGACACTCGCTACACACGCAACCGCATCCGTGCAGAGCTATTGCCCGTGATTGAGCAAGCTTTTCCTTCGTTTAGGCAAACCTTTGCTCGTAGCGCCTCACATGCTGCGCAGGCGCAAGCCTTGTTACAAGAGATGGCAGAACAAGATTTGCAACTTGTGGGCAATCCACCAGCCATCAAAGCTTTGCAGCAGCTCAGTGAGGCGCGGCAATCGAATGTATTGCGTCATTGGTTGGCGTTAGAGCACTCTCAAGCCAGTGCGGCTCAACTGCAAGCGCTACTGGTTCAAGTGAAAGCGTGCACCACACGAGGCCACCACATCGACATCAAGGTAGGGCGTGGGTTTGTGCGGCGCGATGGTGCCGTGTTGCGTTGCTACAATCTGTGAGTTTTTTGCCCATAACACAACAGTTTTAAAGAAATATGGCATTGATTGTTCATAAATACGGCGGCACGTCGATGGGCTCAACAGAGCGCATTCGCAACGTCGCCAAGCGCGTGGCCAAGTGGGCCCGTGCGGGTCACCAAATGGTGGTGGTTCCCTCCGCGATGAGTGGCGAAACCAACCGTTTGCTCGGCCTCGCCAAAGAATTGGGCCCTTCCAAAGCCGACTCGGCCTACAACCGCGAACTCGATATGCTGGCCTCTACAGGCGAGCAAGCGTCTTCTGCGTTGTTGGCCATTGCTTTGCAAGCCGAAGGCCAGCCCTCAGTCAGCTACGCTGGCTGGCAAGTGCCGATCCGCACCAACAACGCCTACACCAAGGCCCGCATTGAGTCGATTGACGATGCACGCGTTCGCGCCGATTTGGATGCTGGCAAAGTGGTCATCATCACGGGCTTCCAAGGTAAAGACGAAGACGACAACATCACCACGTTAGGCCGTGGCGGTTCAGACACCTCTGCTGTGGCTGTGGCTGCGGCCATGAAAGCAGACGAGTGCTTGATCTACACCGACGTCGATGGCGTGTACACCACCGACCCACGCGTGGTGCCTGAAGCCCGTCGCTTAGAAACACTGTGTTTCGAAGAGATGCTGGAAATGGCATCGTTGGGTAGCAAAGTTTTGCAAATTCGCTCGGTTGAGTTTGCAGGTAAATACAAGGTGCCGCTGCGCGTGTTGTCCAGCTTCACCGCGTGGGACATTGACATCAACGAAGAAGCCAAATCAGGCACGTTGATCACCTTTGAGGAAGACGAAAAAATGGAACAAGCAATCGTATCGGGCATCGCATTCAACCGTGACGAAGCCAAAATTTCTGTGGTCGGCGTGCCTGATAAGCCAGGTATCGCGTACCAAATCTTGGGTGCTGTGGCTGAAGCCAACATTGAAGTGGACATGATCATCCAAAACATCAGCAAGGATGGCAAAACCGACTTCAGCTTCACTGTGCACCGCAACGATTACGCCCGCACAACAGATTTGTTGAAAGACAAAGTGTTGCCAGCTTTGGGTGCAACCGATGTGCAAGGCGACACCAAGATTTGTAAAGTGTCCATCGTCGGTATCGGCATGCGCAGCCACGTGGGTGTGGCCAGTAAGATGTTCCGCTCATTGAGCGAAGAGGGCATCAACATCCAAATGATCTCGACATCTGAAATCAAAACATCGGTTGTGATCGACGAGAAATACATGGAACTCGCTGTGCGCGCGTTGCATAAAGCTTTCGATTTGGACCAGCCGTCCGCATAAGTTAGGGCATAATACGCACCAGCTGGAAACGTGACCGAGTGGCCGAAGGTGCTCCCCTGCTAAGGGAGTATGGGGTGTAGAGCCTCATCGAGGGTTCGAATCCCTCCGTTTCCGCCAGCAACATTGGAAACCCCGACTCACACTGTGCTTCGGGGTTTTTTCTTAAAGAAAGCACACCCCTCTGGGGCGCTTGAATTTACTGAGTTTTTCCTGCTTGGCCCGCTCAAAAGCTGGCCTGCTGCAGTCCTTCACTTACTTACTGCGTTTGAATCATTCCCTTTGCTTAACCGCTGAGGGGTTGTTTTGCTGTCTTCTTGGGTGCGCATGCGTGTCCATGAAGCCGGTGGTTTATGTGGGTAACAGAAGGGGTAAAAGCGGTCGATACCCGCAGTGCTCTCAGCTGTTACCCGCAAATCGGAGTAACTATGCTGACAGACGTCCAGGCCAAAAAGGCTAAGGCATTCACAAACCACTACAAACTGCCAGACGAGCGGGGCCTTCACCTGCTGGTAAAGACCAACGGTTCAAAACTTTGGCAACTGCGCTACAGGCACCTAGGTAAGGAAAAAACTGCGTCTTTGGGACAGTACCCGGACGTCAGCCTTGCTGAAGCGCGAGAAAAGCGCGAAGCACTAAGAAAGCTCATAGCCAAGGGGGTCGACCCTATATTGGCTAAGCAGGCCGATAAAGAAGCGCAGAGGGTGGCAAGCCTAAGTACCTTTGAAGTCGTTGCACGACAGTGGTACCCACATTGGAGTGCCAATAAGCATGCTCGGCACGCTGAGTATGTTTTGGCTCGGCTCGAAGCGGATGTCTTTCCAGCCATTGGTCATAGGCCCATTTCGCAGATTCAGGCCCCCGAACTTGTTGCCATGGTCAAAAAGATTGAGGCTCGCGGAGCCCTTGACATTGCTAAGCGGTCGCTCCAAACGACTGGGCAGGTGTTTAGATATGCCATCGCTCATGGACTTGGCGGTGCAATCCGAAATCCAGCGACTGATATCAAACCATTAGACGTTCTAACTCCACGTCGCAAGCAAAACTACGCTCGTCTTGATCCAAAAGAGTTTCCAGTCTTGCTGAGAAAAATTGAAGCCTACAACGGGTCACCCATCACTAGACTGGCCATGAAGCTGATGTCACTGACCTTTGTGCGTACAGGGGAGCTGATCAATGCAAAGTGGTCTGAGTTCGACCTAGAAGGAGGTCGTTGGGATATTCCAGCGTCACGAATGAAGATGCGGACGGCGCATGTCGTGCCCCTTTCCAGTCAAGCTGTTCAGGTCCTGTTGGTGCTGAAAGAGATTTCAGGTCATCGTGAGTACTTGTTCACAAGCGAACGTGACTACTCCAAACCAATGAGCAACAACACCATTTTGGGCGCGCTCAAACGTATGGGGTACGCAGGGCAGATGACTGGACATGGTTTTCGTGGGCTTGCCTCGACGCTGTTGCACGAGCAAGGCTACGACCATCAGCACATTGAGCTGCAACTGGCACACCAAGAACGAAACTCCGTTTCTGCTGCGTACAACCACGCAACATATCTAATCCAAAGGACACGCATGATGCAAGACTGGGGTGATTTTATTGAGCAGCAAGCTAGAAGTAACGTTATGCAACTTACGCGAGGTGCTGCATGAATCACGCTGATATGTACAAAACAATTTGGCCGCGTGTCGAGCGCGACATTTCCCATGGGGCTCGCAAATGCGGTTGCAAAAGCGGCGATGAAAAATATGATCACTTCTTGCGACAAACACGCATTGTTGCAGACGCATTGGAGACGTTCTCCAAGGCCGATCGTAAAGCTTGGATGGCCCAGGTTGTCGCTACAAATGAAGACCTGATTGCGCCATCTAAGAACGAGTCAAAAGACGCACGATCTGCTTCATGGAGAACAACCTGTGCTGGGCGTGTACCCAACCGACAACTTCAGCAGGCGTCTGAAAAACGTAAACGTTTGAAGGCCATAGGTGAAATCGTGGCCGAATTCACGGCTAAGTCCAAGAGGGCCACTGCAAAGGTGGTTAATAAAGAGTTGAGTGAAAGCTATAAGCATCTGGCACTCGTGGAGACGGACACCATTAGAAAAGAATTACGGTCCTTAAAAGCGGCACGCCAGTCTGACGTTTAAAAGTTCCAAAATATCTTTGGAGCTTCATCAACTCATGGAGCCCCATATGAACGAAAAAATATCACATGATTCAAACCGTAGCGCTTCGCTGTATGCGTTACCAGACTTACTGGCTAAGGGAAGTTTTTCTAAGTCGTATGTTTACAACCTAATGGCACGCAACTGCTTTCCTAAGCCAACGCTTGTCTTAGGTCCCCGGTTCACTAGGTGGTCAGCTGCAGAGTGTGACAAGTGGTTTGCCAATCCAACTCAATGGATCGAATCGCAGAAAAAAAACGTCTCAAAGGGGGCATGATGGACACGCTCACCTTCCTCAAATTAATCTTGCCGGAAGATGGATACAAGTTCGTTGGTCTGAGTCGTGCCGGTTCGTCCGGCATCGCCCACAAGGCGTATGAGTCACTGGAGCTGATGGCTGATGCCATCGCTTTCTACGACAAGCAAACTAACTTAACTGTCTACCACGCATGCGCTGCGTACAAAGAAGCCAGCTACGAAGCCGTAGTCAATGGCGAAACTAAAAGGAAATACCGTGGCCAGCCCAACTTGCTCAAGGCGAAGTCGCTATGGTGCGATATCGACTGCGGTGAAAAGAAAGCTGCAGAGGGCAAGGGTTACGCCACCAAAGGCGATGCTGTCAAGGCTATCGGTAGGTTCTGTGCTGAAAAGGGCCTGCCCGACCCCATGATCGTAGACTCAGGTGGCGGTATCCATTGCTACTGGCCACTGACTAAAACGGTAGGACCGAGGAAGTGGAACTTGATGGCCACGATGCTAAAAGCTGCGTTCAAGGAAGCCGGACTGCTGGTCGATCCGACGCGTACTGCTGATATGTCATCGGTGTTGCGTCCTGTGGGTTCCCACAATCGCAAGCCTGGGCGTGAGGTGCGGGAGGTTAAGACAAAGTCCGTCCCAACGTTCGTGGTGCCCGAACAGCTGTTCAAGACGCTCAGCGAAATTACCCAATCCGTCGAGCTGCCGCATAATAACAAGTACGCCGAGCATGTAGCGCTTAACGATGACTTGACCGCGCACTTGGCAACGCTGGTTGAGGCTTCAGTTGACTTTGAGCTTGTCAAAGCAGGCTGCAACGTGGTGGCTTGGGCATCAGACCCTAGTAATCAGAATAATGTTGAAGAACCTTTGTGGCGAGGGCTACTTGGTATTGTGAAATTTTGTGACGAGGCAAGCCAGCTCGCACATCAAGTCAGTGCACATCACAGCAAATATGACTCTGACGAGACTCTGCAAAAGCTCGAAGGCTGGACAACAGGTCCCACGACCTGCGCCTATTTCGCAAGCTACAAGCCTGACTTGTGCCGCGCATGCAAACACATTGAAGCGGTGGCAGCATGAAGTTGCCGTCCTTCAAGTCACCTATCGTCCTGGGCCTGAGCAGAACTGCAGCCACCCAGCAATACACAACTTTTGGTTCACAAAATCAGCGTGCCTTCACGCGTGCAGAACTTGAGAGAGCACTTCCAGATTGGTCCGTGCGCATAGTCATGGAATCGGATGGCTCCACGAATTACAAAAAACTCAAGCCACATAACACCACGGCAAATATTGAGGCCGTGATCAGACTGTACGGTTGGGTCGTACGCTTCAACATCATGACCAAGCGTACAGAGTTAACGCGGAATGCTGTTGTGATTCCAGGTGACGACATCGAAAACATTGCCTTGACTCTGCTGGGTGACGATGTGGTCGTAGCAGGGCTCGCGCGTGAAGGCCTCAACAAGCTGGTAGATGCGGTTGCTGTGAAAAATAGTTACCACCCAGTCTTGGATTGGATCAAGCTCAAACCTTGGGATGGGGTTTCTCGTTTGCACCTGTTTCATCAAACCCTGCACTTGGTACAGCCTACTAAGGCTTTGCTCCGAGCAAAGCTAATGAACTGTTGGTCATTGCAGGTGATAGGCGCAATGATGGAACTCAATGGCATTGCGGCAGCTGGGGCTTTGGTTCTGTCAGGGCCACAAAACTGCGGCAAGAGCTATTGGGTTAGGAATTTGTGCCCAGTCCCCGGAGCCATCGGAACCGGGTTACACCTTGACCCCGCTCAAAAAGACAGTGTCTTGGCATCTTTGCGGTATCTGATTTCCGAACTCGGCGAAATCGATAGCACCACCAGCCGAAGTCATACCGGCATGCTCAAGGCTTTTTTGACCAACGGTAAAGACGTTATCCGTCTTCCCTACGCGGCGAAGGATACCGAATACCCACGACGAACTGTGTTTGTTGGCACGGTAAATGGCACGGGCTTTCTTGTCGATGACACTGGGAACAGGCGCTTCTGGGTTCTGGAAGTAGATCGCTGTAATGTCCTTTCGCCGGATGATATGCAACAGGTCTGGGCAGAGTACTTGCATATGTACGAGCAGGGTGAACGATGGCATCTTGATCAAGCCACCTTGGCGGAGTTGAATGCATCCAACGTTGATCACACTCGCATAGACCCTCTCCGCGAGCAGATAGCTACGCGTTTTGATTGGGGAAGCGTTAGCTGGGCTGTAGTGAATCCTTCGAATTGGCAAGCATTTCCCGAGGTGAAGTGGGTAACGGCTACGGATGTGTGCATCTTGGTAGGGAGGGATCAGCCTAGTCGTGCAGATTGCACTCGTGCTGGGACGATCGTGCGTCAACTTCAATCGGATAACGTCAGCTCAGCTGGTGCTATTAACTTCAAGTCTGTCCTTCGTAAATCAAATGGTCTTACCTTGCTTGGTGTTCCAGCCAAAACCTTGGCACAGGAGGCGCTATGACCGAGAAAATACAAAATCAGGGTGACCATGGGGTGACCTGCTATAAACAATTTGAGGTGGATACCCTGAAGGTCACCCTGCCTGAAAACGGCCTCTTTCAGAGGGAAATCCCATTGCCGAGTTCTATGAGGGTAACCCAGGGTAACCACTTTTCAGAAAGTGGCGTAAGCAATACCAAGGCTGTTGGAACGCGGCCCCAGATGAGCGCTAGTGAATTCGAGCCCTTTATAAGAAGTGGTCAACTTGGATACCCTGGTTACCCTGTGCAAGCTTGCATGAGTCCACTGCAGCCACCAGTGATCGGGGCGACCCTACGCGAGTCTGTTAACCGTCTCGTTCGTGAAGCAACAGCCACAACCACCATGACACCACATACACACGTAGCCACTGGTCCCATCGCGGATGGTTATGTCACGCAGATCACGAACTGGGTCCAACGTTTGACACCGGCGCAGCTTGGGCGCTGTTTTTCCATGGACGAGGTAATGACGCTTGCAGGCCTAAAAGGCCGATATCGTGACCACGCATCAGTCAGGTACACAGGCGAAGCCCTCAGACGCTGTGGCTTCAAACAAAAACGCGACTGGACAGCAGCAGGGCGCAACAAACGTTACTGGGTAAAGGAAACATTGTGAAAACTCGCACCAAACAAAAAGTGGGAATCCAACATCAACTGGATCAATTGGCAAATTACATGGCGGTTGTAAATGATGTGGCTATAGAACTTGAAATTGCTTGTGGCTGGTATCACGATTCATCGCCTCAATACGGTGGCCCCCCTAGTGCCGATCAGTTAAAAAATCACGCAGCTCGACTGCGAGAGTCATATGGCGGTATGGCCACTGTTACAGGAGTTGATCCATGTGAAAAACTTCCGTCTATCTAACAATCACCCCACCAGGTGAACTAGTTGCTGAATTTGAATCATGGTAGCGCTCTACTTCATCAGGCGGAGAATGAATTGACAACACCCGGACCAACCTTAATCAAAAAATGCAGTCACTGTGCGGGGTTTATGAAGGAGCGGACGATTGCTTCGGGTAGCAACTTTGGTGCTCGATACTGGACAGATGGAAGAGTTGATGCGTCCATGCTTCCCTTGCCGCCTAGTGCTGTGCGTTGTCCTTATTGCCACTCCTTGCTTTGGCTTTCAAGTTTGGAGGAGGTCGGTGAGATTCCCGGGCCTAGGGGTTTTAGTGTTCCGCGGCCGGAATACGACAACTCCTTTGATGCTCTTCCATTCATTGAGAAGCTGGAAGCAGATGATTACTTGATGGCGGTAAGAAAAGGTGAGTTCTCAAAAGATCAAGAGGCATATCTGCGCACCATGTACTGGAGGCTGATGAATGATCCTCGACGACGAAGTCAGACTTCAATCGCACTCAGCGCGGATGAGCAAACTAATCTTAGAAGCCTACTTCAACTTGTCATCGAAACGGATGAGCCAAGTCGCTTGATTCGTGCAGAAATATATCGTGAGTTGGGTGAGTTCAAAGAGTGCGAGAAAGCCCTTGATTACGATTTCAGTGAGGAGAACATCCCTGCTGCAGTTACGATTTACGTGTTACAAGAAGAAAGAAACTCTTCGGTCGGGGAAATTCATCCCGAGGGAATGGAAGTCGTTACTTGTCATTACTACAGATATCAAAAGAAGCTTAAGCCTGTTGTTAATTAAAAATTTGACATTTCAGTTTGGTGGCGAAGCGTTGAGTATGGATTAATTTTCAACGGAAATTCATTATTCATTTTTAGTGATCCTTAATATTAATCAGAATGTTTTTTAATATCAATGTGATATTCATTGCATTATTAGATGAAAATCTTTCTAGTTCATCATTAAGAATAAACATCTGATTTTTTGA
Organism: Limnohabitans sp. MORI2; assembly: GCF_027925025.1. Lineage (NCBI taxonomy): Bacteria > Pseudomonadati > Pseudomonadota > Betaproteobacteria > Burkholderiales > Comamonadaceae > Limnohabitans > Limnohabitans sp. MORI2. The sequence continues at coordinate 899,847 of NZ_AP027058.1, forward strand.
ATCAAAAAAAATTAGACGTTCATGAAGATGGTTTCTTGTTTTTAAAAGTATATGAACTATTGGTTTGTGGCGCTGTACCTTGAGTGTATAAAGTAACCTGGCGCCTTTTTCGTGCAAATCGTTTTCTATGTCTGCAGCAAGTGGAGGTAGAAGTTCATCAAGAAGGATGGATGTCTGTTTTTTCAGTGAATCTGAATTAATCAACTCTAACGCAAGTTTCTTTGTGGCTTGGTAGGCATTAATTTGCTGATTAATATCTGTCATTTTTCTAAGGAGGTGTTGTTTACAATGTTTGAAAATTCAGTATAAACATCTGGTTGAAATTGTTTAATGTATCTGGAAATTGTTGGATTATCGAGCATCTTTATTAAAAAACCTTTCGCAAGAACAAGATTCAATACATCTTGTCCGTATGAGTCTTCTACCAGTTTGTACTGCTCTTGAAGATTACCCATTTCCCGCTCCATCTTGTTCATTTGTTCCGCACTTACTCCTCGGACTTTCTTCGGTGCAAACTCATTGGTAAGCAATGAAGCGGGTGATGCTGCTAGAAGCGCTTCAGCATAAGTCACTGTAATATTGTTGGCGGAAAGCATTAATTCTACACATTCAATCTGTCTAGTAGGTTTCATTTTTTTAAGAATTCCACCTATCTTTATTGAAAATATTTGATCTCTCAGTAAATCGGCTGCCTCTGTGCATACGCCATCAAGCAACCTAACTTTTCGCATAATGTTTCCGAGGTCAATATTAAGACTCTTTGCCAGCTTTTCAGGAGAAACTCCGCGATTAATGGCTCGCTTAATCATTAAATGCTCTTGAACAGTTGAAAGTCGATTTACTCTGTTGTTATAAGTGTAGGTTTCGTCGTCTGTTGCAATTAAACATTGTGATTCGGAGAGGCCAAGTGTTCGCATAGCGTGAAGGCGGGTATGTCCATCAAGTAATATGTGCATTCCCGAGTCAGTTGTTGCTGAGCAAATTGTCAAAGGCTCAATTAAGCCAATTGCTCGAATCGATTCGAGTACCTGCTTGTATTTTCTCGAAACGTTAATGTTCTCGGGTAGCTTTCTGGAGGGGAGTATTTTTTCAAATTTAACCAATACTGGCTCAGGTATAAAACCAAGAGAAACATTACTCATATCTGATCTCCTGAGGGCCACACGCGTTCTGCTAAATAGGTAGGAAGTGTATCTAGTCCCTCTGCGCGCATAAGGGTAGAAAACTCCTCTTCAGCTAATAGTGAGCGCAATGCTCCAATGACGAACATGAGTTTTTGTTGCGTAAAGTTTGATTTTTTTACAAGTAATTTTTGTCTATCTACTTCACGCTGGTAACTTCGAACCAAGCTGGAGGACGTAACTCCTGTGTCGCGTTTCGTTTTAACTCTATAACCAAGAGTTTTCCCCAATGTTTGCCGTTTCTCTACTAATCTCTTTGCATTGATTAGCTGTTTACCTTTTAATTTTCCTGTTTCGTAAGCTTCTTGAAGTGCAGTCTGAATTTCTTTATCGTCATTCCCCGCACGATTTATTGCTAGAGCTACGTATAAAGGTATTTTTCCGGCTTCTACCGCTGTCAAAAGACGATCCTCCTTATTTCCAAGCAGTTGAAGGATCCCTTGGATATAATCAGTACTAAGTCCAGTTTTCTCCGCGATAGTAGATTTGTTATATCCTTGATCTCGTAAACGCTGTATACCTGCGAGCATTTCAACTGCTCGACAGTTTCTTCTTGCGATGTTTTCTGCTAGGCTCATGATGAAAGCATCATCATCATTGACGTTTACAAGTATGGCTGGAATATTCTTTTCACCCAGCGCCTTAAATGCTTTCATTCTTCCTTCACCACAAACAAGTAAGTAGCGTTCTTCGCCGTTCTCACTTGGTCGTGAAGTTACCGTAATTGGTTTTTTTAAGCCAATAGCTTTTATGTTCTCCACGATTTCATCGAAAATTTTATTATTTCTTTCCCTTGGATTTAGGACCTCAATTAAATCTATAGGAATTAACTTGAGCTCGCTTTTGTGTGGCGTCTTGTTCATGCTGCTCTCCTAATGAGGGTTCTCTCTGCCATACCATAAAGATATTCAAGGCTCTCATAACGGTAGCTTTCAAACTCAACACTATTGCGCTCGGCAAGACTGATGCCTTGCAAACTAAAGTCAAGCCTCGGTAAAAGGTAGTAGTCCAAAGGACTTTCGTTACTTTCGTTCAATCTTATGGCTATAGTAATATCTGGTTGTAGCCCTGTGTCAAATCTAATCTTCCACCGAAGCTTTCCTGTTGCAATAGACTGACAACGTGCAAGAACAATTGAAACTGTAAATTCTTTATTTACAGTAATTATTTCTGTGCAATTATCTCTTTGTGTATAGCCGCCAATTTCGTTGATTCTATTTTCAGTTTCATTAACTATTTGAGGGTGCATTTGCCTAAGGTAGCGGTTTACTTCTAAGTATCGATAATCCCTATCAGGCGTGAAGCCTACAGCCTTATATGCACGAATAAGACTGCCGAATCTTTGTATATAAGCAGATGAAGAGGGCATATCTTCAGTCTCATCGATTACGATGCCGGATAAGTATCCACGCTTCTGATAAAGCATTCGAAGTTTTTCAATCAATTCATCATTGCTAAACCTGTGCGCACGTGCTCGGATAATTCCTTGTACTGTGTAAAAAGATTCAGTGGAAACAATTGCTTCAAATGCAGAATCCTTTTTAATCCACATTTGCGGTGTGTTGATAATCCGAAGTTTTTTTAACTTGTAAGATATTCGGTTGTATACATTATTTCCGATGTATTTTTCGTTTGTTAGAACTTGATGAACTGTAGACCTGGTCCAACGTCTATTTAAATCTGTTCTTATTCCTAAGGTATTGAGTCGATTAGCAATTTCTGTTTCAAGGATTCCATCGTTGATGAACCATTCGTAGATTTGATTAACGATTTTTATTTCTTCATCTGGTCCAGGCATTAATATTACCCGATCAGTTTGCAGATGCTTATGCTCACCGCGATTCAGCTCGCCTTTTATTGATCCATTTTGATCAATTAATACTCGCCGCAAACCATACCCAGCTTGCCCTCCTTGTCGATAGCCCATTTCAATGAGTCTGCATTGACCTGCGAACACTTTAGTTGATAATTCACGGCTGTATTCACCAGCCATTGCACGTTTAACACCTTTAACTATGGTGGATACAGGGGATCCATCGTTTTCAAATTGTTCTGCACAGTAAGCTACTTGAATGCCTTTTCGACGGCAAATATATTCGTAATATGCGCTTTCATCTGCATCCTGAAAGCGACCCCAGCGACTGATATCGTAAACTAAAATTATTTGAAAATCTGCGTTACCAGATTCCACTAATTTAATTAGCTCTTGCAGGCTTTGTCTGCCTTCTATCCTAAGCCCGCTCTTACCCTCATCGGCATAGGTTCTTATGATTTCTATTCCGCGTTTATTTGCGTATTCATTAATTTTCTCTGCTTGGTTTTCGGTCGAATATTGCTGATGCTCCGTCGACATACGCACATATCTAACGGCTTGAAAAGTTGATTTTCGAGTTGCTTCGTTGTTTGAAGAGATGTCATACTGCATTGTGTTCATCGTTTCAGCTTGGTAAATATTTTTTTGCTTTTGAATTCACATCAACTTCATACGATATAAGCCAATAAATTTGGTGTCGTGGTGGGTTGCGGTAAAAAGCTGTTAACGCATACGGTAGCCCTTCAAACGATGATTGGCTATTAAGTCATCTCTTTACGACTTAGACATTTGTGTTGAAAGCCTCTTCATATCTGGTTATTTCGATAATCCACGAGTCTATCTTTGCGCTATTGTTATTGGCAATGAGTTTAAGCTTGAATAGACCATTTGCAAATGGAAGCCAGCTAGATGACAAGTCCATCTTTATGAAATGATCGTTATGCGTACTATTATCTTTGAGAGTTTGTTTTCCTTGATTTTTTTCCGATTCTCTGTACTTTCGCCAGTAATCTCGATTCCGATTCGCCCAGGCTTTTTGTGCTGACGCTTGGTTTTTTTTATAGTCCGGATCAGTCTGAAGTTTGTTTTTTTGCCACTTCTTGCGACGTTCTTTTTGGCATGTCGTAGCTGCGCAGTAGGTTTGTTTGGGCGCTTGCGGAACTGGCTTAAAGGTTTTTCCGCAGTTGATGCATTTCTTTGTGTTCATCTAAATTCTCCGTGTAGCGAAGAGACAAATGAAATCATCTATTGCACTCCAAGTGTGTTAAGAATCGTTAAATATCTTTTGTAAGTGCTTTGTGTGGCAAACATACACACGTAGCTAAAAAAAGTAACCTTGCGATACGAGCGATAGCTAAGTACCCCAAGGGGGGCTTTTTCATTTGGTCCACCCCGTACCCCCATACCCCAATGATGTCGCGTCAATACCTGTAGTGAGCCAGCATTCACACCGTGCCGGCTGTATGTATCACTAACAGGAGTTGACTATGAGCCGTAAACACTTCATCTTGATCGCACAAGCAATTCGCAACAACATCCCAGACCGAGAGTTGCGCCAAATTCTGGCTGAGTCATTGGTTACTGGACTAGCTGCATGCAACCCAAACTTCAGTGCTTCTCGGTTTCTTGTTGCTGCAGTGGGGGAGTAACGAAGTTAACCTTTACATTCGGCCCTTAGGGGCCGTTTGTCTTTGTGCGCTTACGGTTTTGCTAGACCTTATGATTCTTGATTGATGTAGCTGATATAAACTCAAAGTCCCGAAAGTGCTTCATAAGTGTTTGCGGGTATCAATTCGGGTAACGAGTTGAAGGAAATTTGCCAAGGTTGTCTTAGTTGTTGAGCTGTGACGGATGATGTGAATCCCTCCGTTCCGCCAAACCCTAAAACCCTGTGATGCATCGTGTCACAGGGTTTTTTTTCAGTCTTTGTTTTTTGCATGAGTGATGGCAAAGGGCAGTAGTCCAAGCGGAAAAAAAATTGCGCCAATGTGCATGAAAACATCTGTTTGCATGAGAAAAAAGCCCAGTGCTGTCAATGTCAGACCATAGGGAACGAGTTTGCTCAGCCCAATATGCGGTAGTTTCTTCATTCGGTGATGGTAATGCTTGATCGGTTTGATGATGAAAAGTTAGTTAAGGTTGATCTAATTATGTGTAAGACTTAAAAAGTAATCACTTTCTTTGTAAGTTTAAATTTGATAATTTGATAAATTCGAAATCTTAGTGATTCATTTGGCTGCTACTCAGTTAACAAATGGACAGTTGATTTTTGTAAAGTAGTCATATTGATGGAATTGCAGGTTTAAATTGATAAATCTAACATTCGTGCAACAAAAGCAATTTTGCTGGATGTTGTTAGATAAGGTCAATTACCTGTGTTCTCAGCTGCACGCATCACCCGTCAATGTGTTTCATGCCTCGGCTTGTTGTTGGCTGCAGCGACTGCTCAAGCGCAAGACATGCCTTGGCATTTGGGTTCACTCAACAGCGCAGCGGCTCCTGCTGCCATTAATACAGCTGGTACCAAACCTGGCCCATATGAAGTGGTTGTGGCTGTGATCGATGGTGGCGTGTTGCCAAATCATCCTAGTTTGTCTGGCCGACTACTGCCTGGTTATGACATGATGTCGTCGCCAAATAATTTAAAAGGTGGGCGTTCTACAGATTTCGGCCCTGACGCCCGTGATGCTAAATGCGGCGAGCGTGTGGTATCTGGTACTTATCGTACACACGGTACTGAGGTGGCCAGCTTAATCGCAGGTAATGGTCGTGATGGTGTGATTGGTGTGAATCCCGCAGCCAAGATTCTGCCAATTCGCTTGTTTGGCTCATGTGCAATGACACGAGCTGACTTATTAGATGCTATGGCGTGGGCTGGTGGCTTGCCGGTCGCTGGGGTTCCTGCTAACCCTTATCCTGCACGCATTATCAATTTGAGTTTTTCTGGTGGTAAGACTGTTTGCGGCGCTGATTTGCAAGGTTTGATCAGCCGATTAGCTCAAAAGAACATTTTTGTCGTTGCTGCAGTGGGTAATACATTCGGGAAAAAATTGGCAGAGCCTTCCAACTGTGAAGGAGTCATCTCAGTTGGTGCTGTGGACGCCGAAAACAATATCGAAAACTACTCAGCCTTAGATGCGCGTACAGTGATTTACGCTCCTGGCGGCGGTAAGGACTTAAGAGGTAACGCACCTTGGCACATTAATAAATTGAAAGTGGCGTCCTACGATGTTGACTTTAAAGGAGATGAGACACCCTTGGCGGCTGCACGCGCGATAGGCACAAGCTATGCTGCACCTTTGGTGTCTGGGTTCTTATCTTTGATTCTGTCTCAACGCCCAGATATGTCACCTGTACAGTTTCTGAGCGAATTGCCAAAGTACACCCGTCCAGTCAATCCTACTGACAAGTGTCCAGAATGCTCGCCCAAGGGCATAACAATGACGACGCTTTCTGTTTCTGCACGTTAGTTTCTAAAAACCAACAATTCTCCAAGAACTTGTTTGAATAAATGCGAACTTTAATGTAGCATAAGGTATTCTTTTAGGTCGGTTTGACTTAACAAGATTTATCATTGTTCTTACAAATTGATTTCTAGAATTCATCGAAATCGATTGGTTTGGAGGATTTATGAACAAAACGATTGTTAAGTCAATAGTTGCTGTATCTGGTATTGCTGGTGCGTTGGTTATCGCCTTTGTGCTTTTATTCGGTGCGATTCGTCACGCCATCATTGAAGACAATGAGGCATTGGTCCATTCAGTTGCTCAAAGCTTACTGCCCGCGTTGCTCGCTAATGATACGGAGCAAGTCGGTGCCTTATTGAAGGCCTTGGAGACCCATCCCGGGGTTCAATCTGCAGAGTTAATTAGTGCACAAGGTGCGTCAATCGCTAGCTACGCTCGTTCTGGCGAATCAACCGATCTTTCGGGCGCATCGTTTGAGCTGGCAGGCGTTGATGATGGGCAACTTCATGTGATGGCGCCACTTACGTTTGACAGTTTGATCATTGCAAACTTGCACATCGCCGTTAATTTGTGGCCCACCTATCTGCGCATCATGACTTGGGTTGGTCTTTTATTGATCCTACCCAGTGTCGTTTTTGTCATGGTCAAACAACTGCGACTCAAGCTTCGCTTTGAAGTCATCAAAAAGGGCGATGGATCAGGAGGCAATGGAGAGGTCTTCAATCTGAACACCGCAATAAGTACGGCAATGAGCGATGCGGATATCAGTGTTGAATTTCAGCCAATACAGAGAATGAGTGATGGAGGCCTCTTTGGCATGGAGGCAGTGGTCGCTTGGAGGCATCCATCAGGTCAAACATTCCATATTTCCCCTGCTGATTTTGTTGCAATGGCCAAGTTGCATGATGTCTGCTTTTCTTTTGATGAGTGGTTGCTCACGACGGCTTGTAAGCAAGCAGCAGAATGGCAACAGCAATATGGGCCATTGGTGTTAGCGATTCATCTCAGCGCCGCTCAATTCAGTGACTTGGAGTTTGCGCAGAGAGTTCGGATGATTTGTGCGCAAACACAATATCCCCATCAACTCTTGGAGTTGGAGGTTCGTGAATCTGTCATCAATAGCAAGACAAGGCCAGTTGATCAAAGTTTGGATGCGTTTTCAGCGCAAGGCTTGAGCATAACGATCAAAGATTTTGGACTATTGAATATCGCACAAGAGCTGTTGAATCTATCAGTTGTTAACAAGGTGAAATTGGATAGAAAATTGATCAGGCGAATCGCATGTGATGAAACCATCGCCTTTTTTGTTCAATCACTCATCTCTAGCGCAGTCGCGAGTGATTTGCAGGTCACTGCGAGTGGAATTGAACAAAAAGATCAAAAAGATGCGCTCCAGAGAATGGGATGCAACTTAGGGCAAGGGCCATTTTTTAATCCGCCGCTTTCGGCTAAAGACTTCGATGCATTTCTAAAAACTCGCTCGTTTCAAACTTCAAATGGCTCTTTTGCGCAGTCGACCGCACTTGATTTACACGGTCTAGCCACAACAACCCGATAGCTCATTTAGAAACAAGGTTGGATGTCATCAGTATTGGTTGGGGTCTGCAAATAACCTACGGCCGGAAAATGTTGCGTGATGCATTTGGCCATTTGAAGTTCATTCTCGACAGGGTAAAGATTGCTTTGAATGATGGAGCTTTTACGAGCTAATGCTTGAATGGTTGTGGTTTGCAATCCGAGAGAGGTTAGTGCTGCCGCTGTCATCGCTCTGTCACTGAGCGAAAAACAGGCCGATAAGGGAATGCCGCTAACACGAACTGGGACCCCTGAGTAAATATCAATCAAATCATTGATCGATACACCAATCACATTCGTGGATGCGTTGATTGTGGCAATTGAAAAATCATTTTCTTTGGTCACAACAGCGTTGTTTTGTGCTGTCTCTTGGCCGTTTCGTGAGCAATGCCAGACCGGTTGCGCCCAACAAGACATGTACCCCAAAGCAACAGAGAAAACTAGGATGCGCTTCACGGCCGTGCTATGCCGGCATTGGCCGCCAGTCCTTTGGGTAAGCACTCTGCGCACTTTTCATGCGGTGCAACTTGGCGTAAAAATTTTGGTAATTCCTTGAATAAGTCTGATGGTTTTTTGTCAGGGTTATGAGAGAGTGTGGCGGCCTCAGCCAGTGGAGATACTGGTGGCGTCGGACGCCATTCCATGGGCGCGTGCTCTGAAGGTTGAAATGCAATTGGTAAGACGCTTCGATGCTTTTTAAGTGCTACCGCCAGTTCCTCATCATCTCTTGTTGCGTCAAGAAATAACAGGTCGAATCCAATCGATTTAGGACGGCAGCAAGCGTCGTCAAGTTGATCTAATAGTTGGGTGTATTTGTTGCGCGCAAGAGGCCAACCTCCGAGTTCTTCAAGTGATTGATCGTCGACTGCAATGATCACGATGTTGTGAGTTGGACGGAATCCTTGAAGCCGCATCAGGTGGTCATACAGCACGTTACTTAATGGCTGTGTAACCCCAAAAAAAATCAACGAGGCGAGCAGCACTACCGCAATGAGTGCAGTGGCTCGCCACTCGATGTGCAAGCGTCTCTTGCGTTGTTTATGATCTTTCAAGGTGTGGAAGCTGTCAGTGTGAAGAGGTCAAAGGCCCCTGATTGCTTAGTCAGGGCGGGATTGAGTCCTTCACGCATTGTTGTGTATGACATGGTCCAGGTGTAGCGACCCGAGGGTAGTCCTTCGATGGTGAATTGACCATTGTGCGACTGAAGCTTCTTGGTTGATACGAGTTCTTGTGTACCGCTTTGAGCGTGACGAATCAAGGAAAACGTGATCGTTGTGCCTTCGGTTTTGGGCGTGTTAAATGTTGCTCTACAGCGTGCTGATTTCACTTCATTCACCGTGAAGCAAAATCCGTACTGTTGCAAAGGCCCCATGAGCCCAGCTTTTGAAACGGATGCTAGTTGATAAAAAAAAGCATCTTTGTTCAGAGGTGGGGTTTTAATCTGTGTGATCTGCGCTGCTTTCTGTAAGCGCTCACCAAGCAGGTTGACATGCTGTCCGCTTGTGATTGTGTAATGATTTGCCAGTTGCACAGGGGTGAATTGAAGGTCGTAAATCTCCTCGTTTGCGTTAATGCGTTCTGCCTTTTTAAATTCAGGTGCATCTAAAAGGTTTTCAACTGGTAACGCTTTGCCTGAGTTGTCAAAGGTTATCCCCTGTCCTTTGCTGACAGGTTTCGCCTCATCGTCGTTCTGCCCTTTAGCGCTCACAACGCCTGCCAGTACTTCGACTTGTCCAGTTTGTTCGGTTGTTTCATATCCAACGCGAAATTCGGTTCCTCTCACGCCAGTCATCGATAGCGGGGTTCGAACTTCGAAAGGGGTTGTTTGTGCTCGTCCTTTGAAAACATCGAGTTCTACCCTGCCTTTGATGAGATCTAATTGAACTTCAGGGGTTGTTTCGATCGCATTTTTTCTGAGAATGGCAATTTTGATGGCAGCACTGGAGGGTAGTCGAAGTGTTGAACCATCTTCGAGTTGCATCGCTGAATGACATTCAGCGGGAATGTCAATGATTGCACCTTCCCTAAGGATGCTGCCAATTTGAATCTGTTTTGGGGGTACTCCGGCACGAATCGACTGAGCGCAATTGAGTGCAATCACGGTGGCTTGCGATGGGCTTTGTTTGACCGCACTTCTAGGAATTTTTAGTACTTCCCCTTCGGGAAGTAAGTTGATGTTTCGTAAGTGGTTTAAGCTGCGAATGAATTCAAGATCAGTAGATTGCTTCAGGTATTTTCTTGAAAGTTTAATGAGCGTATCGCCGCGCTTAATTTTGTAAAAAATTAGCGGTAATCCTTTCTCAGCATCAGATGCTTGGCTCAATGTTGGGATGCATAAAAAACAAAGCAGTAGCAAGCTACAAAACTTATGCATCTCTATGTTCCTCAACAGCCATCAACCTGTATCCGAATCCATAAATCGGTTTGAGTCTCAATTTAGGAGATGTTGCAGCTAGATCTAGTTTCTTTCTCAGCCATGAAATGTGGACATCCAAGGACCGAGAGAGCGCATCGCCGCCGCCGCCCCAAACCTCTTGCATGAGTCGGTCTCTGGAAATCGCGCGTTCATGATTTTCGAAAAGAAACATGGCTAACTTGAATTCTTTTTCTGAAAGATTGACGCTTAAGTCTTCAAATTCGACGGTGTTAGACAATTGATTAAATTTATAACCGAGTAGATTCCGGATGATGTCTTGGTTGTTTCTCTCGGGGTATGTGCGTCGAATGAGGGCGTTGATTCGAGCCAAAAACTCCTGCGGTCGTACGGGCTTGGTGCAATAGTCATCAGCTCCTGCGTTGAGGGCTTCGGTTATATCTTGTTCATCTGTCTTACTGGTCAGAAAAAGCACGGGCTCTTTGAGTCCTCGTATTTCGCGAATATGTTTGAGCACCTCAATGCCGGATACGCGCGGGACCCTCCAGTCCAACACATACAAGTCAATCGTGTCACGTCCGATGGCTTTAATCATGTCGGCGCCATTGCTAAATGTGTTGGTTGTGTGGCCGGCTTTTTCCAGTATTTCGCAGACGTATTGAGCCAGTTGAGGTTCGTCTTCTAAGAGTCCGATGTACATAGTTGCAGGTCAATTTAGAAAGTTGCGATCGCAGTTTTCAAGTGTTTCGTAAAAATCATGCCAACAAATCCAATTGCTGCAAACGCTTCGGGATCGCGAAGGCGCAATGGATTCGCCTGCCACACCAGTCATGATGAAAGTGTTATGCATGATGAAGGTTTATTAATGTCGCATGATGTTAGCGAAAGCTTTGTCTTGGGCGTGAAACTTTCAAGCGCCCCTTGCTCAAGTATCAGGTTGTGTCGATATGAGCCTTATACGCGTATCCAGATGAGAAGGTGTTAGGAAGAACATTCAAAAAATTCGCTAAGTAGTTGCATTGAAAGAATTTTTTTTACAAATAAACAACAAAAAATTGCAAAAAATGTAGTTTTTGTGGGTTTGTTTGCTAAGATTAATGCAAGGAGTCCATATGTCTAATCAATCTGATTCACTCGAAAGTGTTGTTATCGGTGACGGCGTTGTCGTCAAAGGTACATTTACAGTCCCATCAAAAGCCATCATCAATGGCGTGATTGAGGGGGATTTAACGGCAGAAGAGGTCTTGATTGGCCCTACTGGCAAGATTACAGGGCGAGTTTCGGCCAAAGTCATCGATGTGCGTGGTCAATTGCACAACACCATTATTTCTGAGAAGAGCCTGATTGTTCGCTCCACGGGCAAGATCGCAGGCAAAGTTCAATACTCTGAGATTGAAATAGAAAAAGGTGGCGAAATCGAGGGTACTTTGAGTCAAGATGCTAACGGCCCAGCGATGAATGTAGGCTCGTCTGCGGCGGCTTAATCTACTAGTTTATGTTGCGGCGCATCTTTACAACTGCTCGTATGCTGCCTGGACTTGTGTCCAGCGGTTGGACACGGCAGTATGACGATGCGCGCATCATTCTGGAGCAAAACGGCGATCTCCATTACCTTAATGTCAGTGCTCGCATTCAACGCATTCTGGTGCGTGGGGGCATTTTGGCAACTGGGGCGATGCTGGTGGCGATTGGTGTACTACTGGTGACCAGCATCAGTTTGATGATCAGTCGTTCTAAGTTAGAGCGTTCGCATGAAGAGGTTTACAGGGCATTGCTCAGCAGTGCTTCTGACTCGGAAACCGGTGAGCAACTCACGATGAGTGATGAGCAAATGGTTGCATTGGCTCAGACAATCCGTGATCGCGATATGAGCATTCGGCGGTTTGTCGATACTTCTATGGTGGCAGTTTCGCAAGAAAACGTGACCATGAAGTCTCAGCTGGAGTCATCGGGTTTGACTGAGAAGATTGTGAAAATCATTCAACAAAATGCGGCTAATGGTGGCTTCAATTTGGAAGATGATGTTAAAAGCAATCCTTTGTTGCGCGGTAAGGTGGCTGACGAATTGTCAACCAATCGCGGATTGCGCGAGGTGTTGTATGCCTTGCCTAGCAGAATGCCTGTGCCCAACTACAGCGTGACATCTGACTTTGGTGTTCGGCGTCATCCTTTGTCTGGTCAAACACATTTCCACACGGGCGTAGATATGTTGAGCCAAACTGGAGATGAGAAGGTGCACCCAGTTAAGCCAGGTGTCGTGGTTCTAGCTCAATTTCATACCCAGTATGGCAATACAGTTGTCGTTCGCCATACCAATGGCGTGGAATCCTTGTATGCACACTTGGCCAATATTGAAGTTAAATTGGGTGACAAAGTCACCACAGAGTCTGTGCTGGGCAACATTGGCAGCACAGGATCTTCGTCAACAGGTAAGCACCTACATTTGGAAATTTTGATTGGTGGTTATCCAGTCAACCCACAGAAAGTTATACGGACGGCGCAATATGTTCAACAAATCCAAAACCAACAACGTTAACAATCAATCTCAAGTTGCTAACTCAGAGCTCGAAGCCGAGCAAGAGTTGGCCGAAACCGTGGAACCAGAAGTTTCTGAGCCGGTAGCAACGCCTGCTCAGACCAATACATCACCTACACCAGCAAGAAGCAGCATGATGGACATGATCTCAACAACAGCGACTAAACCTTCAATCCTCAGTGAAGGTTTCTCTTTCCGAGGTGAAATTGCTGCCAAAGGCGCAATTCATGTGGAAGGTGCTTTGAATGGTCAAATTCAAGTTGACGAGCTCACCATTGGTGCACGCGGGCAAGTTGAAGGTGTTGTGACATGTTCTAGCTTGCATATCAAAGGCAAATTTTCAGGAACTGCAACATGTAATGAGCTCATTGTCACATCATCTGCATCTGTAGATGGGCATGTTGTTTACCAAACTCTCTCTGTTCAAAAGGGCGCTTCTATCAAGGGCGAACTTTTGTTGGTGAAATAAACCAAGCTCTTTGCGCGCTAGTCTGCATCCGCTATGAGTCAAGAAGAATTGTTTGTCAATGGTGACTTGCTTAGGTTGAGTCGCGAAGCGCGTGGATGGGTTTTGAATGACATGGCAACGCGCGCATGCATGTCGGTCAAGCAAATTCGTCAACTTGAAGAAGGCGGCACAAGCGCTTTTTATAGTGCTGCAGTGAAAGCAACTGCAGCTAAGAAGGTTGCTGCGTTGCTTGGTTTGTCAGTCGATGCAGTGTTCGCTCAAACTGCAAAGCCCATGTTGGATACTTCTTTGGATGGCTCAGAAGTTGTAGCAGCAAAAATTTTAGGCTCGCAAGTTGATGTCAATGACAGTGAGCAAGCACCATTAGTTGAACCTAGTGCTGTCACGCAATTTCAAACATTGGCGCCATCTGAGGGTGTTCAAAGCGAAACAATCGATTCCGCGTCGAATGCCGAAGCTACTGCTAAATCCAAAACTTCCCTCTTAACGATTGCTGCATTGTTTGCGGCGGCGCTTGGTGCAGCTGCGTATCTGCAACCCAAAGAGGAGTTGGTGGGGGAATCTGCGCCTCCTGTTCAGGTGTTGCCTGCAGATGTGACCGATCCTGCCAGTGCTGCGAGCGCTTCCGATGCCAGTGCTTCAGTGGCGGATGCTCAAGCGGCGGCTTCTGTGTCTGTGGCAGCCGTGAAGTCTGTTTCAAGTGCATCTGTGGTTGCCCCTGTCGCGAGTGCAACTCGTCTGGTTTCATCTCAGCCTGTCGTGGCCAGCTCAACAGCAGCGCCATCACCCTCATCAGCTGCGAGCAAAGCGCCCTAAGCGACGGTGACATCCTGTTTGGAACTAAAAAGCCGCCGTTGCGCGGCTTTTATTTTTTCGCTCCCAACTCAAGTGCATGCGCTTGACTGATTTGAAGTTGCTGCGCATTTGGCGTGTCTAACGGCCATCCAGTGAGGTGTGAATGGCACAACTGATGTAGGCCTTGAATCCATGTGGCACTGTCATTCAAACAGTGGATGTAGTGAAAAACCTCACCACCCGCATTCAGATAAGCCTCTCGTGCTTCTTGTGAAATCTCTTCAAGGGTTTCAAGACAGTCGCTCGTAAAGCCCGGGCAAATCAAATCGACGCGCTTGATCTCTTGTTGCGCCAGCGCAATGAGGGAGGGCTCAGTGTAAGGTTCAAGCCACTTGGCTTTGCCAAAACGCGATTGAAAGGTCACCATGTATTGCTCTTTGCTAAGTTTCAATGCCTCAGCGAGCAAGCGCGCAGTTTTGTAGCACTCACAGTGGTATGGGTCACCGAGGTGCAGCGTGCGCTCAGGTACGCCATGAAAACTCATGACCAAACGCTCGCCTTGACCATGCTGCGCCCAGTGGCTACGAACACCCTCAGCCAGCGCGTGGATGTACGCCGGATGGTCGTGGTAATGGTTGATGAAACGAAACTCTGGCAATAGTCGGGTACGCAAGCCCCAGTGGTAGACCGCATCCATCACACTAGCGGTTGTGGTGCCTGAGTATTGAGGGTACGCGGGCAAGATCAAGATGCGTGTGAAACCTTCGGCTTTGAGTGCATCGAGTTGGCTATCGATGGATGGGTTGCCGTATCTCATGGCGTAGCGCACGGTGACGGATTCGCCTTGTGCGTTAAAAGCTGCCTGCAATGCCGTTGACTGCTTGTTCGTCCACACTTTCAGTGGTGAACCTTCGGGACCCCAAATAGTTGCGTATTTGGCGGCGGATTTGGCTGGGCGCACGCGCAATATGATGCCGTGCAAAATGACCATCCACACCAAACGTGGAATCTCGACCACACGCGGATCGCCTAAGAACTCTGCGAGGTAGCGACGCACGGCCGCCGCTGTGGGCTCATCGGGTGTGCCGAGGTTACACAGGAGTACGGCAGTACGCGGTGCTTGTCCGTGTGTGAACGCGGGTTCGGGTTTGAATGTAGGTTTGAACATGATGCGGTATTCTCGCCTAGCATGCTAAACCTTTCAAAAATCCAAGCCATTACGCTTGATCTCGATGACACGCTATGGCCCGTGTGGCCCACCATCGCTCGCGCAGAAGAAGCGTTGCAAGCTTGGTTGACTGAGCACGCACCGGCAACGGCTCGTTTATGTGCGCAGGGCGAGATGAAAAAACAAATTCGTGCAGAGATTAACCATCGCCATGCGAGTCAGGCGCACGACTTGACGTTTTTACGCCGTGAGGCGATTCGTGAAAGCTTGCTTCGTGCGGGTGATTCACCTGACTTTGCCGATGCTGCATTTGAGGTGTTTTTTACAGAACGCCAAAACGTTGTGCTGTACGAAGGGGTAGAGCTGGCCTTGTCTCGGTTGGCTACGCGTTATCCATTGGTGGGGTTGTCCAACGGCAATGCCGATGTCTTCCGTACGGCGGCGGGACCTTATTTCAAAGCTGCCGTGAGTGCGCGGGTGTGTGGTGTGGCCAAACCCGATATGAGAATTTTTCAAACCGCAGCTGATCAGCTCGATTTGCCAATGGACGCTGTGTTGCATCTGGGAGATGACGCGACCACCGATGTTTGGGGCGCCTTGAATGCCGGCATGCAAGCTGTGTGGATCAACACCCAAGGCCATGATTGGCCGCACGACTCAGCGCAACCTTTGACGGTCCATCATTTGGCTGAGGTGTGTGACTACTTGTTGACCTGAGCGTACTGCCCCCTCCAGCGTAGAGGGGTATGGGCCGCAGATGTAGTCACCGCAAGCCCATATGTTTTCAGCGACCTGTGGCTCTGGCCTTTCTAGTAAAGGCGTACATGCCAGTGTGGCGCGTTTCTCAAACACAGTTTGAACCACCTCTAAGTTAGAGAGTTCTAGCTGTTCACACACTTGGTCGTGCACTTGCTCGGTCAGCTCATCGCGCTCACCTTCGCACGCACTCACCACAGCAGCCAATAGTCCGTGTTGTTCGCAGAGCGCACCTTTGTCAAATACGAACTGTGCAGGGGCGGTCGCATCGCTGTGCAAAGCCACCATTGGACGGGGCAAACCTTGAAACCCAGAATCTTTGCAGTGCAAGTACACCGTGGCAATGGCTGCGTGTGGAAGTTCTGCGCATTGGTAAGCCCACTGTGGGGCGATGTCTGCCGTTAAGCGTGCTGCATCCCAAGATGGGCACGCCAGCAAAATGGGGGTGTCGGGTGTTACCGTGTGCTGCAGTGCCTCCATCTGCGTTGCACTGACGCGTGTTCCCAGGTGAATTTCAGCACCTTGGTCGCTGAGCCATTGCAAGCAGGCGTTGGGCAGCAATGCGCCGAGGTCAACACGTGGCACGAGGAGGTCTGCGTGACCTGTTTCCATGAGCGCATCTTGCAGCACGCGTAAAAACACAGTGGCACTGGCTTGGTGTACTGGTGTGTTGAGTGCAGACAGGCATAGAGGCTCAATCAATTGAGCCATCACGCGAGGGCTGATGCGCGCAGCGCTACATAGTTGCGCCACAGTCCAAGTTGGAATGCATTCAAAGTGGGTGCGTTGCCAACCCCATGCGGCTTGCAGGAGTTGGGCTTTGTCTTGCAGACGCCAACCCTGTGCTTTGGCAATGCCTGCCAGAAGGTTAAGGGGGCTTGGCCAATCGGGCAGTCTGAGGCCTTGGCCATCGGCAAACCGTAAATCCAGCGGTATGCGTTGTAAGAGTGTTTTGGGGTCGAGGCCCACGGTTCGCATGAGCGCCAAGGTGTCACGGTACGCACCAATCAGCACATGTTGGCCATTGTCCAAAGGCTTGCCTGCAAAACTTTGTGTCAAGCTGCGCGCTCGGCCACCGGCGGTGTGGGTGGCTTCAAATATGCGCACATGCCAACCGGCTTGGGTGGCGGCCACGGCAGCGGCCAAACCCGCCCAGCCTGCGCCCACGATGGTGAGTTGCTTCATGCCGCGATGGAGCGTTTAGAAACGGCCCAAGGCCTGCATCTTCCAAGCTAGCCAGAGCTTGCGCAGTGGTGTGAGGGCGACGCGTTGCTTGAGCACAGGAAATTTTTGGGCTTCAATTTCACGCAACAACGTACGGTAAATGCTGGCCATCATGAGTCCGGGTTTTTGATGTTTCCAGTCATGCGTGGGCAGCAAGGCCAAGGCTTCGTCATACAGCGCATGTGCGCGTGCGGCTTGAAATTGCATCAACGCTTGAAAACGCTCGGAATCCAAACGATTCAAAATTTCATGCGCTTTCACATCAAACTGCTGAAGCTCAGTGACGGGCAGGTAAATGCGCCCACGCAGTGCGTCTTCACCCACATCGCGAATGATGTTGGTGAGCTGAAAGGCTTGGCCCAATTTATGCGCGTAGGCGGTGGTTGTGGCGTCGGTTTGACCAAAAATCTTGGCCGACACTTCGCCCACCACGCCCGCCACCAAGTGGCAGTAGCGCGTGAGGTTAGGGTAGTCGAGGTAGCGCGTTTGGGTCAGGTCCATCTCGCAGCCATCGATCACCGATTGCAACGCAGCCTCTTCGAGGTTGAACTCCGTCACCCACGGCATCAACGCTTGCGTGACTGGGTGATTGGGCTTGCCCGCGAACGCTTGGCGTACTTCGTTGTGCCACCACGCCAATTTGCTGGCTGCGACGCCCGGGTCGCTCACTTCATCGACCACATCGTCCACCTCGCGGCAGAAAGCATAGAACGCCGTGATGGCGGCACGGCGCTGTGGTGGCAAAAACAAAAAGGCATAGTAAAAGCTGCTGCCTGAGGCGGAGGCTTTTTGCTGAACGTAGTCTTGAGGTGTCATGTGTGCCCGATTATCGGGCACACAGCTTGTGCGCTTAAGGCGCTTGAATTACATGCGCAAGCTGCGCCAGAGGATGCGAAACATGTCTAGCTTCTTCAGCGTTGGGCGAGCAAGTTGTGTGTGGTCGGTAGTTTCGGGCCGTGCATCCAATTGGTCCAGGATGCGCAAACCGCCTTGCACCACAGCACGCAGCTCCCATCCTGCACGGCCTTTGATTTGGTGAACCAAGGGCGCACCTTGCGCCATCAAAGAGCGTGCAAAACGCAGCTCTTCCTCAAGTGTGTGGTCTTGGGGCAAGTAGTTGCGGCCACGACGCAAGTCTTCGGCGCGGTCTTGCCAAAAGTTGATCAGTTGCAACGCGGTGCAAATGGCGTCGCTTTGCGCCAGTGCGGACGCATCGCTCACACCATACAAATGCAGCATCAAACGGCCCACAGGGTTCGCAGAGCGTCGGCAATAGTCCAGCAGTTCGGCACGGTTTCTGTAGCTTTGGCCAACGCTGGTGTAAATCACATCTTGCTCAAAGGCGTCGAGCAGGTCAAACAATGGCATCTGGGGTAGTTGGTGTTGCGCAGCCACTTGGCGCAGCGGCGTAAAGACATGTGGCCAGCGCACGCTGGGCACATAGCTTGTGCGTGCATGGCTGAGGCACTGCTGCAAATCGGCTCGGTATTCGCCTAAGGCGTCTAAACGGTGGTGTGCAGGGTCAAAGCCCTCATCTGCCAAATCGTCTGCGGTACGGGCAAAGTGGTACAGCGCTGCAACCGCTGGGCGCAAATGGGCAGGGCAGAGCCATGAGGCGACGGGAAAGTTTTCGTAGTGGTCGATGCGAGACATAAATTGCCCCTATTGTCGCTTGGCCTTGTAAATTCAAGGTTTACCGATATCGAGTACATTACTAACCAATCGGTCATTAGTATTTTGAAGACTTTATGATTCCTACAATTTATACCCATTCTCGTTGGCTTTTGGCCTGTCTCAGTGCTGCTTTGTTGCTTGGTTGTAGCAAAGCGCCTCCCGAACAAGAGCCTGTGCGCGCGGTGAAGGTTCTCACGGTGGGGGCTTCGGCCACGTCGTTTGATTTGGAGTTTTCGGGTGAGGTACGTGCACGCGTGGAGTCAAATCTCGGGTTTCGGGTGGGGGGCAAGCTCATTGCACGCCAAGCTGAGCTTGGTCAGCGTGTGAAGTCAGGGCAACTGCTCGCGCAAATTGACCCGCAGGACTACCGTGTGACCGCCGAGGCAGCGGCTGCACAGCTGATCGCCGCTCAAAGCAACCGAGATGTGGCGGCTGCTGACTTGAAGCGTTATCAAGGGCTGTTTGAACAAGGTTTTATCAGTGCTGCTGAACTAGAGCGTCGTCAAGCCAACGACAAGGCTGCGCAAGCCCAATGGCGTCAAGCACAAGCTCAAAGTACCGTGCAGGGCAACCAATCCAATTACACACACTTGCTGGCAGACGGTGCGGGTGTGATCACTTCTGTGGATGCTTCTGCGGGGCAGGTGGTGGCGGCTGGTCAACCGGTGCTTCGCTTGGCTTTGGATGGCCCGCGTGATGTTGTGTTCTCAGTGTCAGAAGATAAGTTAGCTTCTTTGAAAGCTGGCGTCCTGGTGGATGTACGCCAATGGTCGGACGGTAAAACGTATGAAGCCAAAGTGCGCGATGTTTCTGCAAGCGCCGATGTCATCACGCGCACGTTTGTGGTCAAAGCGGCCTTGCCTAAAGAGGTCGATCCTGTGTTGGGTTCGACCGTGACGGTGAGTTTGCGCGCCTCTCATCTGAAGGGCGAGATGCCACGCATCAAGTTGCCCACCCAAGCCTTGCGTACCGAAGCTGGCGCCACATCGGTTTGGTTGTTGGATGCTGCCAGCATGACTGTCAAAGCTCAAACTATTCAAGTAACAGCGGTCGATGGCAATGAGGTGGTCGTTGACTCAGGGTTGCAAAACGGCGACCAAGTCGTGGTCTCGGGTGTGCATGTGTTGACGGCTGGACAGAAGGTGTCGATCTTCGGCGCAGCCAAGTGAGATGAGCATGGAAAAGTTCAACCTCTCACAGTGGGCCATAGAGCACCCCGCACTCACCCGTTATTTGATGGTCGTGCTCATGGTGTTGGGCATGGCGTCATATTTCCAGCTGGGGCAAGACGAAGACCCGCCATTCACCTTCCGCGCCATGGTGGTGCGTACGTATTGGCCGGGTGCTACTGCGCAGCAAGTGGCCGAGCAGGTAACCGACAAGCTAGAGCGCACTCTGCAAGAGGTGCCCTACGCCGACAAGATTCGCAGCTACTCCAAGCCGGGCGAATCGCAAATCATTTTCCAGATCAAGGACTATTCCAAGCCTGCAGATGTGCCCAATGTGTGGTACTCCGTGCGCAAGAAAATTGGGGATATTCGTTACACCTTGCCGCAAGGTGTGCAAGGGCCATTCTTCAACGATGAATTTGGCGATGTATTTGGCGTGATTTACGCCCTAGATGCACCCGGCTTCAACCCTGCGGAGGTGAAGAAATTTGCTGATGATGTGCGTCAGCAACTTTTGCGCGTCAAAGACGTCGCCAAGGTCGAGCAATTTGGCGTGCAAGACGAAAAAATCTTTGTGGAAATTCCACAAAAGCGATTAGTGCAATTGGGGCTCGATCTCAGTGCGGTGCTCTCGCAATTGGGGCAAGAAAACGCCATTGAAAACGCAGGCACGATTCAGACGCCTGTTGATGTGTTGCAAGTTCGGGTTGATGGTCAGTTTGAGACAGAAGAACAGTTGCGTGCCATGCCCATTCGTGGCAGCTCAGGCCAGCAGGTGAAGTTGGGTGACATCGCCAAAGTTAAACGTGGCTATGTAGAGCCCGCCGTGGTGAAAGTTCATCACCAAGGAAAAGACGTGATCGCGCTAGGTGTGTCGATGGCCAAAGGTGGTGACATCATTGCCTTGGGCAAGGCGCTGGAAGTTGCTACGGCACGTATTGAGAAAACTCTGCCTGCAGGTGTGACCTTGGCGCAAGTGCAAGACCAACCCAAGGCCGTCGCAAAGTCAGTCGGCGAGTTTGTGCGTGTCTTGATTGAGGCTGTCTTGATTGTGTTGGTGGTCAGCTTCGTGTCTCTGGGTTTGCACAAAGGCGGACGCTACGGATGGTATGTCGATGTACGACCCGGATTGGTGGTGGCTATCACGATTCCGCTGGTGCTGGCCATGACGTTTTTAGCCATGAACTACTGGGGCATTGGGCTACACAAAATTTCGCTGGGCTCGCTCATCATCGCTTTGGGACTGTTGGTGGATGACGCCATCATTGCCGTGGAAATGATGGTGCGAAAGATGGAAGAGGGCTATGACCGCATCCGTGCAGCCACCTTTGCGTATGAGGTGACGGCCATGCCCATGTTGACAGGCACGCTCATCACGGCGGCGGGCTTCTTGCCCATCGGTATGGCCAAGTCCACCGTGGGTGAATACACCTTTGCAATTTTTGCCGTGACCGTGATTGCGTTGGTGTTGAGCTGGTGGGTGTCGGTGTACTTTGTGCCGTACTTGGGTACCTTGCTGCTGCAAGTCAAACCGCATGGTGAACACGGTGGCGAGCACGAGTTGTTTGACAGTCCGTTTTACAAACACTTTCGTGCCGCCGTGACTTGGTGCGTTGAGTACCGTTGGAAAGCCATCGGCATCACCTTGCTGCTGTTTGCATTGGGTTTGGTGGGCATGGGGCGTGTGCAACAGCAGTTCTTCCCAGACTCGGCACGTCCTGAAATTTTGGTGGACCTCTGGTTCCCTGAGGGAACCTCGTTCAAAGAAAACGAGGCCGTCACCAAAACTGTGGAACAGCGATTGCTCAAAGAGCAGGGCGTGCAAACGGTCAGCACTTGGATTGGTTCAGGCGCGCCACGTTTTTACTTGCCATTGGATCAAGTGTTTCCTCAATCCAACGTGTCGCAAATCATTGTGGTGCCAGACGATTTGAAGCGTCGCGAAGCTTTGCGTTTGGCTTGGCCCGCCATGCTGGCGCAGGAATTTCCAGAGGTGCGTGCCCGTGTCAAGTTGTTGCCCAATGGCCCGCCCGTGCCTTATCCCGTCCAATTCCGCGTGGTCGGTTCTGACCCTAAGCTGTTGCGCGTTCGCGCGGATGAGGTCAAGGCCACCATGCGCGCCAACCCCGCCACGCGTGGGACGAACGACAACTGGAACGAAAACGTCAAAGCCATCAGTCTGGATGTCGATCAAGCCAAGGCGCGCAACTTGGGGGTGAGTAACCAATCTATCGCCCAGGCTGTACGCACTTTGTTGGTGGGTTCTACCGTCGAGCAATTCCGCGAAGACAACAAGCTGATTGACATCGTGCTGCGTCAACCTTTGGAAGAGCGTGATGCGATCACTGATTTGGGCAATGCCTATGTGCCCACCAGCTCTGGCCGCATGATTCCACTGGCGCAAGTTGCCAAACTCAATTTCACCTGGGAGCCTGGTGTCATGTGGCGTGAGGGCCGTGAATACGCCATCACGGTGCAGTGCGACATCATCGAAGGCTTACAAGGTGCAACCGTGACCAAGCAGCTGTTGCCAGAACTCAAACAGCTCGAAGCGAAGTGGGGTCAATCCGAGGCGCCCAATTACCGCATTGAAGTGGCTGGCGCTGTGGAAGAAAGCTCAAAAGGCTCCAGCTCAATTTCTGCAGGTATGCCTGTGATGCTGTTCATCACTTTCACCTTGTTGATGTTGCAACTGCAAAGCTTCAGCCGCGCCATGTTGGTGTTCCTGACCGGTCCTTTGGGCTTGGCCGGCGTGGCTGGCGCTCTGTTGGCACTTAATCGTCCATTCGGTTTTGTCGCTTTGCTTGGCGTGATTGCCTTGATGGGCATGATTCAGCGCAACTCGGTCATCTTGATTGACCAAATCGAGCAAGACCGAGCCAATGGCGTACCAGCTTGGGAGGCGATTGTGGAGTCAGCTGTGCGTCGTTTGCGTCCCATCGTGTTGACGGCTGCGGCTGCTGTACTCGCCATGATTCCGCTCACACGCAGCGTTTTTTGGGGCCCTATGGCGGTTGCCATCATGGGCGGCCTCATCGTGGCCACGGTCTTGACGCTTCTTGCGCTACCTGCGATGTACGCGGCGTGGTTTAAGGTCGAAAAGCCGTCTAAAATGGCAAGCTGACCGATTTCAAGCGGGTGGTCTACCTGACCACCCGTTGTTATTTAGAAACCCGCGCGGGTGGCGAAATTGGTAGACGCACCAGGTTTAGGTCCTGACGTCCGCAAGGATGTGCGGGTTCGAGTCCCGCCCCGCGCACCATTTGATTGATAGCAAGCGGCCCTGTGGCCGCTGCAAACCATGCCAAATTAGGAGAAATACATGGCTGTGACCGTTGAAACTTTGGAAAAACTGGAACGCAAGATCACCTTGAGCTTGCCCGTAGACGTGATTACCAAAGAAGTGGACGTGCGTTTGAAGCGCGTGGCACGCCAAGTCAAGATTGACGGTTTCCGTCCAGGCAAAGTGCCGATGAACATCGTGGCTCAGCGTTATGGCTATTCCACACAGTTCGAAGTGATGAACGACAAAGTGGGCGAAGCCTTTGCTGTGGCCACCAACGAAGCCAAGTTGCGCGTTGCTGGTCAACCCCGCATCACTGAAAAAGAAGGCGCGCCAGAGGGCCAAATGCAATTCGAAGCCATCTTCGAGGTGTACCCAGAAGTGAAATTTGCCGACATGGGCAGCGTTGAAGTGGAAACTGTGTCTGCCGAAGTGACAGACGCCGCCATCGACAAAACGATTGATATCTTGCGCAAGCAACGCCGCACCTTCGCACAACGCCCTGCAGATGGCGCTGCTGCTGATGGCGACCGCGTGACCATCGACTTCGAAGGCAAGATCGACGGCGAGCCATTCCAAGGCGGTAAAGCCGAAGACTTCCAGTTCTTGCTCGGCGAAGGTCAAATGCTCAAAGAATTTGAAGACGCTGTGCGCGGTATGAAGTCTGGCGAAAGCAAAACTTTCCCATTGAACTTCCCAGCCGATTACCACGGTAAAGAAGTGGCTGGCAAACAGTCTGATTTCTTGGTGACCTTGAAGAAAGTCGAAGCTGCCAACTTGCCAGAAGTGACCGACGAATTGGCCAAGTCTTTGGGCGTGGCTGACGCGACAGTGGCTGGCTTGCGCGCTGACATCAAGAAAAACTTGGAGCGCGAAGTGAAATTCCGCTTGCTGGGTCGCAACAAGCAAGCTGCTTTGGACGCAGTGGCTTCTAAAGCTGAACTCGACTTGCCAAACGCCAGCGTGCAAGCTGAGTTGGCACGTATGGTCGAAGGTGCTCGCGCTGACCTCAAGCAACGCGGCATCAAAGACGCCGACAAAGCACCGATCCCCGAAGACATCTTCCGCCCACAAGCTGAAAAGCGTGTGCGCATGGGCTTGGTGGTGGCCGACTTGGTTCGCGCCAACAACTTGCAAGCGACACCAGAACAAATCAAAGCACACATCGAAGAATTGGCCTCTAGCTACGAGAAGCCAGCCGACGTGGTGCGTTGGTACTACAGCGACATGAGCCGTTTGGGCGAAGTTGAAGCCATCGTCATTGAAAACAATGTGACTGACTTCATCTTGTCTAAAGCCAAGGTGAACGCCAAGGCCATTTCATTCGATGAGTTGATGGGCCAAGCCTAATCAACCCCCACAAGGAATAACAACATGAGCGCACTGGATACACAAGCCTTGGGTATGGTTCCCATGGTCATTGAGCAGTCGGGCCGCGGCGAGCGGTCTTATGACATCTATTCACGTTTGCTCAAAGAGCGCGTGATCTTTTTGGTGGGTGAGGTCAATGACCAAACCGCCAACTTGGTGGTGGCTCAGTTGTTGTTCTTGGAGAGCGAAAACCCAGACAAGGACATTTCGCTCTACATCAACTCTCCTGGTGGTTCGGTGAGTGCTGGCATGTCGATTTACGACACCATGAACTTCATCAAGCCCCACGTCTCGACACTGTGCATTGGCATGGCTGCGAGCATGGGCGCGTTCTTGTTGGCCGCAGGTGAGAAGGGTAAGCGCTTTTCTTTGCCCAACTCCAAGGTCATGATTCACCAGCCTTTGGGCGGCACACGTGGCCAAGCCACAGAGATCGAAATCCATGCCCGCGAAATCTTGAAAACACGCGAGCAATTGAACAAGATCTTGGCTGAGCGCACAGGCCAGCCGTTGGAAAAAATCCAACGCGATACCGAACGCGATTACTATCTGAGTGCTGACGAAGCCAAAGAATACGGTTTGGTCGATCAAGTGATCAGCAAGCGCAGCTAAACGACACAACTCAGACAAGTTCTCATGGTTGATAAAAAAAGCACTTCTGCCGAAAAAACGCTCTACTGCACTTTTTGCGGTAAGAGCCAGCACGAAGTCAAAAAACTCATCGCTGGTCCTTCAGTGTTCATTTGCGATGAGTGTATTGACTTGTGCAACGAAATCATCCGTGATGAACTGCCAAGTCTAGAAGCTGCTAAAGAAAACGGCAGCGACTTGCCAACGCCCGCAGAAATCAAAGCCAACCTCGACAACTATGTGATTGGCCAAGAGCCTGCCAAGCGAACTTTGGCTGTGGCGGTGTACAACCACTACAAGCGCTTGAAGCACAAAGAGTCGTCCAAAAAAGATGATGTCGAGCTGACCAAAAGCAACATCTTGCTGATTGGCCCCACAGGCTCTGGCAAAACTTTGCTGGCGCAAACCATGGCGCGCATGTTGAATGTGCCTTTCGTCATGGCCGACGCCACCACCTTGACTGAAGCTGGTTATGTGGGCGAGGACGTTGAGAACATCATTCAAAAGCTGTTGCAAAGCTGTGACTACGATGTGGAGCGTGCACAGCGCGGCATCGTCTACATCGACGAAATCGACAAGATCTCACGCAAATCTGACAACCCGTCTATCACCCGTGATGTGTCAGGCGAGGGCGTGCAACAAGCCTTGCTCAAGCTGATTGAAGGAACGATGGCGAGCATCCCGCCTCAAGGTGGTCGCAAGCATCCAAATCAAGACTTCTTGCAAATCGACACGACCAACATCTTGTTCATTTGCGGCGGCGCGTTTGCTGGGCTTGAAAAAGTCATTGAAAACCGCACAGCGGCCTCAGGCATTGGCTTTGGTGCCACAGTCAAGAGCAAAGAAACACGCAGCTTGTCTGAGGTGTTTGGCGAGGTCGAACCTGCTGACATCATTAAATTTGGTCTGATTCCCGAACTCGTAGGCCGTATGCCCGTGGTCGCCACCTTGGCTGAGCTGACCGAGGATGCCTTGGTGCAAATCTTGACTGAGCCAAAGAATGCGTTGGTCAAGCAATACAGCAAGCTGTTGGCCATGGAAGGTACTGAGCTCGAAATTCGCCCTGCGGCCTTGCGTGCGATTGCCAAGAAAGCATTGGCGCGTAAAACAGGTGCGCGCGGTTTACGCTCCATCCTTGAACAATCCTTGATCGACACCATGTACGAATTACCCAATTCGACCAATGTTGAAAAAGTGGTGGTAGAAGAAGCCACCATCGAAGAAAACAAACCGCCTTTGTTGGTGTACCGAGAGGCCGCCAAAAAGGCTTGATGATTGAACTCGGGGACAGTGCAACAAAGCCTGTCCCTTTTTTACTGGAAGGCTGACCATGTCTGGACAACCCCCGCTGCCCGCTACCCCTTTAGAACTGCCACTGTTGCCCTTGCGCGATGTGGTGGTGTTCCCGCACATGGTCATCCCCTTGTTTGTGGGACGTCCTAAGAGCATCAAAGCACTCGAAGCTGCCATGGCGGCTGAGCGCCGCATCATGTTGGTGGCACAAAAAGCAGCCGCCAAAGATGAGCCCTCAGTCACGGACATGTTCGAAGTCGGCTGTGTCTCGACCATTTTGCAAATGCTCAAGCTGCCTGATGGCACGGTCAAGGTGTTGGTCGAAGGCCAGCAACGCGCCAAGGTAGATGGCATTGAAGATGGTGAATCGCATTTCACAGCGCATGTCACACCGATCGAAGTGGTGGCTGCTGAGTCGGGCAGCGAGGTGGAGGCTTTGCGCCGAGCTGTGATGCAACAGTTTGACCAATACGTCAAATTGAACAAAAAGATTCCGCCAGAAATTTTGACCTCGATTTCTAGCATTGACGATGCAGGCCGCTTGGCCGACACCATTGCCGCTCACTTGCCATTAAAGCTCGAAAGCAAGCAAGTGGTGCTCGATTTGTCGCCTGTGCGCGAACGTTTGTCCAACTTGTTTGAGCAAATTGAACGCGAAGTTGAAATCCTCAACGTCGATAAAAAAATCCGTGGCCGCGTCAAGCGCCAAATGGAAAAGAACCAACGCGACTTCTACCTGAACGAACAGGTCAAAGCCATCCAAAAAGAGCTTGGCGAAGGCGAAGAGGGCGCGGACATTGAAGAGATTGAGAAAAAGATCAAGGCTGCTCGCATGCCCCAAGAGGCACGTAAAAAGGCAGAGGCTGAACTCAAGAAGCTCAAACTCATGTCCCCCATGTCAGCCGAGGCCACCGTGGTGCGTAACTTCCTCGACGTGCTGGTGGGCTTGCCTTGGCACAAGAAAACCAAAATCAAACACGACTTGGCCAATGCCGAGGATGTTCTGAATGCAGACCACTTTGGCTTGGAAAAAGTCAAAGACCGCATCTTGGAATACCTTGCTGTGCAACAACGCGTCGACAAGGTGAAGGCTCCGATTCTTTGCTTGGTCGGTCCTCCTGGTGTGGGTAAAACCTCTCTGGGCCAATCTATCGCCAAAGCCACAGGTCGCAAGTACGTGCGCATGGCCTTGGGCGGTATGCGTGACGAGGCCGAGATTCGTGGTCACCGTCGCACCTACATTGGTGCGATGCCCGGCAAGGTGCTGCAAAGCTTGACCAAGGTCGGCACACGCAACCCCTTGTTCTTGCTCGACGAAATCGACAAGCTCGGCATGGACTCGCGCGGTGATCCTTCCAGCGCCTTGCTCGAAGTGTTGGACCCCGAACAAAACAACAAGTTTGCTGACCACTACGTGGAAGTCGATTACGACTTGAGCGACGTGATGTTTGTGGCGACATCCAACTCGATGAACATTCCACCAGCGTTGCTGGACCGTATGGAAGTCATCCGTTTGTCGGGTTACACCGAAGACGAAAAAACACACATTGCCACCAAGTATTTGCTGCCTAAGCAAATGAAGAACAACGGCGTGAAACCCGAAGAGCTGTCGGTGGACGAAGCGGCTGTGCGCGACATCGTGCGCTACTACACCCGTGAAGCTGGTGTGCGCTCGCTAGAACGCGAAATGTCCAAGATTTGCCGCAAGGTGGTCAAGGCCTTGTTGCTCAAGCAAATGACGCCACAAGTCAAAGTCACGGCAGACAACTTGCCCGACTTCCTTGGCGTACGTAAGTACACCTACGGTCGTGCAGAAGCTGAAAACCAAGTGGGCCAAGTGGTTGGCTTGGCTTGGACCGAAGTGGGCGGTGATTTGCTGACGATTGAAGCCGCCATCATGACCGGCAAAGGCACGATCACACGTACCGGTTCGCTCGGTGATGTCATGAAAGAGTCAGTTGAGGCAGCGCGCACAGTGGTGCGTAGCCGCGCACGTCATTTAGGCATTTCTGAAGACATCCTTGAGAAGCGTGACATTCACATTCACGTGCCTGATGGTGCAACGCCCAAAGACGGCCCCAGTGCTGGCGCTGCTATGACCACCGCGTTGGTCTCTGCTCTCACAGGCATTCCTGTGCGTGCAGATGTGGCCATGACGGGTGAGATCACCTTGCGTGGTGAAGTCACGGCGATCGGTGGCTTGAAAGAGAAGCTCTTAGCCGCATTGCGCGGTGGCATCAAGACGGTATTGATCCCAGAAGAAAACGTCAAAGACCTGCAAGAGATTCCAGAAAACGTGAAGAACGGTTTGGAAATCGTGCCGGTGCGTTGGATCGATAAAGTGCTTGAAATTGCACTCGAGAAGATGCCTACGCCACTGCCCGACGAAGTGCCAGCTGTGGCTGCCGCGACTGCTGCAGGCGCCGAGACAAAAGCGCAAGCCATCAAGCATTAAGATTTTTCTAGCGCACACCAAAACAGCGTGAAAAATGCGCTAGAATATGCGTCTTACGCGGGAATAGCTCAGTTGGTAGAGCGCAACCTTGCCAAGGTTGAGGTCGCGAGTTCGAGCCTCGTTTCCCGCTCCAAATTCGATAAGGGAAGCACACCATGCTTCCCTTTTTCGTCAAAGTTAATGGCGCGATAGCAAAGCGGTTATGCACCGGATTGCAAATCCGTTTAGCCCAGTTCGACTCTGGGTCGCGCCTCCAGACAAAGGGCACTTATCGTGAGGTGAGTGCCCTTTTTTTATTTGACAGAAATTTCTGTCTATTCGCATTCAAGGTTCTAGTTCAAATGTTCTATATGATTTTTTTCTAGTCATTGCTAGCATCTGCTTGTGTTTGAACAGAACACAAGTCATCCTTAGACTAGAAATCCCCGTGTAGCAGTACATGGGGATTTTTTTATCTCAATTCGGCTGTCTCACTCGACCTCACGCTTTAAATAAAGGCTGGTTTTGTAGAGCGCGAATACGAAAAGGTTAAAAAGCATAACGACCATCGCAAAACTGCCATACCGCTTCAGTTTATTCGCGGCCTTGGCTTTTTCTAGATCAGCGATCGCTTGTTCTGTGCGCGTATGTATGTCATTGCCCTGATTGCAAATTTGATGGGTGGCATCGTAGGCCTCAGGTTGGTTCATCGCGTTTTTCTCACAGTTTTTCATGAGTTTGTCAGCGCTCGAATGCAAAGCTTGCTCTTTCTCGAACATTTCGGTCAAGCTGTTGAGTTCAGATTCATAGCGCCAGTTGGCGATGACATAGGCGACGCCAAGACTGACAATGAAAATTAAAAGCCAGATCTGCTGCGGACGTGTGAGTTTCATGTGTCGTAGCCGTCGACGATGGCAATCGTTCCGATTGAGTTGTTGGTTCGATGGGAGAGGATGGCTTGATAGGCATGACTGTGGTACCAAGCTTCAGCCGTCTCTCGGTTTGGAAATTCCACAACGACTTGGCGCTCACCTTGGGGCTGCCCTTCCAGTTGGGTGGAGTGCCCACCTCGAACCAAGTATTTGCCTCCAAACGCTTCAATGGTTTGGGGGACTTGGCCAGCATAGGTTGCATAAGCAACAGGGTTGGTGATGGTGATTTGACCGACTAAGTAGGCTTTGGTCATCTGAGGCTTTCGTGTGGGATGTTTTAACGATAAAACGCTTCAACCTTACCTTTGAGTTTGATCAGCAAAGGTTTTCCCTTGCGATCCAGTGTTTTGTTGGAGGGGACTTTGATCCAACCTTCAGACAAACAATACTCTTCTACATCGAAGCGATCTTTGTTATTGAAGCGAATGCCAATGTCGTGCTCGAACACCGCAGCCACGTAATGTGGGCTGCGCGGGTCAATCGACAAATGATCGGGGAGCGTGGGGCGTTGTGTGTTTGCATCAGTCATGCCTGTGATTTTCCATGATTTATGCGATGCGATGCACGTCAAGAGATGACGATAGGTTTGCAAATAAAATCCGAACACCTTATGTCCAAATATTTATTTTTATTCTGCGTTGTTGTTTGGCATTCAAACCTGTGGGCAGGGTGGGTGTTTCTCACCAACAACAGCCACGGGGCTAACGATTACTACTACGCACCCGTCGAGGACAAGGGCAAGATCAAGGTATTGCGCACGTTCACCCAAATGCCGGTGGATGCCAAGGTGCCTTTTCATACACCGAAGGCCGTCGTGAAAGTGACTTTGTATAACTACTCATCAGAGCAGTCGACGTACGAAATCAATTGCCAAGAGCAAACGATTCAATTGATGGAGCGAATTTTCTACCGCGATATGGTGGGTAAAGTGCCATTCATCACGCATCAGGCCAAAGATACGTTTATTCAGCAGAGTAATTCAGAGTTTGCGAAGCAATTCATCAAGACGCCTTTGCATTTTGATGACATCCGACACTACCGGATGCACGAGGCCGCTTGTCGATAAAAAGGGGACCGCTCCCGGCGGTGAATTGGAGTCCACACGCGCCCTAAAACTTCGGGCTGGTGGCGAGAGCGGTCATAAACCTAAGCAACCTTGAACCCTATATATCGGTCCAAAGTGCCAAGGCTTTAGCGGTTTAACCGATCAAATCCACACGACCGTCCAAACTCATCACGCCAGTGATGACGCTGAGCTTGGGATGACGCTTGAGCACTTGACGGCGGAACTCGTTCAAGGCTTCTGCATGTGCTTCAGTTTCGTCGTGCTTGTCAGCCACTTTGTCATCACCGAAGGCCAACTTGGCTGCGCCGCAATCGCGGTGGGTGATGCCCACCACGCGTTTGATGTGGTGCAAAGACACGGTGATGTCCAAGTTGTCCCAATAGGCTTTGTGCCAAGCTGAGAATTTGGGGTGCACAGCGCCGATGGGGCCGCCAGCAATCACGAATTGGCTGTAGTTGTCGGTCAACTTGTCGCGGCTGATGCCTTGCAGCAAGCCCATGTATTGCCAGCTCAGGGTGGTAAAGCGTGGGTCAATGCAGTTGACCAACATGGCTTCGTAGTTGCCGCTGGCAGCTTGCGCTTGAAAAGGCGAGAGGCCCATCAAACCGCCAGCCACAGTGGCGGCACCTGCGGCTAAGAAGCCGCGGCGTGAGTGGTTGCCGGCCAATTGAAGCGGGCCGCAGCAGGCGCAAGTAGGGGTCATGTTGCTCACAATAATGTCCTTGTTGTGGTTAAAAAGAGAGTTAGCCATGGGTTGTCGGCATCAAACCGATAGGCTTTAGTAATTTTGATGATTTTTCCAGAATTTAATCATCCTCGGGCTTGGGGCTAATGCCCATGCGTGCCGTCGATAATGATGTCAACCATGTCTAGCACTCCGTCTGCGTCTTCTACTTTTCGCGTTTTGAGCCTCATCCCCCCGATGACGCAACTCAACACGCCTTACCCGTCCACCGCTTATTTGACGGGTTTTTTGCGCACTCAGGGGGTGGACGCAGTGCAAGAAGACTTGGCGTTGGGATTGGTGTTGGCCTTGTTCACGCCAGAGGGCTTGGCGCACGTCAGAGATTGCGCGCTGGCACGGCCAGAAGCGGAGCGCACGGCTTGTGTCAATTACTTCTTGGATTACTTTGGGCGCTATCAATCTACTGTTGCGCTTGTCATCGCCTTTTTGCAAGGTCGTGACTCTACGTTGAGTCATCGCATCGCAGGGCGTGGCTTCTTGCCAGAGGGACCTCGTTTTGCCGCTTTGGATGCATATGACGATGAGGGCAGTGGCGACCCGTTGGCTTGGGCCTTTGGCGCATTGGGGCAACATGACCGTGCGCGCCATTTGGCCACCCTGTATTTGAATGACTTGGCCGATGTGCTGCGAGATGCTGTAGATAGTCGGTTTGAGTTCGTTCGTTATGCCGAGCAATTGGCCGGCAGTCAAGCTAGCTTTGAACCATTAGCTCAGGCCTTGGCCGCGCCCCCTACCTTGGTGGATCGCACGCTCCACGCGCTGACCTTGGCAACCATTGCGAAGCACCAACCTCAACTGGTGTTGTTGTCGGTGCCATTTCCAGGTGCTGTGTATGCGGCGTTTCGCATGGCTCAGACCATCAAGGCGCATCATCCGCACATTCGCATTGGCTTAGGGGGCGGCTTTGTGAATACAGAACTGCGCGAGCTGACCGAGCCACGTGTTTTTGACTACGTGGACTTCATCAGCTTAGATGCGGGAGAACGACCTTTGCTCGCGTTGATTGAGCATTTACACGGCAAGCGCAGTGTTCAACGTTTGGTGCGTACCTTTGTGCGTAACGAATCGGGGCATGTACAACTCATGAACTGGGCCGAACCGGATGTGCCCTTTGAAGAGGTGGGAACACCCACTTGGGATGGCTTGCCTTTAGATCGTTATTTGTCTTTGCTCGACATGCTCAACCCCATGCATCGTTTGTGGAGCGATGGCCGCTGGAACAAGTTGACGGTGGCGCATGGGTGTTATTGGAAAAAATGCAGCTTTTGCGATGTGAGTCTCGACTACATCTCTCGCTACGAAACCGCCTCTGCTTCAACCTTGGTGGATCGGATCGAAAAAATCGTGGCAGAAACAGGGCAGACTGGGTTTCACTTCGTAGACGAAGCTGCTCCGCCCAAAGCTCTGAAAGCCTTGGCTGAAGAACTATTGCGCCGTCAGGTGCATATCTCTTGGTGGGGCAATATTCGTTTTGAAAAAACCTTCACCCCGGAGTTGGCAGAGCTGTTGGCTCAAAGTGGTTGTATTGCCATGTCGGGAGGCTTGGAGGTGGCCTCCGATCGCTTGCTGACGCTCATGAAAAAAGGCGTCTCAGTTGAGCAAGTGGCGCAGGTGACCAAAGGGTTTTCAGATGCCGGCATTTTGGTGCATGCCTATCTCATGTACGGGTTTCCCACGCAAACGCTGCAAGACACCGTGGATGCATTGGAATATGTGCGTCAACTCTTTGAAAACGGTTGCATTCAAAGTGGCTTCTTTCATCGCTTTGCCTGCACGGTGCATTCACCTGTGGGCCAAAACCCGACTGACTATGGCGTACAGGTGGTTCCATTGCCGTCCGTGAGCTTTGCTAAGAACGATATTGCTTTCATCGACCCCACAGGGACTGATCACGACACCTTGGGGCGAGGGTTGAAAAAAGCCATTTACAACTACATGCACGGCGTGGGGTTAGAGACTGATGTGCGTGTGTGGTTTGAATTGCCCAAAGGGCAATGCCCCAAGCCCACGGTGGCCCGTCACAAAATTGCAAAAGCACTGGGGTATTGATTTTTTCTTTGCCCCTGAGCTAAAAACCAGCGAATTTGTGATTAGAATAGCGGCTTCGGAATTAAACACTCCACGCGGGAATAGCTCAGTTGGTAGAGCGCAACCTTGCCAAGGTTGAGGTCGCGAGTTCGAGCCTCGTTTCCCGCTCCAAATTTAAAAGCCCTCAGATGAAAGTCTGAGGGCTTTTTCTATTGGTATTTATTTTTTAGGTAATGAGCCGCCACTTTTGACGCATTCATCCACAGTCTTGAATTCTGTGAATTTCTTGGTGCGCTCGTAGCTTGGGCTGTTTTTGTCGTGACAAATGCCAGAGTCAGACTTTTTCACGATCGGATCAGCCGCCGCGGCGGGTTGTCCAGCAGCAGCGCGACCGCCACTCTTGATGCATTCATCCATGGACGCAAAACCTGTGAACTTCTTGGTATTTCCGTAGGACGTGCTGGTTTTGTCATGGCAAATTCCTGCATCTGATTTCTTGACCACGGGGTCAGCGGTTTCTTTTTTGTCCGCAGCGTGTGTCAAGTTGAGGCTCAAGCCAAGAAGAGCTGCGAGCAAAAAGTGAGAGGCAATGCGTGGTGTCATGGAAGTATTCCTTAGTGGACTTTAAGATTTGACGTTTTAAGCATGGCTTAAAAAAATTCACCGCCAATATAGACGAAAAAATATCCTCAATCGGTCATGAATTGCCCGAGTCTCAAAGGTGGTCTGACGTAAAATCTGCAATCACAAAGACACTGCCCGAGTGGTGAAATTGGTAGACACAAGAGACTTAAAATCTCTCGCTTCCGTAAGGGGCGTGCCGGTTCGATTCCGGCCTCGGGCACCACTGAATCAGCACAAGGAAGGAGTTTCGTCATGGCACGCTACAACGCCGCGTATGAAATCCATGTGCATGGACTAGTCCCCTTGCAGCCCGAAGTCGGCGTAGACCAGTTGCATGACGCACTGCGACCGCTTTGGCAGTATGCAGGTGCTGCATCGCTGGAAGATGGTGCAAGCAGCTCATACCCCGAAGAGCCAGGCATTCGTTTCAACCCAGAAGAACATACCTTGCAAATGTGCTGGACGGTTTCTGGTGATGATGACTTCCGCCAAAGCCTCGATGACATGTGCATGAATTTGAACGAACTCACAGCTGCAGGCGCTGCGATTGAAGTCACGTTTTATGACAACGACTTTGATGAAGAGGATGAGTCGCGAGGCCAAAA
The DNA here is from genome assembly GCF_027925025.1 of Limnohabitans sp. MORI2. NCBI lineage: Bacteria > Pseudomonadati > Pseudomonadota > Betaproteobacteria > Burkholderiales > Comamonadaceae > Limnohabitans > Limnohabitans sp. MORI2. Next base: position 935,059 of record NZ_AP027058.1, read on the forward strand.
CTCACGTGATGATTTCATGATGCTTTTTGTCGGCCCCACGCCTGCAGACATCATGCAAGCCCAACGTGACATGCTCGTCAATGATGTGATTCATTTGATGGAGCGTCATTTCGATGGCGCAGAGTTGGGCGGCGTGGTCAATGAAATTGACAAACTTTTCTCAGACCGTTTTGACAACCTCGTGAACTCTTTGGATTTGGGCCGCACACCACGCGGCCCCAATGGAGGTCACGGTGGTGGCGGTCATGGTGGCCGCAAGCCTCGGCACTTGCACTGAGGCTGTCAAAACACAGAAGCGCCTCGCTGCTCCCTCGTGTTCAGATATAAAAAAGCCGCTCATGCTAGAGCGGCTTTTTCATTCAGTGGCTTCGATCAGTTCGCCTTAATACCAATGCCTTTGAATTCGCCGGAGGCAATGCGCTTTTCCCACTCGGCTGGGCCAGTGATGTGAGCGCTGGTGCCACCTGAGTCGACCGCTACAGTCACGGGCATGTCGACCACGTCGAACTCGTAAATGGCTTCCATGCCGAGGTCGGCAAAACCCACCACCTTGGCGTTTTTAATCGCCTTGGACACGAGGTAAGCCGCACCGCCCACGGCCATGAGGTAGGCCGACTTGTGCTTTTTGATGGCTTCAATGGCAGTCGGGCCGCGTTCGGCTTTGCCCACCATCGAGATCAAGCCAGTTTGCGACAACATCATCTCGGTGAACTTGTCCATGCGGGTGGCTGTGGTGGGGCCTGCGGGGCCCACGACTTCGTCGCGCACGGGGTCCACGGGGCCGACGTAGTAAATCACGCGGTTGGTGAAGTCCACAGGCAACTTCTCGCCTTTGGCCAGCATGTCTTGGATGCGCTTGTGTGCGGCATCGCGGCCGGTCAACATCTTGCCGTTGAGCAAAATGGTTTGGCCGGGTTTCCAGCTCGCCACCTCTTCTTTGGTGAGGGTGTTGAGGTCCACACGTTTGCTTTGCTGTGTGTTGGGTGTCCAGTCGACGTTGGGCCACAGGTCCAACGAGGGGGCTTCCAAGAACACGGGGCCTGAGCCGTCCATCACAAAGTGGGCGTGGCGGGTGGCGGCGCAGTTGGGAATCATCGCGATGGGCTTGCTGGCCGCATGCGTGGGGTACATCTTGATCTTCACATCGAGCACCGTGGTCAAGCCGCCCAAGCCTTGTGCGCCAATGCCCAAGGCGTTGACCTTGTGGTACAGCTCCAAGCGCAGTTCTTCGACTTGGCTGAGTTTTTCACCTTTGCTGGATTTCTCGAGCAACTGGTACATGTCCAAGTCGTCCATCAAGCTTTCTTTGGCCATGAGCACGGCTTTTTCAGCGGTGCCGCCAATGCCAATGCCCAACATGCCGGGAGGGCACCAGCCCGCACCCATCGTGGGCACAGTTTTCAAGACCCAATCGACGATGTTGTCGCTGGGGTTGAGCATGTACATCTTCGATTTGTTTTCGCTGCCGCCGCCTTTGGCTGCGACGGTGATGTCCACTTTGTTGCCAGGCACGATTTGCGTGAAGATCACCGCAGGTGTGTTGTCTTTGGTGTTTTTGCGAGCGAACTGAGGGTCGTCTACCACCGAGGCGCGCAGCATGTTGTCGGGGTGGTTGTAGCCACGGCGCACGCCTTCGTTGATGGCGTCTTCCAAGCTGCCAGTAAAGCCTTCCCAGCGCACATCCATACCGATTTTCAAGAACACGTTGACGATACCGGTGTCTTGGCAAATGGGGCGATGACCAAACGCGCTCATCTTGCTGTTGGTCAAGATTTGCGCAATCGCGTCTTTGGCCGCAGGGCTTTGTTCGCGTTCGTAGGCGCTGGCCAAGTGCGAAATGAAATCAGCAGGGTGGTAGTAGCTGATGTATTGCAGGGCGGCGGCGACCGATTCAATCAGGTCGTTTTGGCGGATCGTGGTCATGGAGAAGTCCTGAAAAAAGGCCAGAAGTAAAAACAGCGGCTGAGTTTACTCAAAGCCGCTGTCTTGATGCTTGCACCGCAAGGGCGCGTCGTTATTTGGTGCTGAGCACCCAAGCTGCCAATTTCTTGGCTTCTGCATCATTCACTTGCGTATTGGCGGGCATGGGCACTGGCCCCCAAACGCCTGCGCCGCCTTTTTGAATCTTGGTGGCCAGTTTGTCGGCTGCACTTTTGTCGCCTGCATATTTGGCCGCGACATCTTTGTAGGCAGGGCCCACTAGCTTTTTGTCTACCGCATGACAAGCAAGGCAATTTTTAGAAGTAGCCAACGCAAGATCAGCCCACGCAGGAGAGGTCATGAAGCTGACTGCTGCAACAGTGAAAAAAATAAGATGCTTTTTCATAAGGATGTCTCCGAAGGGGACTGAGATAAAGACAGTTTAGCGTGCTGAATTCATGTGCACTTTCGTGTTCGTGGTGTGGCGAACATGACATGCCCAGACATCTGGGTATTGGGGCGTGGGCGATAATCAAAAGACTTAATCGACATACTTTTTCATCGGAGCTTCTCACATGCCTGCATATCGTTCCAAGACTTCTACCGCTGGCCGCAATATGGCGGGTGCCCGCTCCTTGTGGCGTGCCACAGGCATGAAAGACGACGATTTTCAAAAGCCCATCATTGCCATTGCCAACTCGTTCACGCAGTTTGTGCCTGGCCATGTGCACTTGAAAGACTTGGGGCAACTTGTGGCCCGTGAGATTGAAGCGGCAGGCGGTGTGGCCAAAGAGTTCAACACCATCGCGGTCGACGACGGCATTGCCATGGGCCATGACGGCATGCTGTATTCACTGCCTAGTCGCGACATCATTGCTGACTCGGTCGAGTACATGGTCAATGCGCATTGCGCGGATGCCATCGTGTGCATCTCCAACTGCGACAAGATCACCCCCGGCATGTTGATGGCTGCGATGCGTTTGAACATCCCCGTCATCTTTGTGTCGGGTGGTCCGATGGAAGCGGGCAAAGCTCGCTTGGCTAATCCTGAAACAAAAACCATTGAAATCAAAAAACTCGATTTGATCGACGCCATGGTCATGGCCGCTGACAGCAAAGTCAGCGATGCCGATTTGGCAGAGGTCGAACGTTCAGCGTGTCCTACATGCGGTTCGTGCTCGGGCATGTTCACTGCCAACTCAATGAACTGTTTGGCCGAAGCTTTGGGCTTGGCTTTGCCTGGCAACGGCACAGTGGTGGCAACACATGCTGATCGTGAGCAGTTGTTCAAGCAAGCAGGCCGCACGATTGTGGACATGGCCAAGCGCTACTACGAGCAAGGCGACGAGAGCTTGTTGCCACGCTCGATGGGCTTCAAAGCGTTTGAGAACGCGATTGCGTTGGACATCGCCATGGGTGGTTCGACCAACACCATCTTGCATTTGCTGGCCATTGCGCAAGAAGCTGAAATTGAATTCACCATGGCTGACATCGACCGCATGTCCAAGATCGTGCCTCAGCTGTGCAAGGTCGCACCCAACACCAACAAGTACCACATCGAAGACGTGCACCGCGCAGGCGGCATCATGGGTATCTTGGGCGAGCTCGACCGTGCGGGCAAGCTGCATACCGATGTGCCCACCGTGCACGCCAAAACCATGAAAGAGGCGTTGGACAAGTGGGACATTGCGCGCAACCCTTCCGACGAAGTGAAGCACTTTTACATGGCAGGTCCCGCAGGCATTCCAACGCAAGTGGCGTTCAGCCAAAACACACGTTGGCCCAGCCTTGACACCGATCGTGCCGAGGGTTGCATCCGATCCTTCGAGCACGCGTTCAGCAAAGAAGGCGGCTTGGCCGTGTTGCGCGGCAACATCGCGCTCGACGGTTGCGTGGTGAAGACCGCGGGCGTGGACGACAGCTTGCTGGTCTTTGAAGGCCCCGCCCATGTGGTGGAAAGCCAAGACGAAGCGGTAGAGCACATCTTGAACGACCAAGTCAAAGCTGGCGACATCGTGGTGGTGCGCTACGAAGGCCCCAAAGGTGGCCCCGGCATGCAAGAAATGCTGTACCCCACCAGCTACATCAAGTCCAAGGGTTTGGGCAAGGCTTGCGCCTTGCTCACCGATGGTCGTTTCTCTGGCGGCACTTCAGGTTTGTCGATTGGTCACTGCTCGCCCGAAGCGGCAGCAGGCGGCACGATTGGCTTGGTCAAGAACGGCGACCGTATTCGCATCGACATCCCGAACCGCAGCATCAATGTGTTGGTGAGCGACGAAGAGTTGGCTAAGCGCCGTGTCGAACAAGACAAGCTGGGTTGGAAGCCTGCGCTGCCACGCCCACGTAAAGTGTCTTCTGCCTTGAAGGCCTACGCCAAGTTAGCCACTTCGGCAGACAAAGGCGCGGTGCGCGATTTGTCCTTGCTCGACTGACCCGAGACTGATCCCACATGCTGATTCACCCTCAGTTTGACCCCGTTGCGATTGCAGTGGGGCCCATTGCCGTTCACTGGTACGGTCTGACCTATCTGGCTGCATTCGCCTTGTTTGTGGGTTTGGGCCATTTGCGTTTGAAGCATGAACCCTATGCCGCGCAAGTGGTGTTGGGTTCTTGGTCCAAACAAGACATTGAAGACATTTTGTTTTACGGTGTGATGGGCGTGGTCTTAGGCGGGCGCATTGGCTACTGCGTGTTTTACAACCCGAGTTACTACTTGGCTCACCCGCTCGAAGTGTTTGCCGTGTGGCAAGGTGGCATGAGTTTTCATGGTGGCATGTTGGGGGTGTTTGTGGCCACGGCGGTGTTTGCATGGCAGCGTCATCGCCCATGGTTGTGGGTGACTGATTTCATCGCGCCTTGTGTTCCTACCGGGCTGGCTGCAGGCCGTGTGGGTAACTTCATCAACGGCGAGTTGTGGGGCAGGGCGGCTGACCCAGACTTGGCTTGGGCCATGGTGTTTCCGCAAAGCGGAACTTTGATTGCGCGCCATCCTTCGCAGATCTATCAGTTCTTGGGCGAAGGTATTTTGTTGTTCATCGTCTTGTGGCTTTATGCGCGTAAGCCTCGCGCCATTGGCGCGGTGTCGGGTGTGTTCATGATTGGTTATGGCAGCTTGCGCTTCATGGCCGAATATTTCCGTGAGCCTGATGCGCATCTGGGCTTGCTGGCTTTGGGTATGAGCATGGGCCAATGGCTGTGCGTGCCGATGGTCCTGGTGGGTGTGGCCTTGTGGCTGCATGCTGCACGCCAACCTCAACCGGCTTAATTTCTTGAGTTAAGGGTTAGTCCCTGCGGGAAAGTCCCAGCGAATTGGGGCGGGGTATTCGCTTTTTAGATCTCATAATTATGCGTAATTACAGAGAAGTTAACAGAGCCCTTCAACCTCATGCGCACGCTCCCCAGCTCTTTGCACGATGACGTAGCTTCACAGCTGCGCAACTACATCTTTGATGGTCAGCTCAGGCCGGGCAGTTTCATTGACGAAGTCACTTTGTGCGAGTTGTGGGCCATCTCACGTACACCGCTGCGTGAGGCACTCAAGGTACTCACTGCCGAAGGCTTGGTTCGACACGAGCCTCGTCGTGGTTGCTTTGTGAATGAAGTCACCGAGCAAGACTTGGATGAAATTTTTCCTGTCATCGCCATGCTCGAAGGCCGCTGCGCATTCGATGCCACCCAACGTGCTACACCTGCGGATGTGCAAGCGCTAGAGGTTTGGCACCAGCGCCTCAAACAGCATGCCGATGCCGGGCGCATCAACGATTACTACGAAGCCAACTTCGCCATTCATGAAGCCATCATTCAGTTGGCTAACAACAAATGGTTGGCTCAAACCATTGCTGATTTGCGCAAAATTTTGAAGCTCGCCCGCTTGCAGCAGCTGCACGCACCCGGGCGTTTGAAGCAAAGTTTGAAAGAACACATGGCGGTGTTTGCCGCACTCAAAGCAGGTGATGCTGCAGGTGCTGATGCAGCCATGCGTGACCATTTGTTGAAGCAACGTGAGGCCTTGCGCGAGCTCGCTTCAAGCAAACGCAGTGTCTTGACGGCTTAAACCTAGAAAGAGGAATGGGATGAACGCGACCACTTGGCTCAGCAGCAAACTCAATTTGCTTCGCAACTCGGCCCCCGCTGCGGCAGAGGCCCCCAAGCAAGAAGACCGCTCTACACGCGAACGCTTAGACGCGACGTTGCGCCAAAAGAAAGAAGCGCTGTCGCCGCGCACCTTGCGCCGAACGCTCACGCTCTTGCAAGCCGTGGTGGACCCACGCGTGAGCGAAGTGGAGGGCGGTCGCCGCGCCAAAGCACTGGCAGATTGGTATGTCAAAGCAGAGCCCGCAGAACGCCAAGATGTGTGGCTACTCATCAGCGAACAGTTTGGTCCCGATGCCGTCAAAGTGCGCGCTGCACGTGACGACTACGACGCAGCCCTGGGCACCGTCGATGAAGGCCCCGCAGAGATTCGTTTGCGTCGCGCTTTGGTGTCACCCCGCACGCGTTTGCTTCAGCGCTTTGCAGCGTCTGCTGGGGGGATGCGTTTCTTGGTCGATTTGCGTGCAGAGCTACTGCCGCATCTCAAAGGTAACAAGCGTTTGCAAGCCTTAGATGCAGAGCTAGAAAATCTGTTCTCTACATGGTTTGACGTGGCTTTCTTAGAGCTGCGCAGCATCAGCTGGGATTCGCCTGCCTCGTTGATTGAAAAACTCATCAAGTACGAAGCCGTGCACGACATTCGCAGCTGGGCTGACTTGAAAAATCGTTTAGACAGCGACCGTCGTTGCTATGGTTTCTTTCACCCCAGTTTGCCCAATGAACCTCTGATTTTTGTGGAGGTGGCGTTGCTGCATGAGATGGCTGACAACATCATGCCGCTGCTCGATGAGTCTGCGGCTCCCGAAGATTTGCAAAAAGCAACCGTCGCTATTTTTTACTCCATCAGCAACACGCAAGGTGGTTTGAAAGGCGTGAGCTTTGGTGACTCGCTCATCAAACGTGTGGTGGAAACATTACGCGCCGAGTTCCCCAAGTTGAAAACCTTCGCCACCTTGTCGCCCATTCCAGGTTTGCGTCCATGGCTAGCCAAGAACGTGGAAGAACTGCTTGGGCATTTGAACGAAAAAGAGTTGTCGGCCTTGGGGCGAGAAATCAGCTTTGAGCCTCCGACGCCCACGCATGTGTTGGCGGCCATTGAACAACCGCAGGTCTTGGGTGCTTTGTCGGCTAAATCACCGCTGCGTCAATTCCTCACCCGAGCAGGTGCGCACTATTTAGGGCAAGCCAAACAAGGGGAGCAAGTGCTTGACCCTGTGGCGCGTTTTCACTTGGGCAATGGTGCACGCATTGAGCGTATCAATTGGTTTGCCGACCCGTCTGCCAAAGGCATCAAGCAATCGCATGGCTTGATGGTCAATTACCTCTATGACCTCAAACGTTTAGACAAGCATCGTCAAATGCTGGAAAAGGGCATTGCGCCAGCCTCTGGCGATGTGGAAGACATGTATTTCAAGTGAGTTAATTTCATTCAAACATCAGGAGACAGCCATGACATTTTTCAAAACCAACACCCGTCGACAGTGGATGTGCTTGACCGCTGCCGCATGTGCGGCCATGTGCTTGGGCGTGCAAGCCCAAACCGCTTGGCCCACCAAACCTGTCACCTTGATTGTTCCGTTCCCAGCAGGTGGTGGCACCGATGCGTTTGCGCGTCCATTTTCAGCACAGTTTGCCAAGCAAAGTGGTAAGACCTTGGTGATTGACAACCGAGGCGGTGTAGGGGGTAATTTAGGTGCAGGCATCGCAGCCAAGGCAGCGCCCGATGGTTACACCTTGTTCATGGGCGCGGTGCATCACTCCATTGCACCCTCGATGTATCCCAAGCTCGACTACGACTTGGAACGTGACTTTGTGCCGCTGACGCTCATTGCGCAAGTGCCACAGGTGCTGGTGGTCAACCCCAAGAAGATCACAGGCGATTTCAAATCCTTCTTGGCTGATTTGCGCAAAAACCCAGGCAAATTCAACTACGGCTCGGCAGGTGGTGGCACTTCGCACCACATGGCGGGCGAATTGTTCAAGCTGCAAACCAACACTTTCATCACCCACATTCCCTACCGAGGCGCAGGCCCAGCTTTGCAAGACTTGATTGGCGGCAATGTGGACATGATGTTTGATGGTTTAGGTTCTTCAGCGCAGCACATCAAAGGCGGTCGTCTGAAAGCTTTGATGGTGTCTGGCAACAAACGCAACCCCGCATTCCCTGATGTGCCGTGTGCGGCAGAGTTGGGGTTGCCCGACTACACAGTGAGTACGTGGTATGGCTTGTGGGCACCCAAAGGCACACCTGCTGATGTGCAAGCGCGCATCTTGGAGGAAGTGAAAAAAGCCTCCGCCGGTGAAGACCTCAAAGTGGCGTGGGCAAACAACGGCGCGGACTTTCCGAACATGACGAGCGCACAATTTGGCACCTTTGTGCACAACGAAATCAAACGCTGGGCTTCTGTGGTGAAAGCTTCAGGCGCGAAACTTGACTAACTGAATACTGATCATGAATCACAACCTGTATGCGGCTTTGCGTGCCGCGTTTCCCAAAGACTTGAACGCAACTGCCATCGAAACTGACGATGGCTTGTTCTACAGCTGGTCAGATCTTGAGCGTGCCAGCGCGATGATGGCCAACTTACTGGACTCTCTGCACATCTCCAAAGGCTCACGCGTGGCCGTGCAAGTGGAGAAGTCGGTCGAGGCCGTCATGCTCTACCTCGCCACCTTACGTGCGGGTTATGTGTTCTTGCCTTTGAATACGGCTTACCAAAGCGCTGAGATTGAGTATTTCATTGGCAACGCCGAGCCCGCCGTGGTGGTGTGCAGCAGCAAAAACTTTGGTTGGGTCAGCAAGATCGCTTTCAAATCGGGCACGCAAAACGTGTTCACCTTGGACGATAACCGCACTGGCAGTTTGTTAGAGCGTGCCGCGCACTGCTCTGACCAACACCAAGTGGTACAAAACAAAGCCGATGACTTGGCCGCCATTTTGTACACCAGCGGCACCACAGGCCGTAGCAAAGGCGCGATGCTCTCGCACGGCAATATGCTCAGCAATGCACAAACGCTCAAAGACTACTGGGGCTGGAAACCCGGCGATGTGCTCATTCATGCGCTACCCATCTTCCATGTGCACGGTTTGTTTGTGGCCATCCACGGTGCATTACTCAACGGCAGCAAGATGATTTGGATGTCCAAGTTCGACCCCAAACTCGTCATCGCCAAAATGCCCGAAGCCACCGTGTTCATGGGCGTGCCCACGTTGTATGTGCGCATGCTGGCTGAGCCAAGCCTGACCAAAGCGCAAGCGTCGAACATGCGTTTGTTTGTGGCAGGTTCAGCCCCGTTGTTGTTGGAAACATTCAACGAGTGGCAAGAGCGCACAGGTCAAACCATCCTCGAACGCTACGGCATGAGCGAAACCGTCATGCTCACCTCCAACCCCTATGCAGCCGATGCGCGCTACCCCGGTCAAACGGAGCGTCGTGGCGGTACGGTAGGTTTCCCGTTGCCTGGCGTTTCTCTGCGTGTGCAAGACGACGAAGGCAAGGCATTGCCCGTGGGTGAAATTGGCGGCATCCAAGTCAAAGGCCCCAATGTGTTTGGCGGCTACTGGCGCATGCCCGAAAAAACCAAAGAAGAATTTACCGCAGACGGTTTTTTCAAAACCGGTGACGTGGGCAAGATCGATGAGCGTGGCTACGTGGTCATCGTGGGCCGCAGCAAAGACCTCATCATCAGCGGTGGCTACAACGTGTATCCCGCAGAAATTGAGGGCTACATCAATGAAATGCCAGGTGTTGCCGAAAGCGCGTTGATCGGTGTACCGCACCCCGACTTTGGCGAAGTGGGCGTGGCGGTGGTGATTGCCAAACCAGGCGCACACATTGAGCCCGATGCCGTCATCGCAGCCCTCAAATCACAGCTGGCGAACTTCAAAATTCCAAAGAAGTGTTTTGTGGTGGCTGAGCTGCCACGCAACACCATGGGTAAGGTGCAAAAGAACTTGCTGCGCGACCAGTACAAAGGCTTGTTTTAAGTTACCTTGGCTCCGAGAAGTGGCATTCAACCGGTTGATGACACACAACTCGGATGCTGATGGGGCTGTGCGGCTGCTGACGATTTCTGGTACTCCAGCATGAGGCAGCCGCCGCACAGCCCCGTCAGCATCAGCGATAGAAGAACAGACGAACAAACAAAAAAGCCACTCCTAAAAAGAGTGGCTTTTTAATGGAAGCAGAAAAACTTAGCCAGCCAAAGCCGCCGAGTTCACCCGCTGCGTGATGTGCGCCAAAGCCTCATCCACTTGATCAATCAAGATCAAGCACAAGTCGCCTTTTTGCAAACGATCCATCGCGCGGTCAATCGCCAAAAACTCACCGTGAATTTCGTCGATGTGTGAGGTGCGTTTCGCGCCGTCCAAACCTTGACGCAACAGCTTCAACACCTCGCCATCCACACGGCCACGCTGACACGCGTCTTGGTACAACACCACATCGTCAAACGCTTCACCAATGATGCGTGTTTGCTCACGGATGTCTTCGTCACGGCGGTCACCTGCGCCGCTGATGACCACACTGCGGCGTTGCGCGGGCAGGTTGGTCACCGCTTGCACCAGTGCCTTGATGGCGTCTGGGTTGTGGCCGTAGTCGGCAATCACGGTGGCGCCTTTGTAGTCGAACACGTTGAAGCGTCCGGGCACGGCATTGCTGTCGCTCACGAAAGTGGCCAAGCCTTTGCAGATGGTTTGCCAAGGCACGCCCACCGCCCATGCAGCACCGATGGAGGCCATGGCATTTTCAATTTGGAAGCTGATCGCACCACCGCGTGTGACGGGGATTTCTGACAAAGGAATGCGCACCGAATGGTTGCCTTGCATGGCCACGATTTGATCGTCCTCCACAAACAACACGCGTTTGCCTTGGGCACGGTGCGTGGCAATGACAGGGTGGTGTGAGTCCAAACCAAAGAAGGTCACTTGGCCCGGACACTTATTGGCCATGGCTGCCACGATGGGGTCAGTAGCGTTCAGCACGGCTGTGCCTGATTCAGCTACGTTTTGCACAATCACACGTTTCAACACCGCCAAGTCTTCGACGGTGGTGATGTAGTTCAAGCCTAAATGATCGCCCATGCCGATGTTGGTCACCACAGCCACTTGGCAGCGGTCAAAGGCCAGGCCTTCGCGCAACATACCGCCGCGTGCGGTTTCGAGTACGGCTGCATCCACATCAGGGTGTGCCAGCACGTTGCGACCGCTGCGTGGGCCGCTGCAGTCACCGCTGTCGGTTTGACGGCCGTTGACATAGACGCCATCGGTGTTGGTCATGCCCACGCGCAAACCATTGGCGCGCAAGAGATGAGCGGTCAAACGCACGGTGGTGGTTTTGCCATTGGTGCCAGTCACGGCAATCACAGGAATACGGCCATCGCCGCCATCTGGGAACATGGTGGCCATGACGGCTTCGCCCACATCGCGACCTTTGCCGAATGAGGGGCTGAGGTGCATGCGCAGGCCTGGGGCAGCGTTGACCTCAACCACGCCACCACCTTGCTCTTCGAGTGGGCGCAGCACGGAATCACACACCACGTCGACGCCGCAGATGTCTAGGCCCACCATTTGCGCGGCCGCAATTGCGCGCAGCGCCACTTCGGGGTGAACGTCGTCGGTCACGTCGGTGGCAGTGCCGCCGGTTGAGAGATTGGCGTTGTTGCGCAAAATCACGCGCTCGCCTTTGGCGGGTACGGAGTTGGCTTCAAAGCCTTGCTCTTTGAGACGCGCAATGGCAATGTCGTCAAAACGGATTTTGGTCAACGATGTGGCATGGCCTTCGCCACGACGTGGGTCGGCATTGACGATGTCTACCAACTCTCTCACGGTGTTTTTGCCGTTGCCAATGACCAGTGGTGGCTCGCGGCGCGCAGCGGCGACGAGTTTGTTGCCCACCACCAGCAATCGGTAATCGCTGCCGGGTAAGAAACGCTCGACCAAAACATCATCACGGTGGGCCACGGCAGCGAGGTAAGCCTCTTTCACGCCGGCCTCTGTGGTGACGTTGACGGAGATGCCTTTGCCTTGGTTGCCATCGCGTGGTTTGACCACCACAGGCAGGCCAATTTCTTGAGCGGCAGCCCAAGCATCATCAGCGCTGGTAACAGGACGTCCCAACGGCACAGGCACACCAGCCGCATGCAGCAGCTTCTTGGTGAGTTCCTTGTCTTGCGCAATCGACTCGGCAATCGCGCTGGTGGAATCAATCTCCGCGGCTTGGATGCGGCGTTGTTTGCTGCCCCAGCCCAACTGAACCAAGCTGCCTTCGGTCAAGCGACGGTAGGGAATACCGCGTGCGATGGCCGCGTTCACGATGGAGCCGGTCGAAGGGCCTAGGCGAATGTCTTCGTCAAGTTCACGTAGTTGGTGAATGGCTGCGTCGACATCAAAGCTGGCGTTGTTGAGCGCGGCCAAGCACAACTCGTGCGCCAGTTTGATGGCCATGATGCCGACTTGCTCTTCGGTGTACTCCACAGCGACTTGGTATAAACCGTGGTCCGTGGTGGGGGTGGTTCGGCTGAAGGTGACGGGGCAACCTGCTTCGATTTGCAAATGCAAGGTAGTGGCTTCGAGGGCATGCGCCATGCTGAGCTTGACCTTGTGATTGGTGGGCCGCAAAGTGCCCAAGCCCGGAAACAGGTTGCGTAAACGGCTTTCAAACTCAGGGTGTTCGCTCAGGTCAACTTGTGCATCTTCGCACTTGACCATGGCTTCCACCGCGGTGTGACGGGTCCAGAGGTTAGGGCCGCGCAGGGCGCGAATACGAGAGACTTCCATTAGCCATTCATCCTTGCAATGTCTTTGGCAACCTGTTGGTTTTGTTGTCCGAAATTTTTCAAGCCTGCGCGAATCAGCAGCGGTGCAATGTCCAGCGACCAGGCTGTGGCCACAGCGGCCAGTAGGGTCGAGATCTGCAAGCCGTCTTTGAGTAAACGTGCAATCAACTCTAGGTCGAGGTGGAACAGTTGTGTTTCTTGGTCGCCACGCGCCAAGGTGACGTGGCCGTCTTTGCAGAACACAGCGCGGCCACCCGCTTGCAAGTGAGCCTTTAAAGTCGCGTTGTCTTGTGCTTTGGCGTAGTAAACCACTTCGCCATCGCTCAGCTCAGCCAAAGTGGTCACTGCTTCTTCGTCTGCGTTGAGCACCGCTGCACCTTCTGGCAGCACCAGGTCGACTTGCGTGCGAATGACGGTGCGCATTTGCTCGGCGGTTTGAATGTCGTGTTTTTCAATCAGCGCAGCTGTTGTTTCAGGCATGTTGGTGACCACGCCGACCAAGCAGCGGTCGTAGGCCAAGCCTTCGTCCAAGATGTGTGCGGGTGTGGTTTCAAAGACCGCCGCATCCAGCGCGCGATTGATGAGCAAACGCTCTGAAGTTTCAAAGCCACGTGCGTCAGTTTTACCCAAGTGCTGTTGATCCATGTAGAGCCCATCTTTACAGGCTAGACCAGTACGCTTGCCAGACAGGTGAAGCAACCACGCCACGAGTTGCGACAGCTCTGTCGTTTGCTGGCTACCCACAATGCCCACCACAGGAATGCGGCCCGACTCATTAGGGCCAAACAAATGTTCGACGATGGCTTTGCCCACAGGGCGGGGTTGGCCAACGGCAGGTTTGACGTGCATCAGCAAGCCTGGGCCTGCGTTGACTTCAATGATGGCGCCTTGTGTTTCTTCCAAAGGGCGTGAGATGTCTTGCGTGACGATGTCGATGCCAGCAATGTCCAAACCAATCACGCGTGCTGCGAGGGTGGCCACAGCTGCGACTTCAGGGTGAACCAAATCAGTCACATCGTTGCTGAGATTGCCGTTGCGTTGCACCACCACAATACGGCCTTTTTCTGGAACGCTAGAGGGCTCCAAACCTTGACGTTGGATTTGCAACAAAGACATTTCTCCGCGCGGAGTGTCTAAGCGGATCAAGTCGAGAGGGAAGCCCTCGGCCACGCCACGACGTGGGTCGGTGTTGATTTGCGAGTCGATCAGTTGTTCAACGGTGGACACGCCATCACCCGTGATGGTCGCGGTTTCACCACGTACAGCGGCAACCACGCGGTCGCCCACCACCAACACACGGTGTTCGTCGCCGCGCACATAGCGTTCAATCAGCACTTCGCTGCCTTCTTTTTCAGCTGCGACCCAAGCTTTGCGTACTGCTTCTTGGGTATTCACGTCCAGTGAAACGCCCCAGCCACGGTTGCCGTCGAGGGGCTTGACCACCACAGGCAGACCAATGTCTTGCGCGGCTTCCCAAGCTTCATCCGCGGTTTTGGCGATTTGGCCTTCTGGCACGGGAATGCCGCATTGCGTGAGCAAGCGCTTGGTCAAGTCCTTGTCGCTGGAGATGGTTTCGGCAATCGCGCTGGTGCGATCGGTTTCAGCGGTCCAGATGCGGCGTTGTTTAGCGCCGTAGCCCAGCTGCACCAAGTTGCCTTCGGTCAGGCGAATGAAGGGAGTTTTGCGCTCGACTGCGGCATCAACGATGCAGGCCGTGCTGGGGCCTAGGCAGCGCAAGTCGGCAATCTTTTTCAAGCGTTCTACCGTGCCATCGATGTCGAATGGTTTGTTGTTGGCCGCAGCCATCACCAGCTCGCGTGCAGCGAGGAAGCTCTCGCGGCCCAACTCTTCGTGCTCGGTGCGGAACACCACTTTGTAGATGCCTCGTTTGCTGATTTCACGGGCTTTGCCAAACTCAGCACGGGCACCGGCCAAGAGCTGTAACTCGATGGAGACGTGCTCCATGATGTGGCCCATCCATGTGCCGCCAACTAATCGGGTGAGGAAGCCGCCACGATGGCCCACACCGCAGTGGTGTTCGACCAAGCCGGGCAACCAGCCGTTGATGCGATCGTTGAAACCATCAATTTTGTTGGAAGGGTGATCTTCCATCTCGCCTAAATCAATGAGGGCTTCGATGATGGGGCGATAAGTCCAGATGTTGGGCCCGCGCAAGTAGTTCATGCGCAGGATTTGGATGTCTTTGAATGCCATAAATGAGCTTCAGGTTTAGCGGAGGTTGGAGGTGGCTGAAGCAGGGAGGAGAGCCAAGGTCACCACAGCGACCTCCGAGGCTGCGGCGATACAATCATTTGCTAACGTGCTGGGGTTTAACAAAGTCCTAGCTCCTGCTTTTTTATTTTTATTGCCGTCCATCGATTGACATCGATTGAAGCAGCAAAATTCCAATAATGAATTCTTCTTTATCGGCTTCCACCAAAGTTGTTCTGCCCGAAGGCTGGCGAACTTCAGCGATTGCACAACTGTCTGCTCATGAAAACGTTCTAGCTTGGCTAGAGGTTGACCTGAACGCCCAATTGCATTTTTCGCTAGGGCTACTAATTGTGACAGACCAAAGGGTGCTTTTTGCCTCCGAAAAGCCGGGTTCGTCACCTGTCTGGGACAGTTGGACCTTGGTGGCGGGCATGAAGATGACCCACACCGACCATGCGGGTGTAGGCACTCTCAGTTTGATCGACGCCACTCACCGCGTAGCCAGCTGGCGTTTCACCCTGACGCACAACGTCATGGCCATGCGTTTGCAAGAGAAATTTGCCGAACGCCTTGAGGTGTTGACCCACGGCAAATCACTGGCTGCTTCGGCTCAAGCTCGCTGTCCCCAATGCAAACTGCAACTTGAAAATGCGGGTGACGAATGCCCCGTGTGCAGCCGCGAGCAGCACGCACCGCTCTCGACCTGGGGGCTCTTGCGTTTGTGGCGATTTGCGAAGCCGTACCAATGGCGTTTGTTGGCAGGTTTTCTGCTGACTTTGGCCTCTACTGCAGCGACCTTGGTGCCGCCGTACCTGACCATGCCGTTGATGGACGATGTGTTGATTCCGTTCCAAAACGGCAAAGACATTGACCATGATTTGGTTTATTTGTATTTGGGCGGATTGTTCGGTGCCGCTTTGCTGGCTTGGGGCTTGGGCTGGCTCAAAACCTATATCTTGGCCTTGGTGTCTGAGCGCATTGGCGCTGATTTGCGCACCACCGCTTACGAGCATTTGATGCGTTTGTCGTTGGAGTACTTTGGTGGCCGCCGCACGGGCGATTTGATGAACCGCATTGGCGCAGAGACCGACCGCATTTGCGTGTTCTTGTCGCTGCACTTGTTGGACTTTGCGACCGATGTGTTGATGATTTTGATGACAGCTTCCATCTTGATCAGTATTGACGCCAAGCTGGCTGCTGCCACCTTGTTGCCACTGCCGTTCATCGTGTGGCTGATTCACACCGTGCGTGACAAGCTGCGCACAGGCTTTGAGAAGATTGACCGCGTCTGGTCAGAACTCACCAACGTGTTGGCCGACACCATTCCTGGTATTCGTGTGGTCAAAGCCTTTGCGCAAGAAACACGCGAAGCTAACCGCTTCCGTGATGCCAACAAACACAACCTAGCCGTGAACGACCGCATCAACTTCGTGTGGTCGTTGTTCTCTCCCACGGTCACGCTGATGACTGAGGTGGGTTTGTTGGTGGTGTGGGGCTTTGGTATTTACTTGGTGTCGCACAACCAAATTTCAGTGGGTGTGTTGGCTGCGTTTTTGGCCTACATCGGTCGCTTTTACACCCGCTTGGATTCGATGAGCCGCATCGTCTCGCACACACAAAAAGCAGCCGCAGGTGCAAAGCGCATTTTTGAAATTTTGGACCACGTCTCCAGCGTGCCTGAAACCACCAACCCTCAAAAATTGCCGACGCCATTGCAGGGGCGCATTGAAATTCAAGATGCAGGGTTCCGCTATGGCAACCGCGCCGTGATTCGCGGCATGAACCTCACCATTCGCCCTGGTGAAATGATCGGTTTGGTGGGCCAAAGCGGCTCTGGCAAGAGCACCTTGGTCAACTTGATTTGCCGCTTCTACGACTTGAGCGAAGGCTCGATCAAGCTCGATGGCATCGACATTCGCAACATTGCTTTGTCGGACTTCCGCAGCCATATTGGCATGGTGTTGCAAGAGCCGTTCTTGTTCTTCGGCACGATTGCCGACAACATCGCCTACGGCAAGCCCGATGCGACACGCGAAGAAATCGTAGCGGCCGCCCGTGCTGCCCATGCGCATGAATTCATCTTGCGTTTGCCGCAAGGCTATGACTCTTTGGTGGGCGAGCGCGGTCAAGGTTTGTCGGGTGGCGAACGTCAGCGTATCTCCATCGCACGTGCTTTGTTGATCAACCCACGCATCTTGATCTTGGATGAGGCCACCGCATCCGTGGACACCGAAACAGAGCAAGAAATTCAAAAGGCCTTGGACAACTTGGTCAAAGGCCGAACCACGATTGCCATTGCCCACCGTTTGTCGACCTTGAACCAAGCCGATCGTTTGGTCGTGATGGAACAAGGTGTGGTGGTGGAAGAGGGTGACCACGACACGCTCATGGCGCGTCAAGGCGCTTACTACCGCTTGTACGAAGCTCAAGCCAAGAATGCAGAAGACGCCGTGGCGCGTGCTTCGACGAAGGAGTCTGTATGAGTGCCGTGTTAACAGCTGCTTTCACGCTAGCGTTTGACCCTTTTGGTAAATTGGTCATCACCTTGGCCGATGGCACGCAGCACGTAGGTGCCGTGGTGGCGCGTGCGTTTCCGATTGCATCGCCCGACCAAAACATTTCCATCTTGAGCGCCGAGGGTAAGGAATTGGCCTGGGTTGAGAGCTTGCACAACTTGCCTGCGAACGAACAAGACATCGTGGTGCAAGCCCTGCAAGGACGCGAATTCATGCCTGAAATTTTGCGTTTGGATGGGGTGAATAGTTTTTCTACGCCCAGTGTGTGGCGCGTGCAAACCAACCGTGGGCCGACCCAGCTCGTGCTCAAAGGCGAAGAAGACATTCGCCGCTTAAGTGCGACACGCCTCATCGTGGCCGACGCGCATGGTGTTCAGTTCTTGATTCGCGATTTGCCATCGCTTGACCGTCACACGCGCAAACTGCTCGACCGCTTTTTATAAATTAGTGGCTATGTAGGCCAAACACTGCCGTGTTCGGGCACGATGGCTCGCCATTGCAAATCACGCTCAATGCGCTGACGCAGCGCATCCGAGGCCTCGGGTTCGCCATGCACCACATATACCTGATCGGGTTTGCTTCGCATTTGGTTCAACCAAGCAATTAGTTGCGAGGCATCCGCATGCGCCGATGAAGATTGCAACTGCACCACTTCAGCGTGGATGGCTACGTCTTGGCCATGCATGCGTAGCATCGAGCCTCCGCCTGCGATGGTGGCCCCGCGTGTGCCCGGTGCTTGGTAGCCCGTGAGGATGACCATGTTGCGGTGGTCGGGTAAATAGCGCGCCAAATGGTGCAACACACGCCCGCCTGTGGCCATGCCGCTGGCTGCCAAGATGACCATCGGGCCGTGGCGTTTGGCCAGTGCCTTGGACTGCTCAGTGGTTTCAATCATGGTCGCCACATGCTTCAAACCTTTGAGTGCATGCGCATCCAAACGATGCGCCTCTGGGTGGCGCTGAAACAAATCAGTGGTGTGCACGGCCATGGGGCTGTCCAAGAAGATCGGCAATGCATGCGGAATGTCTCCGCGCTCTTTCATGATGTCAATGGCGTGCAACAGCGCTTGCGCGCGTCCCACCGCAAACACAGGCACGACGGCCACGCCACCGCGTGCAGCCACGCGCTTGAGTGCGGGGGCCAGTTCAGCCATGATGTTTTCGTGCGGGTGTTCACGGTTGCCGTAGGTCGACTCGATCAGCACCGTGTCTGCATCTGGAGGCGGTGCAGGCGGGTTCATGATCATGTCGTCAGGGCGACCCACATCACCGCTGAACAGAATCCGTCGTCCTGCCACTTCGACCAAGACACTGGCTGCACCCAAGATGTGGCCTGCTGTGCTGAAGGTGGCTTTCCAACCTGGGATGGGCGAGAAGGTGTGTGTTTCACGCTCTGGCTTGAGCAACTGCAACGACAAGAACGCATCATGCTTGCTGTACAAGGGCATGGCTGGTTCATGTTTGGTGTAGCCGTGCCGGTTTAAAAAGGCTGCATCTTCTTCTTGAATATGGCCGCTGTCGGGCAACAAGATCGCGCACAAATCGCATGTGGCTGGTGTGGCGTGGATGTTGCCGCGATAGCCCTGACGGTAGAGCAGGGGAACGTAGCCGCTGTGATCCAGGTGCGCATGCGTCAAGATGACCGCATCGACATCAGTAGGCGTGACAGGCAGCGGGCTCCAGTTGCGTAAGCGCAATTGTTTGTAGCCCTGAAACAACCCGCAATCGACCAGCAGCTTTTTGCCATCGTGCTGGACCAAATACTTAGAGCCGGTGACAGTACCGGTTCCGCCTAAGAAGGTGATGTTGACGCTCATAGGCGAAGTATCCACGTTTTCGGTGAAGACACTTCGCTCTGCGCGTTAATTGAAGAAGCGTTTGAGCTTGTCAGCCCATCCACCCTCAGCAGGTGAATGCTTATTGCCGCCTTTTTTCAATGACTCATCCAGTTCTTTGAGCAGCTTGCGTTGGTGCTCGGTGAGCTTGACCGGTGTCTCCACCGAGATGTGGCAATACAAGTCGCCAGGGAAGCTAGAGCGAACGCCCTTGATGCCCTTGCCACGCAAGCGGAACTGCTTGTCGTTTTGGGTACCTTCAGGAATGTCGATGGCTGCTTCGCCTGCCAGTGTCGGGACGCGAATTTCGCCACCCAAAGCCGCGGTGGTGATGCTGATGGGCACTGAGCAGTGCAAGTCGTCGCCATCGCGCTCGAAGATGTCGTGCTTCTTGACGCGAATCTCGATGAACAAATCACCGGGTGGCCCGCCGTTTGTGCCTGGCTCGCCATTGCCAGTGCTGCGAATGCGCATGCCGTCGTCGATGCCGGCTGGGATTTTGACTTCGAGTGTTTTTTGCTTCTTGATCTTGCCTTGGCCGTGACACATATTGCATGGATCAGGAATGATCTTGCCTGAGCCTCGGCAATGCGGACAGGTTTGCTGCACACTGAAAAAGCCTTGACGCATTTGCACTTGGCCGCTGCCGTGGCAGGTGGTACAGGTTTTGACTGAGGTGCCGGGTTTGGCACCTGTGCCGCTACAGGTTTCACACTCGTCCCAGCTTGGGATTTTGATTTCAGCGTTTTTGCCATTGGCTGCTTCTTCGAGCGTGATTTCCATGGCATAGCTCAAGTCGTTGCCGCGGTAGACCTGACGGCCTCCGGGGCCACGGCGTTGTTGACCAAAGATGTCACCAAAGATGTCGCCAAATGCTTCACCAAAGCCTGCGCCGCCAAAGCCACCGCCAAATCCGCCTGCACCACCGCGCATATTGGGGTCCACGCCCGCATGGCCGTACTGGTCGTAGGCTGCACGTTTTTCGGGGTCCGACAGCATCTCGTAGGCCTCTTTGACCTCTTTGAACTGCGCCTCGGCATCCTTGGCTTTGTCGCCTTGGTTGCGGTCAGGGTGGTACTTCATCGCGAGTTTGCGATAAGCCTTTTTGATCTCGTCGTCGCTCGCGCCTTTGGCTAGGCCGAGTACTTCATAAAAATCGCGTTTGGACATGGTGTGGGCAGTGCCGTTTTTTGTGGGGCTTGATCAAGACTTCGCCGCGTGTTCACCTGGTCAGGCGAAACGCGGCGAGGTCAGCTCAGAAGATGAGAAAGGGCTTAGCCTTTTTTCACTTCTTTCACTTCAGCGTCGACCACGTTGTCGTCGGCTGGTTTGGCTTGCTCTGCACCGGGGGCAGCGCCACCAGCAGCTTGTTGAGCTTGCATGTCTGCATAGACTTTTTCGCCGAGCTTTTGCGAGGCGGTCATCAGGGCTTCGGTCTTGGCATCGATGGCGGCTTTGTCGTCGCCCTTCAATGCTTCTTCCACTTCCTTGATCGCGGCTTCGATGGCGTCTTTCTCGCCAGCGTCGAGCTTGTCGCCGTGCTCACCCAAGCTCTTCTTCACGCTGTGCACAGCGGCGTCGGCTTGGTTGCGCGATTGCACGATTTCGAGTTTCTTCTTGTCTTCAGCGGCGTTCAACTCGGCGTCTTTCACCATTTGTTGAATTTCGTCTTCGCTCAAACCAGAGTTGGCTTTGATCGTGATCTTGTTTTCTTTGCCGGTGGCTTTGTCTTTGGCGCCCACGTGCAAGATGCCGTTGGCGTCAATGTCAAACGACACTTCAATTTGAGGTGTGCCACGTGCAGCAGGTGCGATGCCTTCAAGGTTGAACTCACCCAAGCACTTATTACCAGAAGCCATTTCGCGCTCGCCTTGGTAGACCTTGATGGTCACGGCAGGTTGGTTGTCTTCGGCGGTCGAGAAGGTTTGTGCAAACTTGGTAGGGATGGTTGTGTTCTTAGCGATCATCTTGGTCATCACGCCGCCCAGGGTTTCGATGCCCAAAGACAGGGGCGTCACGTCGAGCAACAACACGTCGGTACGGTC
Organism: Limnohabitans sp. MORI2; assembly: GCF_027925025.1. Classification (NCBI taxonomy): domain Bacteria; kingdom Pseudomonadati; phylum Pseudomonadota; class Betaproteobacteria; order Burkholderiales; family Comamonadaceae; genus Limnohabitans; species Limnohabitans sp. MORI2. The sequence continues at coordinate 956,457 of NZ_AP027058.1, forward strand.
GCCCGACAACACCTGACCTTGAATCGCAGCGCCCACGGCCACGGCTTCGTCGGGGTTCACGTCACGGCGTGGCTCTTTGCCGAAAAATTCTTTAACCTTGTCTTGCACCTTGGGCATGCGGCTCATACCGCCGACCAAGATCACGTCATCGATGTCACCCACAGATACGCCGGCATCTTTGATGGCGGTGCGGCAAGGGGCGATGGTGCGCTCGATCAACTCGTCCACCAGTTGCTCCAACTTGGCGCGGTTGAGTTTGATGTTCAAGTGCTTGGGACCTGTGGCATCAGCCGTGATGTAAGGCAAGTTGATGTCGGTCGACGCAGACGATGACAACTCGATTTTGGCTTTTTCAGCGGCTTCTTTGAGGCGCTGCAAGGCCAACACGTCTTTGGACAAATCAACGCCAGATTCTTTCTTGAACTCTGAGATGATGAAGTCGATGATGCGTTGGTCAAAGTCTTCACCGCCCAAGAAGGTGTCGCCGTTGGTGGACAACACTTCAAATTGCTTCTCGCCATCGACGTCCGCGATTTCGATGATGGACACGTCGAACGTGCCGCCACCCAAGTCATATACCGCAATCTTGCGGTCGCCTTTTTCTGTTTTGTCCAAACCGAAGGCCAACGCGGCAGCGGTGGGTTCGTTGATGATGCGCTTGACATCCAAGCCTGCAATGCGGCCAGCGTCTTTGGTGGCTTGACGTTGTGCGTCGTTGAAGTAAGCGGGTACGGTGATGACGGCTTCGGTCACTTCTTCGCCGAGGTAGTCTTCGGCGGTTTTCTTCATCTTGCGCAGAATTTCAGCGCTGATTTGAGGAGGGGCCAACTTGTTGCCGCGCACTTCCACCCATGCGTCGCCGTTGTCGGCTTTGGCGATGGTGTAGGGCATCAAGTCGATGTCTTTTTGAACTTCTTTTTCGCTGAACTTGCGACCGATCAAACGCTTGACCGCGTACAAGGTGTTGCGTGGGTTAGTCACAGCTTGGCGCTTGGCCGATGCACCGACCAGAATCTCGCCGTCTTCTTGATACGCAATGATCGAAGGTGTGGTGCGAGCGCCTTCGGCGTTCTCAATCACTTTGGTCGTGTTGCCTTCCATGATGGCCACGCACGAGTTGGTGGTGCCCAAGTCAATACCGATGATTTTTCCCATGTTCTTACTCCAGTAACTTTTAAAAATTCAGATGAGGCGTAGGTGTGGATAACTTCGCCAATTTCAAGTGTTTATTTCGGTGCGGCCACAGTGACCAAGGCAGGGCGCAACACGCGCTCTGCGATCAAGTAGCCTTTTTGCAGCACGGTGACCACGGTGTTGGCCTCTTGCTCGGCAGGCACCATGCTGATGGCTTGGTGTTGTGCGGGGTCAAACTTGGCGCCTACGGCGGGGTCGATGGCCACAATCTTGTTGCGCTCCATCGCGCTCTTGAGCTGACGCAACGTGGCTTCCGCGCCTTCGCGAATTTGTTCAGGCGTTGCAGTTTGCACAGCCAAACCTGCTTCGAGGCTGTCGAGCACGGGCAGCAAGCTGTCAGCAAAGCTCTCGAGTGCGAATTTGCGGGCCTTAGACACTTCTTCGTCCGCACGGCGGCGGGCGTTTTGCACCTCGGCTTGGCCACGGATGTATTGGTCTTGCAGCTCGGTCACTTTGGCTTGCAAGGTGGCCACTTCAGCTTGGGCTGCGGCCAGTGGGTCTAGCGCGGCAGCTGGCTCAGATGCCGCAGGCGCTTGATCGGCTGGGGCCATGCCAGCCATGTGAGAGGCCAAATGGTCAGCGGCAGACGGCGCTGCGGCTGCGGCTGCGGAATCTTTGTTTTCTGTAGGTTCTGACATGCTTTGTAGGGCTTGTTGGAGGGAGATTCAGCGGAGCTGAGGGCATCCAACCCTATTTCAAGAGGGGTTTTGTAAAAAATTTGCAAGGGCAAAACAAAGCGGGGCCGCGCCCCGCTTGCTGTCGGCAGTCAAAAACTGCCGTGAAACCCTTTTATTCGAGGCCGAGCAGCTCGACGTCGAACTTCAAAGTGGCGTTGGGTGGAATCACACCGCCCGCGCCGCGTGCGCCGTAGCCCAGCTCTGGCGGGATGATGAGGGTGCGTTGGCCGCCAATCTTCATGCCTTGCACGCCTTCGTCCCAGCCCTTGATGACCATGCCTGCGCCCAATGGGAAGTCAAACGGGTCATTGCGGTCGCGGCTGGAGTCGAATTTGGCACCTTGCTCTCCGTCTTTGTAAAGCCAGCCGGTGTAGTGCACGCTCACGTGCTGGCCAGCGGCGGCTTCAGCGCCGTCGCCCACCACGTTGTCGATGTATTGCAGGCCGGAAGGGGTCGTGTTCATGGCAAATCCTTGGATGGGTCTAATAAATGCGTAACCCCAGAGTGTACCCAGTGAGGTGTCTTTCCATGAGCGCGGTTCTTGATCGCTGACGCAGGCCTTTCATGATGGAAGAGAATGACGTTTTTGACTCATTCTGTGGAGTGCCCCCATGCAAGCTCGTCGATGTTTTACCAAGTTGTTTGCCCTCAGCCTGTTGATGGGCTGCATGTTGTCTGCACTGGCGCAAACTTACCCAACGAAGCCTTTGCGCATCGTGGTGCCCTTTGGGGCAGGTGGTGTGGCTGATCTGACGGCGCGCACCGTGGCACAAAAAATGTCGGAAGGCTTGGGCCAATCGGTGGTGATTGATAACCGCCCAGGGGCGGGCGGCATTGTGGCGGCCGAGATGGTGGCCAAGGCCGAGCCAGATGGCTATACGCTCTTGCTGATGTCCAACGCCAACGCCGTGAGTGCTGGCCTTTTCAAAGCCTTGCCTTTTGACCCCGTGAAAGACTTTACGCCCGTGTCTTTGATGGGCACGTTCGACTTGGCCATTGTCACCAGCGCTGAGTCACGTTTTCAAACCTTGCCCGAGTTGCTGTCGTGGGCCAAAGCCAATCCGGGCAAGCTCAACATTGGCAGCATCAACATCGGCAGCACACAGCATTTGACGGCGGAGTTGTTTAAATCAGTGGCCGGTCTGGATGCGCAGGTCGTGCCATTCAATGGCACACCTGCCGTGATGACGGCGTTACGTGGTGGCCAGATTGATGTGGCGGTTGAGGTGCTCAGCCCTGTGTTGCCTCAAATTAAAGGTGGCGCCTTGCGCGCCTTGGCCGTGACGGGGCAAAAACGCAACGCCGCTTTGCCTCAAGTGCCAACAGCCAAAGAGGGTGGGGTACCCAACTTGGTCTCGACTTCGTGGAACGGCTTGGGTGTGCCAGCCAAAACACCACAAGCCGTGGTGGAACGTTTGAACAAGGAGGTCAACGCTGCCTTGCAAACACCTGCCGTACGCCAAAAATTGTTGGAGTTGAATGTGGAGCCGCATCCCAGTACCGTGCCGCAAGCCCAAGAGTGGTTGCAAACCGAAATCAAGCGCTGGGGTGATGTGATTCAACGCGCTGGCATTCAAAAACAATAATCCACAAGCCAAGTCCCTCTGATGCTCAATATCCTTACCATCACCGGTCCCATTTATTTGTCGATCGGCTTAGGCTTTGCCGCGACCCGTCGCGGCATGTTTAGCAAGGTCGATGGCCAAGTCCTCGGGCGCTTTGTGCTGAACTTTGGGCTGCCTGCCATGCTGTTTAACGCATTGGCACAGCGTAATTTTTCAGAGGTCATGAACCCTAACTATTTGCTGGCGTATGGCGCAGGTTCTATGTTGTCGTTCGCCATCGGGTTTGCGGTGTGGCGACTGTGGCGAAAAAAATCGTTGGCCGAGAGTGGGATGGTGGCCATGGGCGTGAGCTGTTCGAACAGCGGCTATGTGGGCTATCCCATCCTGTTGCAGTTCTTGGGGCCCGCAGCAGGCTTGGGCTTGGCGTTGACGGTGTTGATTGAGAATTTACTCACGATTCCCTTGGCTTTGGCGATTGCAGAGAGTGGCGAGGCCGAGCATTTGTCTTGGCAACGCACCATCTTTGAGAGTTTGAAGCGCATGGCAAAGATTCCCATGATGCAGGCCATTGTGGTGGGCTTGGTGTTTTCCATATTTGGCTGGCATTTGCCAGAGGTTTTGTCGAAAACGGTCAATCTGTTTGCCGCCTCTACCGCAGCCATCGCTTTGTTTGTCAATGGCGGCTCGTTGGTGGGTATGCGTGTGATCGGATTGCTTCAAGAGGTGCGGTGGATTGCAATGGGCAAGTTGGTGGTACACCCCTTGGCGGTGGCCCTCATGCTCATGGTGGTGGGTCCGATTGAACCGAGCTTGAAAATTTCTGCCGTGTTGTTGGCTGGCATGCCCATGCTGGGCATTTATCCCTTGTTGGCGCAACGCCATGGTCAAGAGGGGTTTTGTGCTGCGGCTTTGTTGGTCACCACCATCGTGTCGTTTTTCACCATCAGTTTGGTGTTGTGGGGCATGGGTGAGTTGCCAGGATGGCATGTCTAAATAGCCGCCATGCACATCCAAGAGTCTGAAGTTGAAATCACGGCCATTCGTGCGCAGGGCGCGGGAGGGCAAAACGTCAACAAGGTCTCTAGCGCAATTCATTTGCGCTTTGATGTGAAGGCCTCGTCGTTGCCAGACGATGTGAAAGCCCGTTTGTTGTCGTTGTCCGATCACCGCATCACACAAGAGGGTGTGGTGGTCATCAAAGCACAAGAGCATCGCAGCCAAGACATGAATCGCATGGAAGCCTTTGCGCGTTTGTATGACTTGGTGCAGAGTGTGGCCAAGCCGCCTAAAAAACGCAAACCGACCAAGCCAACGTATGCCTCGCAACAGCGTCGCTTAGAGAGCAAGAAAAAAGCCTCGGCGATCAAATCGAACCGAGGCCGTGTGGTTTAAGTGTTCAGGATCAACGCACGACTAACCGTGCACCACTTTCAACTGAATGTGTGATTTCGCCGACTTCACAAGCCTGTGCAAAACCATGTTGCGCAAATACCGCCAGTACCTCGGCGACTGATTCGGATGCGCAAGCCACCAATAAACCGCCGCTGGTTTGAGGGTCAGTCAGCAGGGCTTGGTCAATCGCATTGCAATCAGTGCCCAATTGAACCTCGTGACCATAGGCTGACCAGTTGCGACCTGATGCGCCTGTGAGCATGCCCTGCTCGGCGAGTGCGCGAACGCCATGAAGTAGAGGGACTTGGCTCATGTTCAGCTGTACGGTGTGTTGGCAACCACGCGCCATTTCGAGTGCGTGACCCGCCAACCCAAAGCCAGTCACATCGGTCATGGCATGCACGCCGTTCAGTGCTGGCAATGCTGCCCCAGGCGTGTTGAGTTGGGTGGTGTTGGCAATCATCTGGGCATAGCCTTCAGGGCTGAGTGCATTTTTTTTGAGCGCGGCAGATAGCACGCCCACGCCCAGTGGCTTGCCCAAAATTAGGCGATCACCGACGCGAGCATCTGCGTTGCGTTTGATGCGTTTGGGATGCACCAAGCCTAAGGCCACCAAACCGTAAATCGGTTCGACGGAATCAATGGTGTGGCCACCGGCAATCGGAATACCGGCTTCGCGGCACACGCTTTGACCGCCATCCAAAATTTTGCCAATCGTCTCTGGGGGCAGCACATTCACAGGCATACCCACCAAAGCCAATGCCATGATGGGTGTGCCGCCCATCGCGTACACATCGCTGATGGCGTTGGTCGCGGCAATGCGACCAAAGTCAAATGGATCGTCGACGATGGGCATGAAAAAGTCGGTGGTGGCAATCAGCGCTTGCTCATCATTGAGCTGGTAAACCGCCGCATCGTCAGCGGTTTCAATGCCCACCAGCAACTGCGGTGGAATCGGCATGGCGCTCGTGCTTTTCAAAATCTCACTGAGTACGCCTGGCGCAATTTTGCATCCACACCCTCCACCGTGCGAGAGGCTGGTTAAGCGGGGAGGTGTGGCGGAGGATGGGGTGCTCATGGCATTGCTTTCTTAGATGGGCTGTTATTTTGCCAGCCACGCAAGGGCAAACCCATAGAGGCGTGGTGTTGCCTGTCTAGTAGGCTGTGGTGCATGATGTTTCACACTTTCAAAAGTTGCTTTGGGTTTTGGGTCTGCTTGCTGGGATGTTGCGCAGCAGTGGATGCTTCGCCCGTGCTGCGTTGTCACTTTGAAGTGAATGCCGAATGGGTTGAACACAGCTTTTTACCTGTCTCTGAACCTTACGAAGTGCCCAGTGTGAATTTGGCCAATCGGTTTCGATTCAAAGCCGTCGTGCTAGGCGATCAAACACGAGTTGATTTGATCAATTTGTATGTGTCTTACCAAACCCAGCGGCAACCCATGTTGCTGCAGCATGTGAAGTTTGTGGCGCCTGTGGCTCAAACGCATCCCACGCCAGAGTCACTCACCGGACGAGTCGCCTTGTATTCGCCATTTCTGGGCAAAGAGCTGCTCTATAGCTGTGCTCTGCATGAGGTGCAGCCATGATGCGTACGGTCCGATGGGGTGTGCTGGCCTGTTGGGTTGCAGGGACAACCTGGGTCTGTGCACAAACGGCATCAGCTGAGCGTGAGCAGGTCGTATCTGTGGTGTTTGCCGGCGACATCATGTTGGATGGCGCACCTCTACGTGCCATGCGCAAAGGCCAAGATCCATTTGCGGGCGTGGCGCATCTGTTTCGTGGAGCTGATTTGAGATTGGGCAATTTAGAGTGTGTGGTGGCGACGGTTGGCTCGCCGGAGCCCGAAAAACCGAATGTGTTCCGAGTGCCGCCCAAGAGTTTGAACTATCTACGCCGCCACTTTGATGCGGTGGGGCTTGCCAATAACCATTCGGGCGACTACGGGCCGCAAGCATTGGCTCAGATGTTGGGTTTGCTCAAACGCTCGGGTCTCGGCTATTACGGCGGTGGCCACAACCTCAAAGAGGCTCACACGCCACTCATCTTGGAGCGTCGTGGGGTGCGCATTGCTGTGTTGGGCTACGACGAATTTCAGCCGCGCAGCTTTGAAGCCGATCATGATCGCCCTGGTGTGGCTTGGAGCGAGGATGAGCAAGTGGTACGTGACATTGTGGATGCCCGCCGCGTGTGGAAGGCCGATGTCGTGATCGCTGTCATGCACTGGGGCTGGGAGGAGTCCACGGCCAACGCGCGCCAACGTGCCTTGGCGAAATTGATGATTGATGCAGGTGCAGATGCTGTGGTGGGTGGTCATCCCCATCAGTTGCAAGATACCGAAGCCTACAAAGGCAAGCCTATTTTTTACAGCTTAGGCAATTTTGTGTTTGAAGGATTTAGCGACCCCATCCACAATGTGGCGTGGGCGGTGCGCTTGGAACTCGACCGCCAAGGTGTGCGTAGCTGGCAAGCCCATGAAATTCAAATTGATCGCGCTGGTTTGCCGCATGCTGGCAAGCAACCTGTTCAACGTGTGACATTACGTTGACTTGTTGAGCCAAGACTCGCATGCATTGATTTTCTTGACCTCAGGGTAGTTTTCCATGCGCTGTAGTTTGCGCATGAAGGCCGAGGCTTGAAAGTATTTCAGTCCACAGCGAAGGCCTGTGCTGGACGAATAGGAAGGCATGACGTAGTAGCAAGTTTCACAGCTCAGTGCTTTGATGGGGTCGGGCGGGCTGTCGGTCATGGCAGTGGTGTAAGTGCGTTAGCTACAGAATATACGTGACCTACTTAAAGTCTCAAAGAACTTATGGCCGAAGTACTAGGCAACGCGCGCTAAGGCGTTGAGCCATTTGGTAGCCGGTAGTGGCCACCTTGCTTCAATCGTGTGGGCTTGTTCAAGCATGTCACTGTCAGAAACATCATACGGCGTGCGAAATGCAAGGACGATGCTGTTGCCTGCCGTCGTTGGCGCGAACGCCCAGACAGAGTTGTCTCCAAACGATGCTTTGATATTGGCAATGCTCTCGTTCACATTGGAGGCTGCCCCAAACACATTCACCACCATGCAACCACTGGGTGTGAGCAAGCGATGGCAATCACGATAGAAGTCTGCACTGTCGAGCACGGGACGGCGAGCCTCGGGGGCATATAAGTCGACCTGAAGCACGTCTATTTGCTGTTGCCATTCAGGGTGTCGAGCAATATCAGCCGCATCCCCAAGCAATACATTCAGTTGTGCAGAGTTTTCTGGGAGATGAAACCAACGCCGACAGGTCTCAATCACCTGTGGATTGAGCTCCACAGCCGCGGTGCGCATCTTCAGGTGATGATGACAAAATTTTGTCAGTGAGGCGGCACCTAACCCCAATTGCATGGCTTGCAAGCGTGGAACCTGATGAAGCTCTACGAACAACAACCAAGCCATCATCCGTTGTACATACTCCAGATGAATATCAAAAGGCTGGCTGAGTTTCATCGAGCCTTGCACAGCAGGGGTGTCTAAGTGCAAAAAACGCATGTCACCGTAATCTGAAAACGTCACGGCCGGATGCCCATTGTGGGTTTGCCCTTTGAATGCGCGAGCCTGTTTTCTGGCCAGCCAAGCTCCCAACAACATGGCCACCAAGCATGCAGCCAAGACACCAGCCAAATTCAGCTCATCTAAGAAATTCATAGACTGCATTGTGTCTTGAACTTTTTGGGATGACTTTGGCCGGCGAACTTTCAAAGAAAAAGCCCCTGCATGCGAATGCAGGGGCTTTACTTTTTTGGCTCCTCAACCTGGGCTCGAACCAGGGACCTACGGATTAACAGAAAGCCATGATGTTTAAAATCCTATGATTTATGCGACTTACAGCATGAAAACTATCGATGTGCAATATTGTGTGTAATTGATGTTTCCCCATCTGATCTGCAAGGCGTCCAGCTCTGGACGGTGCTGGGGTGTCCAGAATCTGGACACCGTCGTTTGTGAAACGACATCGCGCATCCACTGTAACAAGTCAAGTTCAAGCGCTATTTAAGACTGCGAAATCGATATTTTTTGAGCAGGGCGCATGTTGCATTGTTGTGACGTTTCTTGTTTAATGATGGCCCATATAGAACCAGTGCTTTATCAGCTCAACCCAGCCTAAGTAAAGTATCGTCATCGCCAATAGTGCCCCGTAAAATGCTGTCGGAGGCGGGGTAAACCCGAAATATTCTCCAATCGTTGTGAAGGGCAAAGCCGCTGCGATGAAAACTGTCAGGATCGATGTGGTGACGAGCCATGGGTGAGGTTTACTGCGCCAGAATTTCCCGCGCGTACGAATCACAAAGATCACCAGAACTTGTGTGCAAAGCGATTCAATAAACCAGCCGGTTTGAAACAAACGCTCATCGGCATTGAACACCGTAAGCATTACGTAAAACGTCAAAAAGTCAAACAATGAGCTCACAGGTCCGATGGTCAGCATGAAGTTACGGATCAAAGTCATGTCCATGACTCTCGGATGTTTGGTGTCGTCTGTGTCGACAGAATCAAAAGGGATGGTGATTTCTGAGAGGTCGTAGAGTACATTGTTAAGAAGAATTTGCGTGGGAAGCATCGGTAAGAAAGGGAGAAATATTACCGAGCCAGCCATGCTGAACATGTTGCCAAAGTTGGAGCTGGTGCTCATCAAGATGTACTTCATGATATTGCCAAATGTTCGCCTCCCTTCCATGACTGCGTCGTGCAATACAGACAAGTTGTGTTGCAGCATGATCATGTCTGCCTCAGCTTTTGCTACATCAGCGGCCGAATCGACGGACAGGCTCACATCTGCCGCATGGAGTGCTGGCAGATCGTTGATGCCGTCGCCTAAATAACCGACCACATGCCCCCGAAACTTTAGAGCATGAATCACGCGGTTTTTTTGCACTGGATTCATGCGACAAAACAGGTTCACATGCTCGACCATAGCGCCCAACGCTGCATCGTCCATGGTCGAAATTTCGCTTCCAGTGAGTACGCCCTGTACGTGCAGTCCTAATTGGGCGCAAACATGTTGCGTGACCAACTCGCTGTCGCCTGTGACAACCTTAATGGCAATACCGATCTTTTCAAGTGTTTGCAAAGTCTCAGCGGCACTTTGTTTGGGAGGATCAAGAAACGCAACAAAACCAGCGAACACCAGGGCAGACTCATCATTCACCACTGCGTGAGCATGGTTGACAGGAACGTGACGACAAGCAACGCCTAAAACGCGCATCCCCTCTTTTTCAAAATCTTTGCAACATGTTTGAGCCGCCTGTCGCGTGGCTTCGTCAAATGGGATGGTGTGGTTTAACCCATCGGTCGCTGCTTCTGTGCAAAGCAACATGATGTCATCAGGCGCGCCTTTCACCATCAGCCAACGTTGACCTGCTTGCTCAAGGAGGACCGAAACACGACGGCGTTCGAAGTCAAAAGGGACTTCATCAACCTTGGTCCAAATGCCAACATCCATTACCTTGTACGCAAGAATGGCTTCGTCTAAAGGGCTTTTGAGACCACTTTCGAAATGGCTGTTGAGTGCCGCGATCATCAACACGTTGTCACTGGATTGACCTCGAAGGTCGACATGGGCTTCGAGGCGGATGTGTGAGTCGGTCAGCGTACCGGTCTTGTCGGTGCACAAAACATCCATCGATCCCAAATCTTGAATGGAGGACTGGCGTTTAACGATCATTTGCTTGGCTGCCATACGCATGGAACCGCGTGCCAACGTCACAGAAACCACCATGGGCAGGAGTTCAGGAGTGAGACCGACGGCCAGTGCGGCGGCGAAAAGAAAAGCACTTAACCATTCGTGCTGATGCCACACAATGTTCGCCAAAACTACAAACATCACCATCAATAAGGTCAGCCTAAGAATCATCAAACCAAAGAGACGTGTGCTCAACTCAAAAGAGGTTGCTTCGGTTGTGTTGATGACACTGTCGGCGATTCCACCAATTTGGGTATTTGCGCCAGTACGTGTCACGTACATGCGTGCACTACCACTGATGATGGATGTCCCCGTGAAAACAAGGTGACTTGCATCGGGTAAATCCGTAACTGGAAGCGAAAGAGGTCTTGCAAGCTTTTCAACAGGGTATGACTCACCAGTCAACAGTGATTGGTTGACAAAGAAGTCATGCGCTTCAAACAACCAACCGTCAGCAGGGGTGAGATCTCCAGCGGTCAGCAAGACCACATCACCCGGTACCAGTTCAAAAACTGGGATGTTTGTCAGTTGACCATCTCTCCATGCCGCGGCCTGAATAGACACTGATTGACGTAATTTATCGGCAACGGCCGTGGCGCGATATTCTTGAGCAAAGTCCAGTGTGACGCTAAAAATAACAATGCAGGAGATGATGAAGAAGTTGGAAAGCTCACCAGCGGCAGCCGACACGCCACTGGCGATCAACAAAATTAAAACCAATGGATTTTTAAAGTGCGACAAATACTGCCAAACCCATGCTGCTTGGCTGGTGTCACGCAAACGATTGGCGCCATATTGGTGAAGGCGAGCGCGTGCCTGATCCGTGGTCAGCCCGATGGCGGCACTTTGGCATAAAGTGGTTTCAGCCGTGGGAAATTGCATTTGACGGCGGGGACGGCTTTCGTGGTCAATCGATCTGCAAGTCAATGCGCTGCAGTGTGAAACAGACGATCCCAGAATTGATTTGTGACGCCAAAATTTCGTTCCTTTGGCTGCAAGCTAAAGTGGTGCGAAGCATGGTGAATCGCATGTTCGCGCTGACGCCTTGCAAGCCATCCGTTCGTTTGTCGAGCATGATGTGTGGCATGGTGGATGTGGGTATAGATCGCGTAACCGCTTAACACACCGCATGTGAAGCTTGAGGCTTGCCAGATGTTGAATACACACAAGCTAGGTAAAAAGACTAATAACAAAATAAGCAACATACTCAATGCGGTGGGCAAGCAGATGCGTGCCATTGGTTGGTTGTGATGCTGTGTATGCCAACGCTTGAATGGTGGTAATCCATGCAAAACAAATCGATGGAGCAGATACTCTATTAAGCTCCACAGCACCAAACCTACAAGGCCTAGAAGTAGTATTTCAGCCCTCGATTCAAGTGGGCTGTAGATGTATAGCAATAAGCCAAGACTCAATGGTGAAACCGCATAAAAGATCAAGTCAAAGCGATAAGCTCTTTCGGTTCGCACAGGTTTAATAAGGCGCATGAAAAAATATCTCACAACAAAAAGTGATTGAAATTTTTGTTTGAAGAGGTTTCCAGCACTGTGCGTTTGAGCACATTGAACGATGAATAAACGTTTTGTGCGTTGGCGCACCATGAACTGCATGCACTGCTTTTAGCCTGCTCTGATTTTCAACTTGGAGCAGATCATGATGCAAAACCTATTGGCAGAAAACACTAAAAATCATTTGTTGAAGTTGGAGGTGCCCTTGTGTTTGGAGTTGCCCGATGGGCGCCAAATCAATGGTGTTTTGGGTTGGCATAAGTCGCCAAAATTGAAACTCAATAGTTGGAGTGCGTTGACGGATTTGATTGAGGGTGAGCTAGGCGTCATTGGCGCTGATTTGGTCGAAGGCCGTTTGCAATTCGAAGGATCTATGCGACAGCTCATGGACATTGCACAACGGCTGCTTCAAACAGAACCACACCAAACTGATAAAAGCTCTGTGGAGCGTTTTATCGAGTTTGGGTTACATAAGTGGCGGAGCCGATTTCTTCATAGTCGCGACAAAGATGCAGCACATGTTCAGTCACATTACGATGTCTCAGATGAGTTTTACGCCTTGTGGCTTGACCCACTTCGCGTGTATTCGTGCGCATATTTTGAAAATCCAGAGATATGCCTAAGGCAGGCGCAAGAAGCAAAGTTAGATTTGATTTGCCGAAAGCTCATGCTTAAGCGGAGCGATCGATTTCTGGATATTGGTATGGGTTGGGGGGGCTTGCTCTTGTGGGCGGCTGAACATTACGGTGTTGAAGCTACTGGCATCACGCTGTCAAAAAATCAATACATGCATGTTGATCAAAAGATCAAAGAGAAAAATTTAACAGGGCGCGTCAAGATTCATCTGCTGGATTATCGAGACATAGACGAATCACAGCCTTTTGACAAGGTCGCATCCGTTGGGATGTTTGAACATGTTGGGCGCGTCAACATGGAAGCCTATTTTTCAAAAATTTGGCGAGTCCTTAAGCCAGGTGGTATGTTTTTGAATCACGGCATTACGGCCGGTTGGATGGAAGAAAAACAACTCGGTTTGAGCATGGGGGACTTTATTGAAAAATATATTTTCCCTGGTGGCGAGTTGCTACCCGTGAGCGAGGTTATGCACCACATGGCTAGAGCTAAGTTTGAGTTAGTCGATGTAGAAAATTTGCGACCCCACTATGCGCAAACACTCTGGGCTTGGTCTGACCGACTTGAGAGCAGACTGGACGAGGCGCGCAGTGTACTGATGAAGTACCACCCTACCAAAGCAGAAAAAATTCTGTTGGCGTATCGACTCTACTTAGCGGGATGTGCCGTGGGATTTGAGCGAGGTTGGACTGCGCTTTATCAGATGCTTGCCATTCGCAATGATGCCTTGTCTGACTACCCATTTACGCGTCATCACCTCTATGAAGTGGCATCTTCACCAGAATTAGCCTCGGTACTCAGTCGGTGCTTGGCAATTGATGAACCGTGTCTTTGATGGGCATGACAAGTCGATTGAATTTATGTGGGTTATCGAACAGACTTTCTCATTTGAAAGGAACATGATCAGGTTGCGGGTGAGGAAATTGTTCGCTTCTTTGAATCTGGGCATATCGATGCCGGGGTCGCAAAGTGAATTGATGATGTGTTGAATGGTCGAGCTGTGGCGCTTGGCGATTTGATGCCTACCAGAAGGGTGTGCCTTGCTGACATCAATCAATCACAGCCGACTCACAGCAGGCATTGAGCACTGAGCTTCAAAAAGCAAAGAATTCTTCACTCGCACCATTTTTTGTAACCGCCATTCAGAGGAATTGCCGCCATGAAAACGGACCAGCAGCTGGAAAATGAAGTATTCAAAGAGTTGGAGAGTTGCCCGTTTCTCAATGCCGACAATCTATCAATTGGTGTCAAAGACGGCGTGGTGACCTTGGCAGGCCAAGTGGGGAGCTTGAAGGAGAAGTGGGCTGCAGAAGAAACTGTATGGCGCATCGCTGGAGTTCGCGCCATTGCAGTAAATGTGCAGGTCAACTTGCATCATAAAGATCAAATCACGGACACAGAGCTGGCGCAGCGTGTGGTGAATTTGATCGACATGATGCATCCTATGCATCCCTATTGCATCGATGTAATGGTGGAAGACGGAGAATTAACTTTGACGGGTTCGGTGGATTGGAATTATCAAATCCAGCATTTGTTGGCCATGCTCAAAGAAATCCGTGGGATACGAAAAATTCATTGTGGTTTGAACATCAAGCCAACCATGCAACCTGCAGATGTGAAGGCCAGAATAGAAGAGTCGATCAAGCGATTACTTCATAAAGAGTGTGGCGCCATCAATGTGAGTGTCATTGATGGACGCATCGTCATCAGCGGCTATGTGACCCATAGACACCACAAGCAGGAGGTAGTCGAAATAGCTTGGGCTATTCCTGGTGTGACGTATGTGGAAGATCACTTGGTGGTCGATCCTTTTGTGGTGCCTGTGTTCACAGTGTCAGGCAAAAAATCTGCTATGAAGGCTTAGCCTTGTTGACCAAATAACATTTGGCTGCAATCACAATAAGGCGGATTGCTGGTGAGTTTGCATCTGCAAAAATTGACCACTCCTGTTTCTTGGGCGTGAAACAAAACAGGGGTGTGCTGAGTTTCCTTGTGCGATTGGTCGCACAAGGGTTGGCATTGACTCAGGCCACAAGCACACCACCAATATTCCTCTCCCTCCACGACGGCAACAGGAAAAGGTTTTTTATGACGGCCGACAGCCTGTGACGTCGCGGGAGCTCAATGTTTGCCGTGCTGTTGTGCAGGTTGAGACTTAACTTTGTGATTGATCATCGATCCTTTGGCAATGTTGGCAGATTTTTCCGCTGTCATATGCGCCGAATCCAATATCAAAGCACCGATATCCATCATCGATTTAAACAAATCATCGGAAGAAGCTTGGTGTGATGCTGCATAGCCATTGCCGTTATGGTTGAGGGTTTCGCTGAAACTTTTGCCATTTTTTAGCATGCTCTTTTGAATTTGGCTCAACAGCTTCAGATTTTCTTTTTGTCCTTCAAACAATAGATCAACCATGTGCGCAAGATATTGGTTGCAATGGTCACGCATTTCGGCCATTGATTCGTGTGCTTCGGCTGCATGGGCGATGGGTTTTTGAGAGGGTGTGGGTAGATTGGTCATATAAACTTTCAAGTGTTGTGTATATTTTTGAATGAAGCGGGGTCAATAAAACCGCATGCCTACAGAAAAGCCAATGCCTTGTGCCCATGCGCCATCTTTATTGACAAAGTTGGTGTAGTCGAGCTGGCCGTAGATGTCGGGGGTGAATTTGGTTTGAACCCCAATGGCGTAATACCAATCTGAAAGTGATTTTTCACCACTTGCAGAAGCTGTCACGTGGGAGCGTCCATATCCCGCACGCGCAAACACCTCGGTGTTTTCATTGATGCTGATGTAGGGCTTGAGTGCAATTCCGTAATGCGTGGATTTGGCATCGAAATTAGGTTGATTGTCTGAATTGATAGTGAATGCATACATGCCCTCAAGTGACAAGTTACGGTTAAGGGTTTTGCCTGCAATCAACCGCATGGAATTAGGGTTGTAGCTTTGCCCGTTGTCTTTGAGCTCCATGGCAACTAAGCCTGCTTCGGCGTAATAGTCGGTGGCCAACGGGTAAAAGGTTTGTGCCTGCGCGGAGGAAAGGCATACGCCAGCCAAGCTCAATGCTGTCAGAGTAGTGAGAGGTTTCATACAAGTCCTTTGAAGTAAGGGGTACATCTTCTTTGGAATGGGTATGAACGTCTGTGCGATTTGCCACAGAGTCAAGCCATACACTGACGAGTCAATGTGCGCCGGCACACGGCCATTTATTTGCCAGTCGACTAGTCTGTGTCGCATGTGACGTTGATTCAAAGGAAATTCATGATTCGCGGTTTGAGTACGCAAGAGGCACATCGTCGTCTTGTGCTTTACGGCCCCAATGTCTTGGTGGCAGAGCCAGTGGTCACTGTGTGGGAAAAGGTCAAAGCCATCATTGGGCAACCTATGTTTGCTTTGTTGCTGACGGCGGCAGCAATTTATTTGGTTTTGGGTGAGTTGGAAGATGGTGTGGCACTTCTGTTTGTAGTCCTGGCTGTAGTGGTGTTGACTTATGTGCAAGGTCAAAAATCACAAAATGCACTTCAGGCATTGCGCGATATGGCACAACCTTTTGCCATCGTCTTAAGAGATGGGGACGTACTCAAAGTTGCAGCAAAAGATGTGGTTTTGGGTGACGTGCTGTGCTTGATGGAGGGGCAGCAAATTGCAGCGGATGCTCGCCTCGTGCAAGTCGCCTACATGGAGGTGGATGAGTCCTTGCTCACGGGTGAGTCCGCGACGGTGTGTAAGCTCTCGGCCGAAAAAGTGCTGGCAGGTACATGCGTGATTAGAGGCGAAGGTTTGGCTCGCGTCATCGGAACTGGGCAGCGTAGCGCGATGGGGAAAATCGGTGCGTCATTGCTTCGCATTTCGTACATCACATCTCCATTGCAAAAACAAACAGAGCGTTTGATTCAAAACTTGGCCAAAGTGGTTTTGTTGATTTGTACTGTTATGTGGCTTGTGCAGGGATGGGTACACGGACACTGGTTGAGTGGTTTTTTAGCGGCCATTGTGTTGGCAATGAGTTTGCTGCCAGAAGAGTACGCTGTGGTGCTATCGATGTTTCCAGCTTTGGGGGCAAAAAGGTTGTCTACCGAAGGTGTGTTGACGACCAACATTCATGCTATAGAAACCTTGGGCGCGTGTACCGTGATTTGCACCGACAAAACGGGCACGTTGACGCAAAACCAAATGTCACCAGAAATTGTGGTGGTAGAAAGGCAACAGCATATTGAGCAGATTCAATTTCAAGATGCCTTAGTGTCTTCTGATACGGCAAATGAAGTGCTGCGTGTGGCTATTCTGGCTAGTTCTGCTCAACCTTTTGACGCTATGGAACTTTCTCTTCGTGAGCGAGTTAATATGGACACGGCGGCGTGGGGAAAGATCATTCAGTCGTTTCCGATTCGCGCAGAGCTTCGTGTTACGGCGCAAGCATGGTGCCCAAATCAAATTGACAAAAGTCAGTCAATTTTTTTGGCAGCCAAGGGTGCGCCAGAAGATGTGATGGAACTGTGTCAACTCACAGCAAAGAGTAAGCTTCAGTGGATGACGCAAGTCGACCAGATGGCTGAAAACGGCTTGCGCGTGATTGCTGTTGCTCAGTGTGAGCAATATCAGTTTCTGACCCCTCAACGTTTGGCGGACCATAAATTAGAGTGGGTAGGGCTAATTGCGTTTAGAGACCCGATTCGCGAAGAGATTCCAGCTGCATTGCGTGCCTGTGAGCAGGCTGGCATACGTGTTGTGGTGATCACAGGCGACTACCCTAAAACAGCATTGGCCATTGCGCAACAGGCTGGGTTGAATGCAAAGGATTGCGTGCTAGGTGACAAGCTTGAAGCGTTGACACTGCTGGAGTTGGCCGAGTGTGTTCGCACCCAGTCTGTGTATGCACGGGTGAGTCCGTGGGCGAAGCTGAAAATTGTTCAAGCTCTTCAGGCTCAAGGGGAGGTCGTAGCCATGGTCGGCGACGGTGTGAATGACGTGATCGCCTTGCAAGCAGCCGATGTTGCTGTGGCCATGGGTATGCGCGGTACAGATGTCGCGCGGCGCACAGCAGCTTTAATTTTGCTGAACGACAACTTCGGAGCCTTGGTGAGAGGAATTCGTTTGGGGCGTAGCATTTTCGTCAACATGCAGAAGTCGATGTCATATTTGTTGGCGGTTCATTTGCCTATAGCCGGCTTAGCGGTATGGCCGATGTTGTTCAATACGCCCTCGGTGTTGTTGCCGCTGCACATGGCTTGTCTAGAGCTTTTTATAGATCCTGCTTGTTCGGTCGTATTTGAAAATGAGCCGGCTCATGCGACGGTGATGCAAGTGCCACCGCGTGATGTACGTGGCGCTGTGCTAGGTCAATCACAAATACACACAGCACTTGGCCGCGGGCTATTTGCACTTGCGATGGTGGCGCTCAGTTATGTGTATGCGATTCACCATACCAGCGATTTGATGCTGCAAAGAACCATTGTATTTGTCACACTTGTGGTGGGTAACATGATGCTAATGACCAGTTACCGGCAGCACTCTCCTACACGAGGCGAATATTTTTTTATCAATCCACGCATGCTCTGGTTGAGTTTAGGAGCTGTTTGTGTAACAGGGCTTGCTGTTTATTGGCCTGTAGCTGCGAATGCTTTTAAGTTTGCACCGATCAGCCTTGAGGCAATGTCCGTGGCTGTAGGCTTGGGGGCATTTAGCGCTTTAGGACGCTACCTCGTTAAAGGATAAGTTTTTACTTTTTTGAGTCATTGCGCTCGCGTGCTCGTCTCGCAAATTCGGTGGCAGCCTGCGACATCTTGATTGCATGTGCTGCAGATTCCGTCGCCATTTGTGTGGCATAGGCCGCTGTAGCCGATGCTTGTGTGCAGGCATCCTCAGCATGTTGCGCCAAAGAGATGGCGGCGGCAGCGGCGGCGGCAGCGGCGGCGGCGGCAGCTTCCATAGCTGCCTCGGCCGACTCGTTCGCTGCTTGTGCAGCATTTTCGGCAGCGAGCACGATATCCGAGTTCGCCGCAAGTTTGGCTGTTTCTGCGCAAAATGATGCAGATTTAGCGGCTCTTTCAGCTGCATTGGCCGCACGTGTCGCAGCCTCTGATGACGTTAGTGTGAGTTGTTTAAGGGAAATTAAATTTTCGGTGTACTTCGAGTTTAGTGAGTGAAAATTTTCTTTGAGAATTCGAACCTCTTCTTGAAGTGCGCTCAGGGCAAGCTTGATGTTGGGCATGTCTGTGTTCATGGGGCGCTATCGATGGGAAGGGCTGCGAATAATAGCCGATCAGTCTCATCCCTAACGATGCGATAGCACTCGCAGGCAGAAGTCATGAGGCCTTGTCTGTTTTTAATACGAATATTTCCGCGTGTGTATTGAATATCACCTCGGCTTTGCAAATGTTGTGCTGCCTGTGTTACACCTTCGCGTCGCACGCCTAAGCTTTTGGCCATTAACTCGTGGGTGAAAGCGAGGTCATTTCCCATGATTCGATCTAGGTTAACCAACAAAACGCGTGCAAGTTGTTGGGTGATGGAGTGGCGACGATTGCAAACTGCAGTTTGTGCGGTGTAGAGCATTAGAAGTTGCATGTAACGAAGAATTTGGCAACGAAATGGTGAGGAATTGTTGAACTCATGCTCGACAAAGTCTGAGTCTGCTCTGTAGGCCAGTCCTTTAGAGATGACTGTGGACTGCGAAACCGTGGCTGAATTACCGGTGAAGATGAAGGTGCCTGTCATGCCCTCGTTGCCGATCTCTGCAAACTCTGCGCAATTACCATCTTCAAAATCGTATTGGACAGAGATGATGCAAGATGCTGGTAAATAAATGTGCTTTTCTGTGCGTCCTGCTTTGTGAATCACATGATTCACTGCCAACTCAACAGGAGTTAAAAAGCGTTTCCAACGCTCCCAATCACCGAGTGGCAAACCCGCCAGAATAGCGTTACTTTGTTTGAGAATTGAGAGAGATTCATGTGGCATGACGCGGTCGTTCGATGGAAGTGTAGGGGCTGATGAGAAGCTCAGGGATGTGGATGGTTTCTAGGATGACGCTGTTTTGCTCAAATGAATTGCAAAGCCAGTCTTTTCGATGCGCGGAGTGGCTCAGAATGACATAGCTTTGCGAAATGCCTTGTCCCAAGCGGACACCTTGTGCTTTGAGTTGTGTTTCTGTGTCACGAGTGAGTAGGCAAAAACTCAATATGGGGGCTCCACTATCTAATGTCCATTCGCTCCAGATGCCAGCTAAATACAAAGGTGTTTGATCTAGCTGTTCAATCCGAACGGGTTGTTCACGCCCGTCTTTCCAAACGCTACCAAGAAAATAATCCACGGAAATCCAACAAAATTGCGCTTTGTTTAATGCACTGCGATAAGCGGGTTTGTTTGCAACGGTGGCGATATGCGTTACACAGTTTTGTGTGGCAGAGTGCGCATCACATGCCCATGATGGGATTAGCCCATACAACGCCAACTCTGTGGTGTGAGACACATTTCTGTAGTCAATCAACTTGCGGCGATGAATCACACAGTGGTCACCAGGGCCTACCATTTCATTGCGTTGCACAGTGGGTGTGTTAGGTTTCTTTAACACATCACGCTCGCTCGGCATAAAACGCCATGCAGAGTTTGTGGGGTAGGAGCCGCTCATTCCCTCTTGAGATAGATAACTTAACACTTGCATTGAGCTACCTCATGACGCAACTGCGAATTACTGAGTTCTAAGTCACTAATTTTTTGGATGTAATTAGCCAAGATCGCCATCGTGAATAGATCCAAAGCGAAGTCACGTCTTATTTGTGCAGCTTTGAGTAGCGTGTTGACATAGTTGTTCGGAACACGCAGGCCATTGGATGGCGTCTCTACAAGTGGAATAGCTCCGTATTCCAGCAACTCGTCCAATTCGCTGGCACCTAATTGACACAGCGCAGCAATATCTTTGAGTTCAATGCTTTGTGTGAGTTGCATAGCTGTCTCCTTTTTCAAAATTTTGAAACATCAGTGCGTATCAATGTGTGCTGTTTCGCACATAACAAAAATAAATTTGATTTGTGTATGTAAGCGAGCGAACTTTTGAAAAGTTCGCAAGAAATTAAGCTGCCTGTATGGAAAAAGGAGTGGAAGAATGACGGGTAGTTCTAAAGTGGTATTTGAAGATCGGCGGCGTTATCGCATGGAGTTGGCTATCAATCATGCGCTTCGAGAAGTTCTACATATGTTGTGGGGGCAGGTCAATGTGAAGATCATTAAGGGAGAAGTGGAGCTGAGAGGCTATGTACAAAGCGCAAAGAAGAAGGAAGAGCTGTTGCTGGCTGTTCGTGCTATTGCAGATGTGACACATGTGAAGGATGAAGTGATCGTCATGCCAAATCTATCGTGTGGTTGACATAGCTTGTGTTGGCAGACGTACGGAGGAATTCACGTAGGACTGACAAGATGAGGTCTCTTTTTTGAGAGATATACCCATGGTCCAAGCCCTTGTTCCATCAGCGCCATTGATTACTGATGATGAGTTGGAAGCTTTAATGAGTGATGACGCTGCTAATGCGTCACCAGCAATGCCTATTGAAATTATGTTTGCTGATCCACATCCTGTGGTTTTGGATGGTTTGATGCAGACGTTCGCTAACCATCCTGATTTTCTTGTCAAGACTTGTGTGCATGACGGTGCTGCAGCTTGGCGAGAAATTTTGATTTTGCAGCCGGATATTGTTGTCATGGAATTGACGTTGAGTGAAAAAGATAGCTTAAGTTTGATACGTGACCTCAGAGAAGAAAAGCTAAAAACATTGCCAGTGGTGTTTACACATGCCAGTATCTTGGATGTCTTGGGGTTGATAGCCGTCGGAGTAAATGGATTGGTTTCGAAATCTAAACCCAAGGAGACATTGATGGAGTGCATTAGAGAAGTTCATCACGGACAAAGGTGGCTAGATGAAGAGTATTCGGTCTGTGATCTAGCTCAAGGTGATATACCGCTAACGCGTTCAATCATTGAGCGATTGCTGACACTCAGAGAGCTATCTATTGTTCAGTTGTTGGTACGTGGGCGTTCAAATCGTGAAATAGCTAGTACATTCTCAATCGCAGAGGGAACAGTAAAAATTCACCTCAAGCACATCTACAAAAAACTCCAATGCCAAGACCGTGTAGATTTGTTGTCGCGAATGCGTCGTGACTTTTGATCGGAATCTTCCCATGTCAAAAAGTGTTTACATAGGGATGCGCCACGGTTTGATACAGCAGGGCGTAGAAGATTATTTAATGAGTCAAGATATGCGGTGTGTGTCACGCAGACTGCATCGACCCGACATGCTGATTGATGTCTGCGTAACAGATGATGCCAATGACGTTGTGAAATTTTCAAGCAGCCAAATTCCAACCGTTTTGTGCGCTGATTTTTATGAGCGCTCGGATGTTATAAGTGCTTTGCGTCAAGGTGCACACGCTTGCATTTCTGTTTGGGGTAGTTTCAAGCATTTGCTTATGGCCATTGAGTCTGCGCGCATTGGTCAACGATATATATGTCCTACTTTGACGGAACTTTTGTGTGACAGTAGAAATCGCACACGCCTGCCAGATTTGACGCCGCGTGAATCAACGGTTGTTAGCTGGATATCTGCGGGGTATACATCGAAGCAAATAGGCAGAAAGTTGGGTGTCTCGCCACATACAGTTGATACCCATCGGCGCAACATCATGCAAAAAATTGGTGTGCATAAAGTTGCGGAATTAACTCGTTTTGCCGTCTTGCAGCAGGAGACTCAACCATGATTGATCTTCATCGACGGGCGAAAAATATTGAGCTCATCAATAATGAGGCAAGAAAAATGTATGAAATCGAGTCACCATTTCTCACTTGGATCGAATTGATGCGTAGTCATGGCTACATTTCGATGACCATTTTGCAGGAAGAAATTTCGGATTTGTATGATGTAAAAAATCCTTTTGGGCTGCAAGATATTTTGCTCACCGTTTGGCTTGATCAAATAATTAACCAAACTAATTTTTCGACTGCAGTTTGGGATTTGTCAATGGCTACCCTGCGTCGCAATAGTTTGGTTCAGTTTGGCGTTATAGAGGAAGAAGTCTACAGTGTTCTTTCTTAATGATGCCATAACACTCACACGTGTTTTTCAGAAGCGCGTATCGATCCATTACGTGAATATGTCCACGTGAGTAGGCAATAGCTCCCATTCTCTCCAATCGTTTCGCTGCTTCGCTGACCCCTTCTCGCCGAACTCCCATGGAGCGTGAGATTAAGTCATGAGTGAGTGATAAATCATCGCCTGCTACTCGATCTAATTGAAGCAAAAGCGTACGACATAGTTGCTGATCAATGGTATGGCGTCGATTGCAAACAGCGAGTTGAGATGCGTTTGTCATCAATATTTGCATGTAATGCAAGATCATTTGTCGGAATGCGCCAGATGCATTGAATTCACTCAACATCCATGGGGTAGCCAACCGGTAGGCAAGACCATTGGTTATGACCACAGCCTTGCTTGATGTCGAAACGCTGCCCATGAAGATGAATACACCAGCCATTCCTTCATTGCCCATTTGCGCAAACTCGGCCGACTTGCCATCTTCAAAGTCATATTGTTGCGAGATGATGCCGCTCAAAGGGAAATACACATGATGAATAGTTTGCCCAGAGTCAAAAAGAATGTTGCCAGCTTTGAGTTGGATGACTTCAATGTGTGGCTTCCATCTTTCCCAATCGTTATCTGCGAGCCCAGATATCAGTCGATTACCTTGCTTGATTAAAAACGATTCAACGCGTTGCATGCCTAAATTCCGTGAGATAGTTTCGACGGAATTTAGACACCTTTATAACTTCAGTCAGTCCGCCATCGCACATAACAGGCATCGAAAATTTAAAGCTTTTATGAAATGCGGGCGGTGCATTGTCGAATCGTCATGATGCCTGCAATGCCATATACAAAGCTGATCCCAGCGAGTGATTGAATTGGATACATTGGCCATCCAATGTGAAAAATCAATACTGCAAAGCTCACCAAGCTGATTGCGATGAGAAAAACACCTAATACCCATAAAAATAACGCGAAGAAAATTCTCCGCTGAAGATTTATGAGCGCTTTCGATAAGAGCTGAAGCTGTAAATCAAACAGTGTGATCAGAAGAGTTTTCCAGCTATTTTGGGTTGACATCATCTTGATGAGTCCATCTGGCTTGTCGCTGATCACCGACGTTTCATCAGAATGCCAATCAACAGCCCCACTCCGGCCGAAATGCCTAGCGCTTTGATGGGGTGGTACTGCACATAGGCTTTGGTTTTTTGTGCTGCATGATTGATTTTTTCATTTGTATGGAACTCGATATGGTGTAGCTGCTCTATGGCATCACTGAGTTTTTGCGCCATGGATTTTTTCAATTCTTCAGAGTTGACTTTGCAGTCGTGTGATTTACTTTGTATGAGCAATTGCGCATCATGAATCACAGTCTTTAAATCATGAATCAATTGAATTTTCTGAGCTTCGAAATTTTCTGACATAAATGACTCCTTGGTTGAGAAGTTCCATTTTGAAGAAGAGTCAGAGCACAGTCTGTTCGGTAGCCCACGCCCATTTATTTGTTTTTAATGAGGCTTGCTATATCCCCTTGGCGGTACTTGATTCATGGGATTGTGAGAGCGCTTTAATTTAATGACACTGATTGCGGATCAACAAAAAACATTGAGCAATTCGCATGAGTGGTTTGATGTTGATTTGTTATCTGTGTGGGTGCCGGCTCATCCGGAGTTGGCGCCAAGACTTTTACTTTAAGGAAATCATCATGAAAAAATCTGCATCAACATTGATCGGCGTGGTAACACTATGCTTGACTTCTTTTGCTTTTGCTAACGGCAACGGCAACGGCAACGGCAACGGCAACGGCAACGGTGGTACCCCACAAGTACAAACAGATCCTACGCTGCAAGCGACTGTGCTAGTGAATACGGCCGTAGTTAACTCGGCATTTGGTTCAAATGGCACAGCTCAGCAAAATCTGGCTTCCAATGTAGGTAGCTTTAGCTCCAATGCAACGACTATGCAGTTGGCAGCGATCAAAGACTCAGTGGTTATGAATGCTGGCATGGGTGGTCAAGCTAACCAAAACATTGCGTCGAATGTGGGTGAGGATGGTCTACACACTTCCACCTACCAGGTAGCATTGATCAAGAACTCTGCTGTGATCAATAAAGCATCGTGGGGCGGCAAGGCATTGCAAAACTTGTCCTCAAACAGCAACTGCTTAACTTGCCAATAAGTTTTTGCGACTCCCAAGGGGGCGACAAGGTTTTACCGTGTCAATGCCCCCTCCTTTTGCTAGGAGAAGCTTGTGCGTGATCGCAAATTGACGTTTATATTTTGCTTGGCATGCTTGCAAGTCGGGTTGTCTGCTGCACAGCCGGTTCCAGGCGAGGATCCCGTGTTGCTCAATCAAAGGATTCCGAGCAATATGTTCCCATTGAATACAGCAGTTCAATCGGTGCAGCCGAGCAACTCGGAAATCCCCGCGTGGATAGACGCAAAGTTGGCGCGTTTTCAAGCCAAAGCATTTGCGGCGGACACTGCCGGCGTTCTAACAGATCAAAACGTTATCACGACCACCGCGCAAGAGGGGGTCCGAAAAGTATGTACGCAAGACATTGGCAGTAACAGTACTACCACTGCTAGCGGTGCATTCAATCGTTATGGCCCCAAGCCCGAAGCACAGATCGTGGTTTTGCGCGGCGATTTGGTCAATATCTGCCGCTGAGTCGGCCCTTGCTCAAAGGTTTCATCATGTCGTTCATTTCTCACGCTACTCAATACCGGGTAGCCAAGATTTTTCATGCGCGCTTACTCTGTTGTGTTGGGGTCTTATTGTTGTCTGCATGTAGCACACCCATGGATGCACGCAAGGACGCTCTATTCCAGAGTTATGCCCCCTTATCTGATAGACCGAGTGTGAGGCCAGTGCGCGCTATGTCTAGCTTCTCGGATTCACTTCAGTGCATGGATCAACTGATGCGCGAGGCACAGGTGTCAACAACCTTGATCACAAGTAAACAAATTCCAGATTTTTCTACTCGTGCGCCAGTTGCGACGAAAGAAATGATTGTCACGGCTCTCTTGCAGATGTCTAGAGTAAGTAATGTGTTTCGCTATGTGGACTATGAGGTGGATTTGGTAAGGCAAGACACGGTGCAGAACTTGACCAATATTTTGCTAAATAACAACCAGGTTCAACTACAACGACCTTCTCTGTATTTTTCAGGGGCAATTTCTTACGTAGATCAAAATGTGCTCAACAACCGAGGTAACTTTGGCACGTCGGCTAGCCGCTTCGAAACAGGCTATAGCAAAAATAGAAATGCCACGGTTGTTGCCTTAGAGTTGCATTTGGGTGACTTTCGCACCCGCACACTGATACCCGGCATGGACTCAGCGAATGAAGTCATCATCGGCAACGGAGGCGAAGGATTGGATTTGGCAGGACGTATTGGTGAATACGGTTGGCAGTTCAACGTTGGTAAAGACTACGCACAGGGCTCTGGCGCCGCTGTCCGTACACTCGTAGAACTTGCGGTGATTGAGTTGGCAGGTAAGTGGGCTCGTGTGCCGTATTGGCAATGTTTGACGATGGAGCAAACGCATCCGAATTTTCAGCGCCAGTTACGTGATTGGTACGATGAAGGCGCTGAAGGTGTGCACCAAGGATTGGTGAAGCAGTCTTTGATGTCAAAAGGCTATCTGAGCAAAACTTTACCGGCAGATGAAAATCCAACCGTCGTGCTTCGTGCCGCGATTGCAAGATTTCAAGCTGATCAAGGTATGGTGGTGACGGGCGTTGTTGATTTTTCAACATATGAGCGTGCTTTGCGGGATTTTGTATCCTTGGATGAAAAGGGAAACTTGGTACGGTACGGTTGGCGTTCTACCCAGCCAGATCCGATATCCATGGCTTGGAATGATTCGATCCCATTGCCAAGCTCTCGCAAAGCTTTTGGCATGCCATCTGCATCTCGTACCTTAAATCTTCAAATTGAAAACGTGATGAATGGACGCACCCAATTTGAAGTTGGCGAGCAAGTATTTATTTCGGCTACCGTTTCGCGAAATGCCTATGTTGCTTGCTATTTGTCCAACGCTTCAGGGTCCGTGATTCGCTTATTACCCAATACGATGGCACGTGCGTATGTGTCAGCAAACCAAGCAATTCGTTTGCCGGATTGGATGACGCCCAATCCGGGCTATGTGATTGAAACAGCAGGTCCAGGTACCGAGGCGGTGATGTGCGTGGCGACGGATGATGATGTGAGTGCGCAGCTGGAACCCGTTTTGAGTATGCCGCCATTTACACCGTTGCCTGGAATCGTGGGTTTGAAGGATGTAGTCAAAGGGTATGAGAAGGCGGTGGGGGGGCAATCGTTTTCACAAACCACGCTGGAGTGGAAGGTGTCCTCACGCCGACCATCCCAAGATGCACAGGTTAAGTCGCGATGAAGCGGTTTTTTCTGATCTGCGTCATGGGGGTGGCTGGTAGTTTGTACGGGCTGAACTGGGCGGAAGCGCGTTATGAGGACGACCTCAAACTGAGCCAAACCACACCCGACATGGTGCCACTTTTAGACTCTCTACGTGATACCAATGAGCCTGAAACTGTCGTGCTTAAACAGCATAAGCTTAGCGAGCAGGCTGTGCGCGAATTGGCGCATTTCAGGACAACAGCCCTCGCGCCACCGATGGACGACGCGCAACGCGCGGCAGCAGGCCAGTCTGCTTGGATGTTAGGTTTGTTGTATCTGCATGGTGCAGGCGTACCCGCTAACTCAGCCAAAGCTAAACAATGGTTTACCTTGGGAGTGCATTACGGTGAGCCAATGGCACGTGCAGGCTTGGCGTGGTGTGCCTATGAGGGTTGTCAGTCATCAGCCAATTGGGCTCAGGCGCAACATTGGACACAGCAATTGATGTTGGCCGATCCCGCTCGGGCGTATTACATGCAGTGGTTACTAGAGCGTCAATTACGACCTCTCAATCCCAATGCTAACGAGGGTGTACGAAGCCTTACCGCCGCTGAGCGTGACTTATTGGACCGAGCGGTGTCTGGAGGCAATGTGCACGCCATGATTGATCTGGGTATTTTGTACGCTCAGGTTCACGATTGGCGTCACGCTTTGGCATTGTTTGAAGATGCCGCTGCACAGTCAGACGTTGCCAACCAGAATGCAATTTGGGTGCGTCAACACATGCGAATGGAGAACCAAATACCAAGAAGCAGTTCTAAAGCTCAAGTTTCGTTAGCAAAGGCTGAAGCACTTTTTAGATTAGCACGCAAATACCATCGCGGCGATGGCATCTCTGTCAACTATGTGGAAGCGATTCGCTTGTATCGTCAGGCGGACTCGGCAGGTAGTCCTTCAGCACGCCGCATGCTGTCGTTGATTTATTCTAGAACTACGCCTGATGGCGCGCTGGATCCTAGCTGGATGCGTCAACTCAGTGGGGTCGATGTAGCCTCTTTGGTGCCGAAGCAGGAGAATACGTTGAGTATTTCTGCCTTGCGTAAAGAGCCGACCCCATTGATTGATTTGGTGCCGCGTAAATGGTTGCGAATGATGGATTAGCAGATATGGTGCGTTAGCGCACCTTATTTTTTACACATTTTGTAAAAAATCATGACTATTGAAACCATTAGGAGATTCTTGTGCATCAGATTAATCCCTACCTTCACTATTTGAAGCAAAGTCAGAAAACCAAGTTGCATCAGTCTTTTTTCGCAGGTCAGCCGATTTGTGAGAAATTGCTTGGTCTCATTGCGATCGAGACCGAGGCGGGTAAGCCCTATACCGTGTCAGAAATCATGCGATTGCAAAATCTGGGGAGCCCAGGAACAATTCACCGACGGCTGGAAATATTGCGACGTGCAGGCTTAGTTGATCAAGTTTTCAAAAATGGTGACCGACGTACAAAATATGTAGTCCCAACTATAGTTGCCAACAAACACTTTAAAAATATGGGGCTTGTCTTAGAGCAGGTTGTTTTTGATGCGTATAGTTGAGTTTCGTGCCAAAAATTGATCTGGTTGCAGTTTCTTGGGTTATGTCATATGTGTGAATTGCCCCCATTCGTCTGTGGGGCACTTCGTCGTTGCCTTCTGTTGAAGAGGTAGCTTGTTTCACTCGTATCCGTGAAGTGAGGCAACTTAAAAATCACAAGTTAAATTCAACGGGGCTAAGCTAGCAGTCACCCTGAAAACTATTTAGCTTTTGTCTGTGTTGGGTTGGTAAAAGAAAAAGGGCTTAGATTTCTCTAAGCCCTTGATTTCATTCGAGTTTTTGGCTCCTCAACCTGGGCTCGAACCAGGGACCTACGGATTAACAGTCCGGCGCTCTACCGACTGAGCTATTGAGGAATACAGAAATTATAGCGCATTTTTTGCGCCTTTTTCAGAGGTGAAATACGACAGTTGCGCGGAATGTTCTCGGAGCCCCTGGATATAGAAAGTATTGGCCGTATTGGTGAGGGGACTCACGCCAGTAGTGCTTGTTCGCAAGGTTTTGGATGGCCAGTGTCCAGCTAGATGCCACTTGATTAATTTTCGTGTCGTAGTGAGCTGATGCGTCTAAGGTGGTCCAAGCAGGCAAAACGATGTCGCCGTTTTCGGTGACACGACGCTCACCTTCGTGAGAGATGCGCAACCCCGTGCGCAGGCCGGGCGTGCTGGCATATCTGTATTCCGTCATGCCTCGCAAGATGTACTTAGGAATGTTGACGGGGCGTTGACCATTCAGGTCGGCTTGAACTGTGGCGTTCTCGCGTTGCGCATCCAACCACATGGCGCTTGCGCCAAAGTCCCACTGATGAAGTTTGGTGTGAGTGCTAAGTTCGAGGCCTTGGTGATGATTTTGGCCGTCGATTTGGCGCGTGCAAGTATTGGCAGGGGAGTTATAGCCACAGGCTACGCCTGCATCTGCAATTGCGGGGCGTGCGATGTCAAACCATGTGGCCTGCCACACGGTGCGCTCGTATTGGCTTTTGAGGCCGACTTCACGCTGCGTGCTGCGAAGCGCAGGTAGCGGTTGTCCCGCGTTGGCGTAGTTGTTAAGGTTAGGTGCTGCTTCTGTTTCTATGCCTTGACCATAGCTGGCGTACACCGTCAAGCGGTGACTGAGTTGGTGGCTCAGTGCCACCCATGGTGTGCTGATGCCGCGCGTGTCTTGCACGGCGGCTGTTTGATCTGTTTGGATGCTGCTGCGATTGAGCTGTGAGTGACGAAGACCAAGCCATGCTGTGGTTTGTGGGGTCAGTCGCACCTGATCAGTGAGCGCGAGTTCAGTGTTGTAGTCGCTGTTATTCGTATTTGGATACAGTTTGTCGTTGGGGATGGCGGGGGGCGTTAAGCCACCATAGATGCTGTTGGTTGTTCCCAGTAAATTGTCTGGGTGAATGGCGGGCATGCGGCTGACTTGACGGTGTCGCATCAGACTGACTCTAAGCTGGTGTTCATAGGCACCTAGGTGCATTTGACCACGCAGTTCGGTTTGTAGGGCTTCGCTGTTGCGGTGTTCGTTGTCGCTTCGGTAGTCGTGAATTTGAAAATCACCGTTGGCACAAAACCTGTCCTTGGGCGCAGTTTCGCAACCAGATGCATAAGTCAATCGGTCATCTGCACGAAGGTGTTGTGTGCCGTATTGCGTGCTCCAAATCCAGCCATTGTCCAGTTGATGGCGCAAGCGCACGGTGCCGGTAAGCCCATCAAAAACTCCAGGCAGCGAGCTGGGTTGCCGCGTGATGTTACGAGTGCCGTCGACCGTGGGTGGTAGAGCATTGGTGCCTGGGCCAAGCAAGCTGTAAAAGTTGACGCCTATTTGTTCGTAATGGCTTTGTTCAAACTCCCACTCAAGTCGGCTGCTTGCATTGATGCGCCAGTCCATTGCCAAGGCCGTTAAATTGCGGTGACCTGGTGTGTCTCTGATGTAGGGGTTGAGGTCTTCATAAGCGACGTTGAATCGGTAGCCAAAGTCAGCGTTGGGTCCGAAGCGGCCACCTAAGTCGGCAGCCACGAGACGGTTATCGCCCGGCCCGTAGCTGATCGTGACATCACGAATCGTTTTTTCAGCTTGAACAGGCGCTCGTTTCACAACGTAATTGACGAGACCCCCTGGAGCGCTGGTGCCTGATTGAATGCCACTGGTGCCCTTGAGCAGTTCGATGCGCTCTTTGTTGTCCATCGGGATGATGGTTTCAGCAGAGATAGGTAATCCTTCTCGGCGGTAGTTGTAGCGGTTGTCGAGCGCGTAGCCGCGAACGCTGAGTTTGTCCCAATAAGCGGGAAGGTTGTAGCTGTCGCTGACGGATGCATCAAGCCGCAGAGCATCGGTGATGCGCTGTGCGCCAATGTCTTGCAGCGTACTGGCGTTGATCGTGCGAACGCTGATGGGTAGATCAAGCTGAGGGACGCCTTCAAAGCCAGAAATTCGCAAAGGCGGTTCAGCAATGATGGTGATTTCATTGGGTGTTTGTTGCGCAAAAGCAGATGAGGTCAGGGCGATACAAAGCACAACAGCGCTTTGTATCGGAGAGACTTGCAATTTGCTAAATTTCGAGCGCATGGCTCAATTTTATTGGCTTTATCACATCCGGAATTGCACTGTGGCTCGGAGTGTGCGTGGTGCGCCAGGGTAGAGGTAGTAGTGGCCAAACTGCTTGGGAGACTCGCGCCAGTAGCGTTTGTCCGCCAAGTTATCGATGCCCAGTGTCCATGAAGAAGCCACGTTGTTGAACTTGGTGTCGTAATGGGCGGTTGCATCCAGAGTCGTCCAAGCCGGCAGTTGGATAGCGCCGTCTTCGGTGACACGGCGCTCGCCCTCGTGCGACAGGCGCAAACCAGTGCGCAAACCCGGTACGCTGGCATAGCGGTATTCGGCCAGGCCTCGCACAACAAACTTGGGGACGTTCAGCGGTGTTGTACCGACGAGGGCTGGATTTTGAGTCACGTCTGAAATTTCAGCATGCAGCCACTGTGCAGTTGAGCCGAATTTCCATTGACGATCTGTCCAGTTCGCGCCGAGTTCGATGCCCTTATGCGTTTGTTTGCCGTCCAAGTAGCGCGTACTAACGAAATTGGATGGATCGTAAACGTCGTAAGTTAAGGGGCGTTCGACTTGGAAGAGTGTGGCGTGCCATTGTGAGGCAGAACTTGAAGCACTTTTTACGCCTAACTCAGTTTGGCGACTTCTTCCTATGCCCAACTGTTGCCCGGGGCCATTAAAAGTGGCCGAGTTAGGAACGATGAGTTGTTCAATGCCGTGTCCGTGAGAGCCGTAAATATTTAAACCAGCCAACTTAGTCGAAAGACCGATCCACGGAAGGTTCATGTGTCCGCTGTAGTGAACGGGGTTTGTGTCGGCAGGTTCGTTCTGGACGCTGCTTCGGTTGTATTCAACACGGCGCAGGCCAAGCCATAGATTGGTGTCTTTTGTGAACTGTATTTTGTCTTTTATTGAAAACTCAGTACTGTATTCACTGCGATTGGTATTTGAGTACGCTAAGTGAGAATCTTCCATGCCATAGACACCGCCAGAAACATTTGCCGTCGCAACCCAGTTATAGGCCTGCATGGGAGATAAGCGATCAAGTTGTCTTTGTCGCTGAACGCTCAATATAAGGTCATGCACGAGGTCGCCAGTATTGATTTGACCCACTAATTCTGTTTGGAGCGCGTCAACCAGTCGTCGTTCGTTTTCACTGCGATAGTCGTACAAGTCGTAGTCACCATTGTTGTTGTAGCTCAGACCATTGGGTATGTTGGCAGTGTTGGGGCCAAAGCCAAAGGTGAGTCGGTCATCCGTTTTCAAACGCTGCGCACCATATTGCGTAGTCCAACGCCACCCAGCATCCAGCTCTTGACGCACACGCACAGAGCCCGTCATCGCATCAAACACCCCCGGCTGTGACCAAGGTTGTCGTGTCAAGTTGATCCGTGGGTCGACGGGGGCAGGCAGCACACCACCCAGCAAGCTATAGCCATTGATGCCAATTTGCTCGCGGTGAGATTGCTCAAATTCAACATCAATTACAGTGCCTGGCTTCAAGCGCCAGTCCATGGCCAGTGCTACCAAGTCGCGATGGCCTTGTGTGTTGCGAATGTACGGGTTGAGATCTTCATGCGCCACGTTGAAGCGATAGCCAAATTCAGCGACATTGCCAAAGCGGCCGCCTAAGTCAGCTGCGACAGAACGGTTGTCGCCTTGGCCGTAGCTCAGGGTGATGTTGCGAATGGTTTGCTCGGCCTGTGAGGGGGCGCGCTTGACCACGTAGTTCACCAAGCCGCCAGGCGAGCTGGTGCCTGCTTGAATGCCGCTGGTGCCTTTGAGCAGTTCAATGCGCTCCTTGTTGTCCATGGGAATCATGGTTTCCGCATTGATGGGCATGCCTTCGCGGCGGTAGTTGTAGCGGTTGTCGAGCGTGAAGCCTCGCACGCTCAAGATGTCCCAGTACGCGGGCGAGTTGTAGCTGTCGCTCACCGATGCATCTAAGTGCAAAGCATCAGACACGCGGCGTGCGCCGATGTCTTGCAGTGTTGCATTCGTGATGGTGGTGGTGGAGAAGGGCAGCTCTTGCGCCGGCACATCACCAAAGCCCGACACGCGCGCAGGCAGCTTATCGGTGATGGTGATTTCTGTGGGGTTTTGTTGCGCCCAAGCGCTGGATGCGATGCAAATCGCCACTGCCGCAGAAATGCGCGTGGCCTTGAAAAATGGCGAATGGTTTGCCATGACGTTTTCCTTAAACGTATGACAGGTCGGCTGATGTCGAAACGAGTGTGTGCTCAGTTGAGTGAAGAGCCTCGTTGTAAGACCAAGCTTCCCTGCGCGAGGATTACCTCAAGTCCTTGCGGACTTTGAGACCCACGGAATGAGGGTCTCAACAGGTTCAAAGGGACTTTCTCAGTCGAAGCCGGTGACGGCTTCAACACCCCTAGCGAATGCGTCATTGCTGACGCGGTGTGGATTTTAAACGAGCCCGAGCAGGCGATGCAGTTCAGTCGAGGTTGTCGTGTACTGCAGCAGGGTTTTTCGTGTGGGGTGCACCAAAGCCGCAGCGCCAAAGGCGGCGAGGGTGGCTTCGTGAAAGCCGCACAAGATGAGTTTTTTCTTGCCTGGATAGGTGTTGATGTCGCCCACGGCAAAGATGCCAGGCACATCGGTGGCAAAGTTTTCGGTGTTGACCACCAGTTGTTTGCGCTCCATGGCCAAGCCCCAGTTGGCCACTGGGCCAAGCTTGGGAGAGAGGCCTAAAAACGCTAAGACGTGTTGCGCTGGGCGCTCGATGGTTTGGCCTTCGGGCGTGGCCACTTGTACGGCATGCAGTTGTTGTGCGTTGTGCAGCAAAGCCGTGGGCTGGCCAATTTGCAATTGCAGCTTGCCGTTGGCCACCGCATCACGCATGGCTTGCAACAGGGCAGGCTCGGCGGTGAACACATCGCGGCGGTGCATCAGCGTCACGCTGTGTGGGGCGGGTGTTTGTAGCGTGAGCTTCAACGCTGCCACCACGGCGGACTCTTCGCCGCCCATGACCACCACATCTTGGTCCGCAAATCGCGCGGCATCGCCCAAGCGGTAATGCACATGTGTGCCTTCGAGCTCTGCTGCGCCTTCGACGGCTAGCTTGCGTGCTTGAAACGCGCCCACACCTGCGGCAATCACCAACACCTTGCACGCGAAATGCAAGCCCGCAGAGGTGCGCACCGAAATCAAATCATTATCTAAGCGCGCAACCTGGGCTACCTCTTGGTTGAGGTGAAACGTGGGGGCAAAGGGTTGAATTTGGGTTTGTAGCTGCGCCACCAATTCACGACCCGTGCACACAGGAATGCCGGGAATGTCGTAAATCGGTTTGTCGGGGTACAGCTCCATGCACTGGCCGCCGATATGGGGTAGTGCATCGATGACGTGACAACGAATGTCTTGCAGGCCGAGCTGAAAGGCCTGAAACAGGCCCACAGGGCCTGCGCCCACGATGACGGCATCGGTGTGAATCGCGGTGGCCGTCATGAGGCGGTGTGCTTAGCGCTTGAGTTCGGCGAGCTTGCCGGTTTTGTCTTTCCACACCTCAGCGTCAGGCAAAGCCGCCTTGCGCTTGGTGATGCTGGGCCAGCCAATGGTAGACAACTCGGCGTTGAGTTTGGTCATGTGCTCTTGGCCTTCGGGCACGTCTTCTTCGGCGTAAATGGCGCTCACAGGGCACTCGGGGATACACACCGCGCAGTCGATGCATTCGTCTGGGTCGATGGTGAGGAAGTTGGGGCCTTCGCGGAAGCAATCGACGGGACAAACGTCCACACAGTCGGTGTACTTACATTGGATACAGGCTTCGGTGACTACGTGCGTCATGGCAATTCAATCGATGGGTAAAAAAGAGGGCGCAGCACACAATGTGCCGCGCCAAGCCGTTGATTTTAAACGGGATTCAAAGGCAGGCTTTGCGCTGGATCAGTTCACCAACACAGCGCCTGAGGTTTTGTGTGTGGCGGTGTCCACCAACACCAGCGCACCCAAGATGCGCGACTGCGTGAAAGGCAGTGCCACCAAAGGCTCTTGCAGCGCCAAGGTGACGTGGCCAATCGCGTTGGGGGCGAGCTCGGTGGCTTCCTCTTCGGCCAAGGTGTTGACGTTCAGGCGGTGTACCACGCGTTGCACTTTGGCTTTCACCCAGCGGTGTCCATGCAAGGCCCAGTACACACGGCCAGCCACCAAGGGCTCGTCGTCCATCCACGCAATGGTGGTGTTGAGCTGGCGTTGGCCTTCGGGTGACCCTTGCTCGGCCAATAACCAGTCACCACGCGACACATCCACTTCGCGGTCCAGCACGATGCCTGCGCTGTGGCCTGCGGCCTTGCTTTGCGGCTGGCGCGTGGCCGACAGCACTTGCGACACCACAGCGGTTTGGCCGCTGGGGAACACTTTGACGGTGTGTCCTGGCTCAATGGTGCCAGTGGCCACACGGCCCCAGAACACACGACGACCTTGGGTGGTCACGCCAGAGTCATGGAATTTTTCGACCCACTGCACGGGGAAGCTGAACGCCACATCGGTTTCAGCGGGCGTGTTGGGCAACTCTTCCAAGATGCTCAAGAGGCTTGGGCCGCTGTAGCCGCACCAGTCGGGGTGGCTTTCGACGACGTTCCAGCCTTTGAGGGCCGACACAGGCACCAGCGCCGTGATGGTGATGCCAGCCTCTTGTGCGAACTTGCGTAAAGCCGCTTCGATGTTTTTGTAGGCCAGTGCCGCATCGTCTACCGCGTCGAGTTTGTTGATGGCAAACACGATGGAGGGCACGCGCAGCAGGTTGACCAACAAGGAGTGACGTCGGGTTTGTGGCAGCAATTCAAGCGCGGGGTTTTTCCAATCGAGTTTGATGGCATCAACCAACACCACAGCAGCATCGGCGCTAGAGGCGGCTGTCACCATATTGCGGGTGTATTGCTCGTGACCGGGCGCATCACCAATGATGAACTTGCGGGCTTCGGTGTTGAAGTAGCGGTACGCCACGTCAATCGTGATGCCTTGTTCGCGCTCGGCAGACAGGCCGTCGGTCAGCAATGCGAGGTCGGTTTCGCCCGAGCGTTGCACGCCCGCCAGGTGGTCTTGCAGCACGGCTTTGGTGTCGACCAACAGGCGGCCAATCAAAGTGCTTTTGCCATCGTCCACCGAACCGCAGGTGATGAATTTCAGGGCAGAGGAGTGTTCAGAAGTTTGCATATTAAAAGTACCCGTCTTTTTTGCGCTTCTCCATCGAAGCCTCAGAGGTTTTGTCATCCATGCGTGTGGCACCGCGCTCGCTCACGTCGGCAGCCAAGGTCTCGATGACGATTTGTTCGGGCGTGGCCGCATCGCTCTCGACGGGGCAGGTGCAAGTGATGTCGCCCACGGTGCGGAAACGCACGTCGCGAATCTCGACCTTCTCACCGTCTTTGGGGGGCGTGAGTTCGGTCACAGGCACCAGCAGGCCACGGCGATCCACCACTTCGCGTTTGTGTGTGTAGTAGATGGATGGCAAAGCAATGTTTTCGCGAGCGATGTATTGCCACACGTCTAACTCGGTCCAGTTGGAGATGGGGAACACGCGGAAGTGTTCGCCGGGTTGCAACTTGTGGTTAAAGAGCGTCCACAGCTCAGGGCGCTGCGCCTTGGGCTGCCATTGGCCAAAGCTGTCGCGGTGGCTGAAGATACGTTCTTTGGCGCGGGCTTTTTCTTCGTCGCGGCGTGCGC